>CALVJW010000004.1 GCA_944332435.1 uncultured Bacilli bacterium | reverse complement strand
TTGGTGCCCCACCACGTAATCTAGGAAGTAATGATGCATGAACATTAATACATCCTAATCTTGGCGCATCTAAAATTGCCTTTGGTAAAATTTGACCATAAGCACAAGTAATAATTAAGTCTGGTCGTAATGCAACAATTTCTTCTACATGTTCTTTAATCTTTTCTGGTTGTAATACTAAAATCGTATGTTTTTCCCCCACTTTTTTAACTGGTGGTGGTGTTAGAATTTGCTTTCTTCCAACTAAACGATCTGGTTGTGTTACAATTGCTTTTACTTTATAATTTTCAATTAATCCTTCTAATACAGGAACACTAAATTCTGGAGTTCCCATAAATACAATTTTTATTTCTTTTTCTACATTTAACTCATCTATATTCATTATTATCACCAATTTTATTTTAACACAAAAGAAAAAAAATATATACCATTATTTTTTTCTTACTTTATTTACTTCCACTATAGTAGATCCTATTTTACCAATTCGATTTAAATAATTAGGGTGATAAGTCCATATAATCGAATCATTGATTTGACAGAAGTTTTTTCTTGTTGGATACATGATATTATCTTTTTTTATAGTAGATAAAAAAGCTTTAATAATAAAATAATATGGATTATTAGGTCCGGCTACAATACAAATATAATCCGGATGAAATTCATAATAAAGATGAACTAAATAGTCAATACTCATATCAATCATTTCCTGAGATAATTTAGGTGTTCCTTTTTCATATTTTTTACCACAAATAATAGAATTACACCAAATAATATTCTGATAAATTTCTTTTTTATCTAAATTAAATGATTGTTCAATAAACTTCCAAAACAAAGTAGATGGCAAGCCATTTTTTAAAAAGAAATAATACGCATCTTCAATTTCTTCTACCGGTATCTTTTCATTTTTATGTTTTAACCAAGTATTTGTTTCTTGACCAATGTACATAGTTTTTGGTTCGTACTTTTTTATTTTAGGACTTACTAAAAGAGGATAAGAATATTCATTTTGATGTTCTAAATGGTAAAATTGCTCCAATATTTTTTTATTATAATCATTAAATTTTTCATGCTTTTCTCCTTGTGCAATTATCATACAAGAAAAAAAAGAATTGTCAAATTATAATCGACTTGGATTGATATCCACTTCAACATAGACATTCTTTTTTGTTTTATATTTCTCATAAATAAAATGTAGCATCGGATAAACATCTTTTAATGTTTGATACTTCATAATTGTCTGCATATAATAAATCAGATTTATTTTTGGTATCATTGCTTGGCTTGGACCTAATATCACTTCTTTTTTACACTCTCTTCTTAAAAAATTCGTAATCTTCGTAATCTCTGTCATTACTTCTTCCATTTTTTTACCACTGACTTTAATACTTACTAATTGACAATATGGTGGATAGTTTAATGTTTTTCTTAAATTCATTTCCTCTTCGTAAAACCCCATATAATCATGTTTACTCGCTTTTTTTATACTATAATGGTCCATATTAAATCCTTGAAATATTACTTCTCCTAGTTTATTAGCACGCCCACTTCTTCCTGCTACTTGACTTAGTAATTGATAGGTTCTTTCTCCACTCCTAAAATCAGGAATATTTAAACTGTTATCTGCTTGTAATACGCCTACTAATGTCACATCTTTAAAATTTAATCCTTTGGCAATCATTTGTGTTCCCACTAAGATATCGTATTCATGATTGGAAAACGAATCAATCATTTTTTTATGACTACCCTTTCTAGTTGTTGTATCAACATCCATACGTAAAATTCTAGCAGAATAAGTCTCTTTTAAATATTCTTCTAATTTTTGTGTGCCCATACCAAATTGTGAAATTTCCCTACTATGACACTCAGGGCATATTTGAAGCAATGGTTTCATATATCCACAGTAATGACATTTTTCTCTCCCACTTGCTTTATGATACGTAAGTGGGATATCACAATTTGGACATTTATCCGTATATCCACAGTCATGACAACTTAAAACAGTTGAAAACCCACGACGATTCAATAATAAAATTATTTGTTCTCGTTTTTCTAATCGTTCTTTTATTTTTTCATCTAACAAAGAACAAATCATTCTCCTACCTTGTTTCATCTCTTCTTTCATATCTACAAGATGAATCGTTGGCATGCTCTTATTCACTCTTTCTTTCATTGTAAGTAACTGATAACTACCACTTTTCGCTTTTGTATAGCTTTCAACTGATGGTGTTGCACTACCAAGTACAACTGGAGAGTGATGATATTTTCCCCGTCTTAAAGCAATATCTATTGCGTCGTAATGTGGTATATTTTCTTGTTTATAAGTACTAGAATGTTCTTCATCAATAATAATTAATCCAAGTTTTGTAAAAGGAGCAAATATTGCACTTCTAGCCCCAATTACAATAGATACTTCTTTTCTTACAATTTTACGCCATTCATCATACTTTTCTCCATCTGATAAACCACTATGTAATATTGCAACCGTACGACCAAATCTATTTTTAAATAATGATACAAACTGTGGTGTTAAACTAATTTCTGGTACTAAGACGATTACTTCTTTTTGCTGTTTTAATACCGCTTCAATTAAGTGCATATATACTTCTGTTTTTCCACTACCGGTAACACCATGAAGTAAAAAAGGTTGATAAGTAGAAAAAGATTTTTTTATTTGTAAATAAGCAGATTGTTGTTCTTCATTTAAACAATGACGTATAAATTCTTTTGTTTCCTCTAAAGCCAAACGATATACTTCTTCTTTTACTTCTTCAATCACTTTTTTCGTTAATAGCGTTTTTAAAGAAGAAGAAGAAATTTCGCTTGCCACTTTTTTCGATACTTTATCCGATGAAGTAAATAATTGTAAAATCTTTTTTTGTGTTTCTGTTTTTCCAACATAAGACTTATCTTTTAATACAACATAAGTTTCATATTTTTTTGGTACAATAAATCCTTTTTTTGCTTTTAATGCTGATGGTAGCATTGCTTGATAAGCTTGTGTTTTCGTACAAATTGTTTTTTTACTAATATAATCTCCTAATTTTAATAATTCTTCATTTAAAACGGGTTCTTCATCTACAACATTTAAAATTGGTTTTAATTCATAATCAAAATTTTTATCTACATGATAAGAGATAACGAATCCTTCTAATACCTGTTTTCCAAACGGAATGGTAACCCTTGTTCCTGGTACCACTTTTTTTTCTAATTCTTTTGGTACCAAATATGAAAACGTTTTATCCACTTGCTGACTTTTAATCTGCGTTAATACATCAACTACCATCTTATCACCTCTACTCCTTTTTATTATACCGAAAAAACAAATGAGATACAATCAAACAAATTGATATATTGTCCACCATTCTAAATAATAAAAAAACTCATATAGTATTATCAGGATGTGATAAAATTTGTTTGATTGGATAAAAAAAATATTTCAAAATTTTTATTTATTTTCAGCTGCTTACTCTAATAATTTATTTCCAGACCCGCTATCAAAAGAGGAAGAAGAAGAATGTGTAAAAAAAGCAAAATTAGGAGATAAAGATGCGCGAAATAAATTAATTGAACATAACTTAAGACTCGTTGCACATATTGTAAAAAAATATGACCATAGAAAAGAAGATATGGATGACTTAATTAGTATTGGAACCATTGGTTTAATCAAAGGAGTAGACTCTTACTCTTATAAACATGGAACTAGAATTACTACTTATTGTGCTAGATGCATTGAAAATGAAATCTTAATGTATTTCCGTAGTGATAAGAAAAATAGTAAAAATGTTAGTATTAATGAAGGGATTGGTTTTGATAAAGACGGCAATGAAATTACGTTTTTAGATATTTTAACAACACCAGAACAAGATTTTGCAATGAATATACATAAACAAGATAATATTAATCTTTTAAAACAGTATTATCAAGTTTTAACACCAAGAGAAAAAGAAATTATTACTGCTAGATATGGACTTGATAATCAAGACGCAATAACACAAAAAGAGATTGCCAAAAAATTAAAAATATCTCGTAGTTATGTATCAAGAATTGAAAAAAGAGCACTTACAAAAATGCTCCGAGAATTTATGAAAAAGAATAAATAAACATATCTTCAAGATAACTGAAAAATCTAATAATTTACTATTATGAATTATTAGATTTTTTATTATTAAGAAAATCCACCCAGTATCGTGTTGATGAGTACTATCTTTATATTATTTCTTCTTCCCTTTTCGATATTGTATATCAATAAAATCTTGAATAAACTTTTTGATATTAACATCACTTGTAGCCTGTTTTGTTTTAGCTTCAATAATACCAGCATTTAATGCCATATCATAATTAACTACAATTTGAAAGGATGTTAATTCTTCCGTAAATGACGTTACTAATTTTGCTTGTTCTTCCGTTAACTCTGGTGGCATAAAAAACATTCCTGAGTAACCATATTTTTCAATATCTTTAGTAGTATTCAAAAATACAACATGTCCCATCACTTGCGATAAAAAATAACTAACAACATCAATAGAACTACGATAAGATAAATTCTGAAAAGCCTTGATATCTAAAAAATGGGATTTGCAAAATTCTCGAAAGCAAAGAATATGAAAGTCCTCTTTTTCGGTACTCCCAATGCGATCACAAGTACCATTTTTTATTTGTCCATCTACTGGATCCATTCCATAAAATAATACAATTTTATCTTGATTTTTCATCATCACACCTCAACATCTTTATACTAAAATTGTATCAATGTTTCCTTATTTTTTCAATAAAAATAGAAAAGTAAATATTAGCTTACGTTGTTTTTAGTTACTCTTTCATAATTATTTTCGACATCAAGATATACTTCATATCCATTTAAATCATAAATAACTCAAAATTTTCTTTTTATTTCATAACTTAATTTATTCATACAAAAACTCGTTTCTATATTTAAGAAACGAGAAGTATATCATTTTTATGTCGTCATTTATCTTACAACTTCAAATTTTATTATTTATTTTTACTTTGTTTTAAAGATCCATTTTCAATGATTTCTATCATCTCATCGCTATATAAATTTTCATAAAAGTCGATAGCAATATCTTCTGGATAATCAGAATTACATAATCGCTCATAAAATTCATCACATATTTTTTCTGAATAGCTAACAGTTCCATTTTCAAAGTCATGCCCTCCATAAATATTCTTTCCTAAATTGTATCCTAATAAATGTGGAGCATTCACTTTAACTTTATGTGAAGATAACTTTAAAATATTATAATAAAATTGTAAATTTTCTTCCGTGCAAAAAACTACCAAATTATCTCTTCTATTTACGCTTTCTCTCAAATTAACTTTAAAAGAAAAATCATATCTATTTCTCTTTAAACATTCTCGAATAAATTTAGTTGCTACATAACACAAACCCGAATTATCAATACTCATATACAATTTATATGGATAGGCTTCTTGACTCTGTTGTTCTATCTGTAGCCACTCCTCTTTTTCAATAGCATTTTTAAAATTCAATACTGCCCTATCTAATTTAGGTGATTCCATTAATGATTCAATACTTTTATTAAATTCCTCTAAACTAATTCCCATTTTATTGTGTATCAAAACAAAAGCCGCATATAATATTTTAAAATCATTTTCATCAAAACTACTCTTAACGTTTTCAATACACACTAAATTTTTATATAACATCGCCTCCGAAAATCCAGATTCATTTTTTAATATTTCTACCAGCTCATAAATTCTTTCATCCATTTTTCTCAATTCTCCTTTAATTTTAGTTTTAACTTATATTCTAATATTTTTTACCCTTTCAAAATGATTATAACATATTTTTAATAATTTTCAACTAGTCCTTAAAACACATGGCAGTATTAAATAAAATGATACTCTTAATTTGTTTATTTGCGTTACCTTTTCCTTTTTTTAAACTCATTTTTCTTTTGCTTATTTACGATTCCACATTAATTATGTGTATCTATTTTATAAATTTCTCAAAATTGTCTTGTACTTTATCAATCCAATCATATTTTGAGTTTATTTACTTACTTTCTTTTTTTTTTATTACTAACACTATTATCTCTGTCAATTATATCAGTAACTACATTTAAATATAAATTTGAACTTGTATCTTCATAACTTAATTTACTCATACAAAAACCTCGCTTCTATTTTCAAGAAACGAGGTTCATATTATTTCTGTTTATTCTTTCAGAATTATTTTGATACCTTTTCAACATCAAGATATACTTCATGACCATTTAAATCATAAGCCACTTCAAGATTCTCTTTCTTTGTAATATTTAAAGCTAAAGTTTCATTTTGTACAAACTCTTTAAATTTTGTAAGTGCTTTTTCAAAATTTTCATCACCATGATAATATAATATAATACGATCTGCTACTTCAAAATCTTTATTTTTTCTTAAATTTTGTACCTTAGAAACAAGTTCACGTGCAATTCCTTCATAAATTAAATCCTCTGTTAATTCTGTATCTAAAATAATGAAGTGATTATTTTCCATTTGAGCATTAAATCCTTCTTTAGATACAATACGAATTACGACCATATCACTTGAAATGTTGTATTCTACATCATCTACTAAAATATCAACATTTTCTTCATTTTGTAAGCTCATAATTTGTTCTAAAGAAAGTTCTGTTAATGCTTTTGCATAAGCTTTAATATTAGAACCAAAGATTGGTCCTGCTACTTTATAATTAGGTAACACTGTGAAATTCATAAAATTACTTAAATTATCTTCATAGACAACTTCTTTTACATTTAATTCTTCTAAAATCAAATCTGTAAGTTCTCCAATAATTTCTTTATTTTTACCATCAATAATAACTTCGCTTAATGGCTGTCTAACTTTAATTTTAGCTTCTTCTCTTGCATTTCTACCTAAACTAATTAAATCACGAACTAAATCCATTTTTTCTTCAATTGTTTTATCAATCAACTGTTCATTATAAATTGGAAAGTCAGCTAAATGAACAGAATCTTTTCCTGTTAATGCTTGATACATTTCTTCTGAAAGATAAGGTACAATTGGTGCTATCATTTCACATAATCCAACTAATACTTCATAAGTTGTTTTATAAACTGCTTTTTTATCAAGGTCTAACTCACTTGCCCAGAATCTTCTTCTATTTCTTCTAATATACCAATTTGATAAATCTTCATTCACAAAGTTTGTAATACTACGCACTACTTTTGTCAAATCATATTCTTCGTAGTAACTTGTAACATCTTTTAATAATTGATGATATTTAGATATTAACCATTTATCAATGAGTGTTCTATCTTGGTAATCAACTTCAAATTCTCTTGGATCTACTTTATCCGTATTCGCATATAAACTAAAGAAGTTATAGGTATTTTTTAAAGTATTAAAGAATTTAGAATGTACCTCTTTTAATCCTTCTTCATCAAATTTAAGTGGTGTCCAAATTGGAGAAGCATATAACATATAGAAACGAACTGGATCAGCACCATATTTTTCCATAATCTCAATTGGATTAATAATATTACCTGTTGACTTGCTCATTTTCTTTCCATTCGCATCTAGCATCATATCATTTACTACAACATTTTTGAAACTAGATTTTCCACTAATTAGAGTTGAAAGAACAATTAATACGTAGAACCAACCTCTTGTTTGATCTACTCCTTCTGCAATAAAATCAGCTGGAAATTGTGATTCAAATAATTCTTTATTTTCAAATGGATAATGGAACTGTGCGTATGGCATCGCACCAGAATCAAACCATACATCCATTACATCACTTACTCTACTCATTTTTTTACCACAATGTGGACAAGTAAGATGAATTTGATCAACATATGGACGATGTAATTCTAAATTATCATCTACTTTTTCAATTGCCTTTTCTTTTAATTCTGCTACTGAACCAATTGTTTCAAAATGACCACATTCACAAGTCCAAATTGGAAGAGGACATCCCCAATAACGATTTCTAGAAATACCCCAATCAATCATATTTTCTAACCAGTTAGCAAATCTCTTTTTACCAATATAATCAGGATACCAATTTACAGTTTCATTTGCTTTGATAATTTCTTCTTTATAAGCCGTATTTCTTACATACCAAGCTGGTTTAGCAAAGTAAATAAGTGGTTGTTTACATCGCCAACAATGTGGATAATCATGTGTTATTTTTTGTTTTTTAAATAACTTATCATTTTCTTTTAACCATTTAATAATCGTAAGTTCTAATTCTGGATCTGTTACTAAAGTACCTTTCCAAGGCCCTTCTTTATATCGTCCATCAGGTCCAACTGGGTTTACAAATCCAATTCCATTATCCATACAAATACGATTATCATCAGCTCCATATGCTGGAGCAATATGAACAATACCAGTACCATCTGTATCTGTTACATAAGAATCAGCAATTACTTCAAAAGCCTTTCCTTCTACTTTAACAAATGGCATAAATTGTTCATATTTTATTCCAACTAAGTCAGTTCCTTTATATGTTTCTAAAACTTCATAGTCATCTCCTAATACATTACTTACTAAGCTAGAACATAAAATAAATTTATAACCACGAGATGCTACTTTTACATATTTTAAATCAGGATTTACACAGGCAGCTACATTAGCCATTAATGTCCAAGGAGTTGTCGTCCATACTAAGAAATATTCCTCTTTTCCTACTAATTTAAATGGTACGATAACCGTATTTACACTAACTTCTTTGTATCCTTGTGATACTTCGTGACTTGCAAGTTCAGTACCACATCTAGGACAATAAGGAAGTACTTTATTACCATGATAAAGTAATCCTTTTTTATTAAGTTCATTTACAATCCACCATTCAGATTCAATATATTCATTACTACAAGTAACATAGGGATGGTCACAGTCAATAAATTGTCCCATCATATCAGTTACCTTTTTTACTTCATCAATATTACTATCCGTTTCATTTTTACATTCTGTACAAAATTTCTCAATTCCAAATTTTTCAATATCAACTTTTGATTGAAAACCTAATTTTTTTTCAACATTTACTTCAATTGGAAGTCCATGCGTATCAAGTCCAATTTTTCTTAGAACACGATACCCACGCATTGTTTTATATTTACAAAAAGCATCTTTAATTGTTTTCGCAAAAACATGATGAATTCCAGGTTTCGCATTCGCATAAATTGGTCCATCATAAAAAACAAAATCTTTAGCACCTTTTCTATTTTCAATTGTTAAATTTAAAATATCTTTCTCTTTCCATTCTTTTAAAATCTTACTTTCTACTACATTTACTTTTTCTTTACTTAATTCTTTAAATTGTCCCATAAAAACCTCCTATATTTAATATAAAAAAACTCATTAATTATAAGGACGAGTTTTCCCGCGGTACCACCTTATTTTATAATGAGTTTATACACTTAATACGATAACGGCGTTACCCGGACTAATCTTCATTAGTCACATCAAAAGTGATCTATATATAACCTTCGTATTCGTTTCCATCAACCACGAACTTTCTATAAGTCCAGCCATATACCGTCTTTCTCTATTGTTTTATAATTCTACATGGTCAATTTCTTCAACCATTTCTAGCTGTGCTTCGATGATATTTCTTAATCGACGTTTAAATATACTAATATTACGCCTTAACATATTGGCTTCTTGCTCTGTTTTTTCTGCTCTTAAAAGGGCTTCATTGATAATGCGATTCGCATTACGTTTTGCATCATTAATAATAACTTCACATTCATGATGAGCAGCCACTTTCATCTGATCTGATGTTTTTTGTGCCATCATAATTGCTCGATTCATCGTTTCTTCTGTTCTACGATATTGATCTAATTTTTGCTTTAACATGTCATTTTCTTTTGAAAGTGCTTCTAAACGAGCAATCTTTTCGTCTTTTTCGTTTAATTCCCCAACCATTATTTCCACTTGTTTAATAACTTTATCTAAAAAGTTATTTACTTCAATTGGATCATAACCACGAAGTGTTCGATTAAACTTATCCATATCATCACCTCTGGCACTACGACCTATTGTAGCACACTTTTATTTCTAATTCAATCAATTTTTACATTTACCATTCAATATTAATATCATCATTGTCATGGATATCTTTTCCATCATTATCATCCGTAATTTTTCCTTGAACATTTACGTTATTTGGTGTACATAAGAAAATACCTCCACCAATTTTTTGTAAATCTCCACCAATCGCATAAATTGTTCCACTTAAAAAATCAACAATACGCTTTGCTTGGTCACTAGTAACCCTTTTTAAATTTACAACAACTGCATTTCTATTCTTTAAATAATCAACGATTTGTTGGGATTCAGAATATGCACGAGGCTCTAATAAAATCATTTTAGAACCACCATTTTTATCAATTGCTTCATCAGCAGATAATTTATAATATTCATCTCCTGAACTTTTTTCATACATATCATCTTCACCATCAAAGATTTTTTTAAAATTTAGTGCCACACTAACTCCTCCTTCATTAACTAGCCTATTACGATACATTCTACTGTTTCATTTTAACACAATTTAGAATAAAAGAAAACATCTTTTCTTTAGTTTTTCATTTTTAGACATTTAATTTGTACAACTTGACAAATTTAATTGGTATTTTAATTTCTTTCCATCATAAGTAATATCCACTTTCGTACAGTTATCGTCAAATTTTTTACCATTTTTTATATTAACAATTTTACTATCTACATATCCCCCAGTTTTTAATTCTTTTAACGTTACACTAATCTTTTCACTTTTACCAGGTAATTTATAAAAATTCTTTTGATCTGTACTCCACGCTTTTGCACCAGTAATAATTGCTGATACTTGATCATTATAAGCTTTGTTTCGTGAATTTGTAATCGCTCTATAAACTGTTGGGGTTGTAATTAAAGCAATAATAGAAAGTACTGCGATGGTTGCTAAGAGTTCAATTAATGTAAATCCCTTCTGATTCATATTCCAGCTCCTATCCTAAAAATATTATACTACGTTACAAATTTTACCGCAAGCAGTCAATAAGAAAAAGTCACCTTATACTACACCTACTACAAATAAAACATAAAGTTTTAATATTTCCCCATACCCTATTCACATTAATCATATTTAAGATAAGATACCTTTAGAAATAGTGATAACTGAGCACATCCCGTTGCTCGCATTATCAACAATACTGTCATACAAGTTATCATCTCTGTCCACGCACTATACAAAATTTGTACTTGAAACACGAAGATTACTTGTTTCATCATAATGATATGGTGGATTAACACCAGCAATTCCTTCGGTTGCCGCCCTTAATTCTGCTGCTTTTATGACATTATACCCAGCGTCTCTTGATGCTCCTTTTTTCGCATCATTAATGACATTCATAATGAGTGGGGTTGCGATTAAAGCGATTACAGCTAAGATTACGATAACTGCGAGTAATTCAATTAACGTAAATCCCTAATATCTTTTTTGATTCATTCTTTTATTCACTCCTTCTATTCTAACTTTAGTATATCAATTTTCTATCATTCTATCAATATACTTTCTTTATTTAGTGCACTAAAAAAGAGCATTAATTACTCTCTAATACAACAACACTGAAATGATTAAAATCAATCATTTGAATCATTTCATTCATTTCTTCCCAAGTAAGATTTCTTAAAAATTGATACCAATCATCATCTATCTGATGATAATAATAAATTGTTTCATCAAGTGCCCCTGCAATACTATCAACATTATCACTCATATAAATATAAGAACTAATTAATACTTTTTTCTTACGTTCAAAGTCTTCCTTAGAAATAGTAATTTCTTTCATTTCTTTTTTTACCTTTTCTAATAAAGTTTCATATTCTTTGGTTTCTCCTATCATCATATAAAGCACATAATCATCAATCGTTACGCGATCTAAATATAAAATATCAGAAATAATTTCTTCGTTTCTTAACTCTTCTAAACAAAGAGAGGAAGAACCAAACTTGGCAGAAAATAAAATCGATAAATATTGATTTAATTTTTTCTTTTCTTCTACACTTTTATGTTCTAAATTTAACTTCCATGTAATAGCAATTTTAGGTAACACAATATCTAATGTTTTTTTCTCATATTTTTTTACCACTGTTTTTGGTTCATCATAATGTTTTACTTGAACGCTTTCTTTTTTATCCTTCTGATGTTTTTGATTAAGAGAACTATTTCTTGCGATTTCTATCACCGCTTTCGGATCAACGTTCCCTACTACTAACAAATACATATTACTAGGATGATAAAAAGTTTCATAGCAAGTATATAAATCTTCTTTTGTTGTCCTTTTGATATCTTGAATTGTTCCAATTACCGGTTCTTTCGATGGATGTAATTTCATCGTATTTTTAAAGATTGTATTATATAAAACGGTATCTGGCATATCTGCATACATCTTTAATTCTTCAATAATAATGCCTTTTTCTTTTTCTACTGATTGATCAGTAAAATATGGTTCTGATACATATTTTAATAAATATTCTAAGTTTTCTAATACATTGTGAACACCAGAAAATAGATAACAAGTTTGGTCATTATTGGTATAAGCATTAGCATTACTACCACTTTTACTAAATTCTTCCAATGGATTTGTTCCATCTTCCATCTCGAACATTTGGTGCTCTAAAAAGTGAGCAACTCCAAGTGGAACATCAATCATCTTTTTCTTTCCTCGTGGTACAAAAGAAATTGTGTCACTTCCATAACGTGTTGTAAGCGCTACATAATTTCGGCTACTATTTTCTTTTACAGCTACATAAACCGCTAAGCCACTCTCCAATGTTTCTTCATAAACATCAATATCTAATTTATTGAGGGTTAACTTCTTCAATTTTCATCCCTCCTTCTAATAAATAAATCGTATCAATTTTTACTAAACTGGCAAATTTCATAACATCTTCTTTCGTTAATTTTGCTTGTTCTTCTTCCATCTTATCTAATAAATCAGTTCCAACATATTCATGATTACGATACAAATTAATTATTCCTACTGGTGAATCAAGTATCTCTTTTCGTACCGTCTGATTAACAAGTCTAAAGAAATCAATCATTTGCTCAGCAAATTTTCCTGAAGCAATTTCTTTCATTGATTTTTTTATTAAGGAAATTGCTTTCTTTGCATTTTTGGCATCGATTCCTGACTGAATAATTAAGTTATTATCGACACTAGAAAAAGTAGAATGAATGGTGTAACAAAGAGAATGTTTTTCCCGTACATTTTGAAATAATAATGACTCTGCTCCACCACCTAAAATATAACTATAAAGTCGACCAACATATTTCCTTTCATAATCAGTTAGTTTTGGAAGTTTACATCCAATCATTAAAATACTTTGTTGCATTTGTTTTGGCTCTGTTACAATTTTTGCTCGTTTTCGAATTTTCTCATTGATAATAAGATGCGATTCTGTTTTCTTTTTGACCGTTTTAATTGCAAAACGATTTTTGAATAATTCTTCAATTTCTTTTTCATCCACATCGCCACAAACAAATACATCAACAAAATCACTATTTAAAACACTATTATAATATTCATATAATGATTTCGCACTAATTGCTTCTAAGTCTTTTATATAACCTGGTCCCATGTACTGAAATACACTATTTGGATAAAATTCTTCTAAAAAACGTTTTGTTGCATATCTTCTAGGTGTTTCTACTGCTGATTCAATTTGTTCTTTTAAAACATTTTTACTACGCAAAAAAGAAGTTGCCTCAAATTCATCATTTAAGATATTAGGATGAAAAATAATTTCATTTAAAAACTCAATCGCTTGTTTAGCATTTCCTTCTTCTGTATATTCATCGTTTAAAAAACTAGCTCGAAATTCTAATACTGCATAATTTCCAGAACGAACAGATTGATACAAGAAATTGGCATGATATAAATTTTCTTTTTCTAGAATAATATCTCTTCTTGTGGGATATTTTTTCGTAGATTCTAATAATACTTCGCCTAATAAATTTCGTAATGTAATTCCTTCTTTTGTAAATTTTCTTTTAAAATTAACATGAATGGAAACCGTTTTAAACTTTTTCGTCTTGATAATATGTAAATTATAAGCAACATTATCTTTTTTGATATAAACCACGTTATCACCTCTTTTTTAGTATACGTATTTTTTATTTTTTCTTACATTTTTTTTATTGTTTTTATGATTTCATCTTTCTCTTCTTGTTTTAAAAAAGAATATTCAATTGCTTGCAAATTTATTGTTTGAAACTCTTTTTCTGTAAAACCAAAATGTTTTTGCAGTAGCTCATATTCTTTCGTAAGTGTAATATTAGATACCGTTCGATTATCCGTATTAATAGATACCGGATATCCTAATGAAAATAATGTTTTAATCGGATGATTTTGATAACTAGAAACAGCTTTTGTCTGAACATTACTAGTTGGACATATTTCTAACATAATATTCTTATTTTCATATTGTTTTGCAAAATTTAAATCATCAATTATATGAATGCCATGTCCTAAACGATTCGTTTTAAATGCTAGCGCACTTTTTACACTTTCCATTCCAGCTGCCTCTCCAGCATGAATGGTATAAGGAATTTGTTTTTCCCGAATTACTTCAAATAATGGGGCAAACTGACCAGTTGGAAAATTTGCTTCATCTCCTGCTAAATCTAGTGCACAAACACCGCGATATAAATATTTTTCTGCTAATGAAATCACTTCCAAATTTTGTTCAAAGGAGAAATGACGCATCATACACAAAATAAGATTGGTTTTTAAATCAACAGTAGATAATCCTTCTAATACGGCTTCTACTACTTCTTCTTTCGATAATCCTTGTTGTGTATGAAATAAAGGACAAAAACGAATTTCTGCATAAATAACACCATCATCTTTTAAATCAAGTGCTAATTCACGAGCAATTCTAATAATATTTTCCTTAGTTTGTAATAAAGAAATTGGTAAATCAAAGCGTTTTAAATATTCGGTTAAACTATGACAAGTACTAGGTGCCATCATTGCTTCTTTTACATCAGATAATGGTTGACCTAATAATTCACTTGCTGTAGTTGGACGAACAGAACCATCAAAGTGAACATGTAATTCGACTTTCGGTAATTTTTTTAAATAATCCATCATAGTTTTAAACTCGTTTCTAGTGCTAATTCCATCATCTTCATAAATTCATTTTCTCGCTCTTCACTTGTTGTCTCTTCTCCTGTAATAAAATGGTTCGAAATAGTAAGTAAACAGGTTGCTTGTTTTTTCAAAACATTGGCATTATGAAACAACGCAAACGATTCCATTTCACATGCTACACAATGTTCTTTCTCTACAATTTCCTTAAAATCATCATTCTCTTTATAAAATACGTCACTACTATATACTTTTCCTGTTTTAAGAGAAATATTCTGTTCCATTGCAATATTTTTTATTACCTGATTTAATTCTTTAGAAGCAAAAATAGTATGCTCTAAACTATGATTTTGTACTTTAGCAAAACTAGAATCACTATAACATTCGTCTACTAATAATACATCATATACATTTAAATCTTTCACATAACTACCTGCTGTGCCAACACGTATAATATTTTCAACATCATAAAATTTATATAGTTCATAAGAATAAATTCCCATACTAGGCATTCCCATTCCAGATGCCATAATCGTTACTTCTTTTCCTTTATAGGTTCCAGTATAAGCATAAATATTACGTACTTTACTTACTAATTTATAATCTTTCAAATAAGTTTCTGCTACTTTTTTAGCACGTAATGGATCTCCTGGCATAATCACTGTTTTAGCGATTTCTTCTTTTTTTGCTTCGATGTGTGCAGTCATGTTTCTTTCCTTCTTTCTCTATATATAATTGATAATATTTATGAATGGTAGCAACTACCTCTTGGTATTCTTCTTCTGTTTTAAAATGTTGTTTACGATATAAAAAACTTGGACCTTTTTTATCTTTTGGTTTTACAATAATAAATTTATAAGCTGTTACAACTTTTCCTACTTCACTCCATTTTAAAGAAATTGCATCGTCATCTAATACTTCCGTAATTCCTTTTTCATTAATTACTTCCGTAAATGTTCCGTATTTATAATGAACAACATGTTTTAACATATATAAACTGATTCGTATTGTTACTTTGGTAAGAATATATAAGAAAACAGCTAAAATAATGAGCCCAATCAAATAATATTTCATCACATTTCCAAAATCAGTTTGAATGAAACTAGAACAAAGGGCAAAAACAATAATGGTATACATAAATAAACACACCATACTCAAAGCTCGATAGTCTCGCTCAAAATGTTTCTTTAATTTTTCTTCTGTCGTCACAATTTCAAATTGCATACCCTACCTTCTTTCTATAATTTCATTATATAATAAAATAGAAAATAAAAATAGAGTAAAACTCTATTTTCATCTTTGTCGTTTATTTTTTTACTAAAACAGGTTCTTTTTCTAGCACTATCGTTTCTAATATTTTTTCATATTCCACATGTGCTCTAGGATCAATACTATAAATATTAGAATAATAGCTACCATCTTTATTAATTACAAGATACCAATTTCCTTTCTATTATAAAAGTGGTTTTAAATACTCTCCGGTATAACTTTCTTTTACTTTAACGATTTCTTCTGGTGTTCCTTTGGCAATAATCATACCACCATTGTTTCCACCTTCTGGTCCTAAATCAATAATATAATCTGCTACTTTAATTACATCTAAATTGTGTTCAATAACAAGCACGGTATCACCATTATCGACAATTCTTTCTAAGATAACAAGTAATTTTTTAATATCATCGGTATGTAATCCAGTCGTTGGTTCATCTAAAATAAATAAACTTTTTCCTGTTGGTTTCTTTTGTAACTCTTTCGCAAGTTTTACTCTGGCTGCTTCTCCACCTGATAAAGTTGGCGCACTTTGACCTAATTTTACATAACTAAGTCCTACATCCATAAGCATTTGTAATTTATTTTTTACTTTTGGAATATTTTCAAAAAATTCAAGTGCTTCTTCTACTGTCATTTCTAACACATCATAAATACTTTTTCCTTTATATTTAATTTCCAAAGTTTCTCTATTATATCTAGTTCCACCACATACTTCACAAGGTACATAAACATCTGGTAAGAAGTGCATTTCAATTTTCTTAACGCCATCACCCCAACATGCTTCACAGCGTCCACCTTTGACATTAAATGAAAATCTTCCTTTATCATATCCACGCATTTTTGCTTCTTTCGTACTAGTAAATACGTCTCGGATATCATCAAATACACCAGTATACGTTGCGGGATTACTTCGTGGGGTACGACCAATTGGCGTTTGTGAAATATCAATTACTTTATCAATATTTTCAAGACCCTTAATTTCTTTATGTAGTCCTGGTTTTTCTTTATTTTTATATAAATGATTCGATACCGCTTTATAAATAATTTCATTAACCAATGTTGATTTTCCACTACCAGATACTCCGGTTACACAAGTAAATGTTCCAAGTGGAATTTTAACATTAATATTTTTCAAGTTATTTTCTTTCGCACCTTTTACTTCTAAATATTTTTTATTTCCTTTTCTTCTTGTTTTTGGCACTTCAATTTTAAGTTCTCCAGTTAAATATTTACCAGTTAAACTGTTTTTATTTTTCATTACTTCTTCTGGAGTTCCGGCGGCAACTACTTCTCCCCCATGACTTCCAGCACGTGGTCCAATATCTACCAAATAGTCACTTGCTAGCATCGTATCGGTATCATGTTCTACTACAATCAAAGTATTTCCTAAATCACGCATTTCTAACATCGACTCAATCAATCGATTGTTATCACGTTGATGGAGTCCAATACTTGGTTCATCTAATACATATAATACTCCAGTTAAGCGTGAGCCAATTTGTGTTGCTAAACGAATTCGTTGTGCTTCTCCTCCAGATAATGTTCCTGCACTACGATTTAATGTTAAATACTCTAACCCAACATTAATTAAAAAACGTAAACGTGAATCAATCTCTTTTAATATTAAACGAGAAATTTCTTGTTGCTCTTGTGATAATGTCAAAGAATTGAAAAACGTATGTAAATCGCCAATACTCATCTTAGTTACTTCGTATATATTTTTATCACCAACTAATACCGATAATACTGAATCATTTAATCTGGCCCCATGACAAGTTGGACATGGAAGTTCTGTCATGAAATTTTCAATCCATTCACGAATCCATCCACTTTTTGTTTCCATATAACGACGTTCTAGATTCGTAATAATTCCTTCATAAGGACGTTTTACACTTCTAGTATTACCGGATTTTGATACATAATGAAATTCAATATCATCAGAAGAACCATAGAATAATATTTCGATATCTTTTCTCTTTAACTCTTTAAAAGGTACATTCATGTCTATTTGATAAAACTGACAAGTTGTAAATAACTCTGTATAATTGATATTACTTTCATCTTTTATATTTAAAGAAACAATTGCACCGTCATTAATACTTAAATTTTTATCAGGTACAATTAAATCTTCATCCACTTTTAACTTGATACCAAGTCCTTTACAATCTTCACAAGCACCATATGGAGCATTAAAAGAAAACATTCTTGGTTCTAATTCAGGTAAAGAAAAGTCACAATGAGGACAAGCATATTTTTCACTCATGACAATTTTTTTGTCACCAACAACGTCAATTACTACTTTACCATGAGTAAGTTTTGCAGCTGTCTCAATGGAATCATATAAACGACTTCGAATTCCCTCTTTAATAATTAATCGATCGATTACTACCTCAATACTATGTTTCTTGTTTTTCTCTAACGTAATATCTTCTTCTAAGTCATGTTCTTCTTCATCGACAATTACACGAACATACCCTTCTTTTTTTAATTTTTCTAATAAATCTTTATGTGTCCCTTTTTCACCATGAACTACTGGCGCTAATACGCGGATTTTCGTTCTTTCTTCCAAATTCAAGATTTGATTGGTCATCTCTTCAATACTTTGACTACTAATTGGGATATGATGAATTGGACAATAAGGTATCCCTACACGAGCATATAATAATCGTAAATAATCATAAATTTCCGTTACAGTACCAACCGTACTTCGTGGATTTTTATTTGTTGTTTTTTGATCAATACTAATTGCTGGTGATAATCCTTCAATACTATCAACATCCGGTTTTTCACTACCACCTAAAAATTGTCTAGCATAAGCACTTAAACTTTCTACATAACGTCTTTGTCCTTCTGCATAAATCGTATCAAAAGCAAGACTACTTTTCCCACTACCAGATACTCCCGTCATAACAATTAATTTATCTTTTGGTAGTTCAATATCAATATTCTTTAGATTATTTACTCTAGCACCTTTTACAATAATTTTATCCATAATATCACCCACTTATTCGTTATTATACCACAAACTAATTTGTTTTAATCACATCATTATTGTATCGAACATTTGTTTTTATGTCAATAAGAACTAAGCTTCAACAATTTATTCATTCATCTTACTTCATATCCATATCAAAAAATAATATTTATACTTAAAATATTCCATAAAACGTATTAATTTTTCTTACATTTCATTTCGTATTGTATCAAAAAAGACTACCAAAAGATAGCCTTTTATAAATAAGGTTTTAAAGAAGTGATATTATCTTTTTGAAATACTAAAAAATCTCTTGCTAATTCAATACTTTTTTTATCTACATCATCTTTCAAACAATCAAGTTCATGATCTATATCTTTTACTCCCATATGTAGTCCTTTAATTAACATCGATGCTACTCCTGATTCACTATGGCGATGTTTTATTTTTCGTTTTACTCCATTATCAGCCATCATCTTCGTTACCTCCCCAACTTTATCAAGACCTAGTTTTTCTTTTTTTAAAATATCTGACGCTTTCCTTTTATAACGTTCATACCCTTTTCTAATATGAATTACTGTTTCTAACATTTCTTCACTATACTTTTTTAATTCACTTTCTAATGTTTTCAACGTTTCAATTGCCATATCAGAATCTTTGTAAATTTTATGTACTAATGTTAATTCCATATTTTCACCTCACCATTAGTATTGTATAAATTTTAAAATTCATACAAGAAAAAAGATGCTTTTAAGCATCTAATCTTTATTTCCTACAAATGGTTTAATGCGACCAGCAAAATCGGCAAAATTTTGACTTTGTAAAACAACTTTTCCTGGTCCTACTAATTTCGTAAGGAATAAACCTTCTCCACCCAAGAAAATATTTCCAAGTCCTTTTACCATTTCTACTTCGTAAGATACACTAGGTTCAAATCCTACTATGTTACCAGTATCTACTTTTAAAATTTCTCCTGGTTGTAAATCTTTGATAATGGAATCTCCATCTATTTCCATAAATAGTGTTCCATTTCCTTGTGCTTTTTGTAAAATAAATCCTTCTCCACCAAAAAAGCCACTGCTAAATCTTTTAGAAAAAGTAATTTTTGTGTCTACTCCACTAGTAGCACATAAAAATGACCCTTTTTGAATAATAAAACCATTTGGCATTTGAGCTAAATTTAACGGAATAATATTTCCTGGTACTGTTGATGCAAATGCAATTTTAGCATTATTCATAGTTGCTTGATAAGTAGCCATAAAAATTGATTCTCCGGCAAGCGCACGACCTAATCCTTTTAATATTCCACCTTTTGTATTGGTACTCATTTGAATTCCGTCGGTTTGATACGTCATTCCTCCACTTTGTGTATACACACTTTCCCCAGCATTCATAGTAAGTTCTACCATTGGTACTGTTTGCCCTATTACTTTGTATTCCATACTTCTATCCTCCTATTATTAGGATATCGAATAGTTTATATTTTGTCAAATAGAAAACTACGTTTATATTCTATTTTTCTTCTTTTATTTGTCGATTTAAAATTATAAAAAATAAGATAATACCAATTCCTAATAGAATATGTCCGATTCCACTCACTCCGCTAATCATCTTATCATACATAGTTGGTATATTTCCTGTGATATCAACTGCACCTCTTACCCATAACATAATACCAGTTATGATAAGGCCCGTATTATAAATACAATAAAATTGATGAAACTTTTTATCTTTCATAATATGGAAATTTTTTTCTATTACCAATACGATTAAAAAGAAGAACATTCCTAAAACAAAGAAATGGGTATGCGTAAATGACCATGTAGTTGGTTCTGTCACTTCTAAAAATTTACTTCCCTCCCGATAGATTACTCCTGATATCATAGCAATAATTGCATAAATAAAAGCCGTTTTTGTTAATTTTTTCATTTTATACTCCTCCTATTACTTTTGTTTTACCATTGGATTGGAACTGAGATAACACAAATTTATTATCTCATACGGTGATAATTGATAATCACTAAAAGATTTTTCATTGACGTTAAAATGATTTTTTCCATAAATAATTTGTTGTTCAATATCAATTCCTACTTCCATATCATCACTTACTCTCTATTTATAATATAATAAATAGTCTGTGGTTTGTCAAATAAAAAAACTAATCCATTGTTGGATTAGTTTTCATTTCATTTTGGTACCAGCCAAGGGACTTGAACCCTTATGATATCACTATCGGTGGATTTTGAATCCACTGCGTCTACCATTCCGCCAGGCTGGCAAATAAGAACAAATTCATTATAACAGATTTTATTCATATAAGCAACTATTGTTCTTTATATTTTGTTTCAAATAAATCTGTTTCATCTTGTTCTTCTACTTCTATTTCATCTATTTTTGGTAAATCTTCAATTTTTGCTAAACCAAAATGGTCTAAGAATTCTTTTGTTGTTTTATATAAAACAGGGCGTCCTGGAGTATCTGCTCTACCACATTCACAAATTAAATCCATACTCACTAATTTACGAATTAAGTGGCCACAATTTACACCTCTAATTTCATCCACGGCTACTCTAGTAAGAGGCTCATTATAAGCAATGATTGCTAAGGTTTCCAATGCAGCTTGAGAAAGTTCGGTGTTTTTTTCTACTTCTACTAATTTTTCATAATACGATTTATGTTCTTTTTTCGTTGTTAATTTTAAATGATTCCCAAAATATTCTAATTGTAAACCACGGTCTTCCTTTTTTAATTCTTCCGTAAAAGTAGTAATTAGTTCGCTCGCTTCTTTATCTGTTATTTCTAAAATAGTACAAATGGTATCAAGAGATAAACCTTCACTACCACTTAAAAATAATAGTCCTTCTAATACTGCTTTCTTATTCATCTTGTACACCATCCTTAGCCATAATATAAATCTTACTAAAATTTGTATCTTGTGTAATTTTTAATTCCTGTTTTTTTGCTAAATCTAAAATTGATAAAAAGGTAACAACAACATATTCTTTATTATAAACTTCAAATAATTCTTCAAATTCTACTTTTTTCTTTTGTTTTAATAAGTTTCTAATTTCATTATTTCTTTTACTAACAGACAATTCTTTTTTTGTTACTTTTGTCGCTAAAGGCTTTTCTAAATTTTTACGATTTAAGAAATTTTGAAATGCCGTTAATAAATCACATAAATCAACATCACCATCATAAGTCATATTAGAATCTTGAAATCCTTTTAAATCTTCTGGCAATTTCGTATAAATGGTATTTCTTTCTTCTTCTAATTCTCTAAATGACTTTGTCATTTCTTTATATTTCTTATATTCAATTAAGCGACTAATTAACGCTTCTCTTGGATCTTCTTCTACTTCTTCCTCATCTTCTTGTTTTCTTCTTGGAAGAAGAATATGTGATTTCATTTCAATTAAAGTTGCGGCCATTACTAAATATTCACTAGCAATATTTAAATTCATTTTTTCTTGTTCTTCAATA
The DNA here is from genome assembly GCA_944332435.1 of uncultured Bacilli bacterium. Classification (GTDB taxonomy): domain Bacteria; phylum Bacillota_I; class Bacilli_A; order RF39; family UBA660; genus MGBC107952. Next base: position 38,050 of record CALVJW010000004.1, on the reverse strand, counting down.
TACGCTAAATATTGTTTTGTAATTTCTAAAATACTGATATCAGCGATATCAATATCACTTTGTTTAATCAAATGTAATAATAAATCTAGTGGTCCTTCAAAATTATCAATTGTTATTTTACAATCCATCGTATCACATCCAAGTATTCTTATTATACAATAAAACCAAAAAAATAGAAAGCAACTTTTTACTTTCTAACTTTCTTATTTTTTAAATTTTCAGTAAGAACTTGTGTTAATTCAGCTTGTGTGTATGGAATATCTTCTCCATCAAAAGAATCTATCTTTTTATAACTTACAGCTTCTACAATTCCCTTCATATCAGGTAAAAGATTTAATAATGTTTCATTTTGATAATCAGTTAATTGGCTTAAATCTTCTGGTAAATAGATAGCAAAAGAATGATAGTCCCCATCATAAAATGCTGTTTTAATCACAATATCATCTGTATTTGTAATTGCAATGCATAATCCTACATTAGTCGTAAGTGCAATATACTCTTCTAATTCAGGATAATTTTCACGTATAATATTTTCTAAATTTAAAATATGTCCTACCGTTTCATCAAACGAAATTGTTTTTTCTTTTTGAATAATAAGACCTCTTTTATTCATAATACCCCCCATTTCTAAAGTAATATGTATTTTACCACAGATATTTAAAATTGCAAATTCTTACTTAATTGATAACTTTTCTTTTCTTTAGACACTTGTAGCATTGATTGTAGTTGTCCTAATAATACTTGATTAATCGATGTTGTACATAAAAATTCAATATCGAATGTTTCGGAAGAATAGAAAATGGAATTTGCTGTAAAATAATCTTCCTCATGATCAATTATCATATTAGGATAATCTTTTGAATGAACATATAAAAAGGCCTCTACTTCATTTTTGGTTAAATGTGCAAGACTAACAAGTAATAAATTCGTATTACGTAAATGATAATCTGTTTCATAAAAAGAAAAACGATATGTTCCTGACGGTTCTTGTTCTAATTTTAAAATTAACTTATGCCCCATATATTTCTGTTGATGTCTCATTTCATATTTAACTCTTCGATACTCTACTAAAATACGAATGAAATGTTGTTTATTGATATCTTCTAACATTGCGATTTGTTCTTCCGTAAAAAAACCATTATTTTTGTCTAGTTTAAACATTTTATTATACTCAGCTCTAACTTCTTTTATTTTTCCAGGTTTTATCTTATCAATTGTTACATCCATATAAATTCTCCTTTTTTTCCATATATTATAGCAAACTTTTTTTATATTTGATATAACTTTTTTGGTGAAATTATGAAACGATTTACTATGAAAGACGAAAATTTTATTTGTGAACACTGTGGAATGGAAGTAACAAAATTAAATTATACGGCACGCGATCACTGCCCATATTGTTTATATTCAAAACATGTTGACATTTTTCCCGGTGATAGACAAAATACTTGTCATGGATTATTAAAGCCCGTAGGTATTGAAAAATTTAAAAATACCTATAAAATTTTATATGTATGTGAAACTTGTAAACAAAAACATAAAAATATTATGGCAAAAGATGATAATATGGATCTTATCATCGATTTATCTAGGGTAAATGAATAAAGAAAAGTCTTACGACTTTTCTTTTTTTATTCTACTGATTTTAAAGAATCGATCATGTCTACTCTCTTTAATCGGAAATAAGTGAAAAATTCAATGATAATACTAAATAATAATGTCATAACAAAAGCTAATACATAACTAGATGGTGCTATTTCTCTAATAAATTTCATATTATCCATTTCAGCTGTCAGTATAACATAGTGATGTAAAATTACACCCAAGAATAATCCAACACAAATACCAATTAATGTCAGCATCATCGTTTCCCGATCAATATAGTTAGATACTTCTTTATCTTTAAATCCTAATACTTTGAGGGTTGCAATTTCACGCAAACGTTCATTGATATTAATGGCTGTTAAATTATATAAAACAACTAATGCAAGTAAACTTGCTGCACCAACAATCAAATAAATAATTTGATTTAACCCATCAATCATAATATCAAACGTTTCCATATTATCACTAGTAAAGAAAATACTTTGTACTGAAGAATTCTTGTAAAGTTCTTCGGCAATAACATCTTCCTCTTCCTGATCTAATTTAATTGCTAATGTTTGATAATTTAAATTAGAGTCAATATATTTTTGATACACTTCTTCTGACATATAGATATAATGTAAGGCATAGTTTTCAACAATCCCTTTTACTGGAAGAGAAACTTTTTTATGATCATTTAATTCAATAGAAATATAATCTCCAACATCAACTTTTAATAACTCGGCTATTTTTTCAGTAATCAAAACCCCATCATTCGGTAACGTTAATTTTTCTTTTGTTTTATAATCACGTAAGACAATATATTGATTTAATTTGTCTTTTTCTTTTGGAACAATGATTGTAGCATCATGTGTTTTTCCTTTTGTTTTAAATGTACTAAGAGTTTGTGATAACGAAATAGAATCTTTGATATGTTCACTTGTAATTGTCTCATTTTGATTCTGTAACACCAGTAATGCATCATAACGATTTAACTCTTGATATTGAATATCACCAATAGAAGCAATTCCATCTTTTAATCCTAAACCGGTTAATAATAACGCCGTACATCCTGCTACACCAAGTACTGTCATAAAAATACGTTTTTTATATCGAAACATATTGCGAATTGTTACTTTCCAAATAAAGGAAAAACGATTCCATAGAATTGGAATAAATTCTAACAATACTTTTTTCCCACTCTTTGGTGATTTAGGACGTAATAAAATAGCTGGTTTACATTTCAATTCTTTCATGCAAGCAAAAACTGTAACAGTAAGGATAAGGATAAGTGTGATAGCAATCATACTAATAAAAGCAATCTTGTTTATCACAATAATCAATTCTGGTAAAACATAATTTGCCGCATAAATATCATAAATAATACGCGGAATTAAATTGTAACCAATTAAAAATCCAATTGCAATTCCAGTAATGGTTGCAATGAAAACATAGTATAAATAGCTACTAATAATTTTTCTTGAAGTATATCCTAGTGCAGATAAAATTCCTATCTCCGTTCTTTCTTCTTCAATCATTCTAGTCATAGTATTAAAACACATGAAAGCAGCTACTAAGATAAAGAAAATTGGAAAAATACTTGCAATAGAACTAACTTTTAAAGCATCTTCTTCAAAACTTGTATATCCATTAATATTTGTTCGATCAAAAATATACCAAGTAGGTTTTGTTAAATTAGAACTTTGTTCTTGCAACGTTTGTAACGATTGTTCTAATTGTAATTTTGTTTGATTTAATATCATAGCATTCGAACTAGTGCTAGGTACCATTGTTAATTGATTCTCTATTTTTACTAACTCTGTCTCTAATTTATTTTTTTGCTCTATGAATTCATTTTGTAAAGAATCATATCGCTTCTTTTCTTGCTTTGTTTTTACTTTTTCAATCTTTTTTTCCACTTTTTTATAATAATTTTTATAATCTTCTTTATAACTATCGTATTGATCCGTATCTTTCATACGAAGATATATTTCTGTATAATATGGTAAGTTAAAATTGTCTTTTGGTAAATACAAGAAAGAATTAATTTTTCCATTTCCAGAATTAGAAATTCCTTTTTCTGTTGCGATATAAATTGGAGAAGTAACGGTTCCAACAATCTTACATGTTGTTTTTTTAAAGTTTTCTTGTTCACTAGCATCAAATTCAACTATTTGACCGATTTTATAATGTCCGTCTTCTCCTAAACATTCGTCATTATTTTTTGGCATTCTTCCTTTTGTTAATGTTACTTGATTGATAGTTTCTTCTAAGGAATGAACGGTTACAACCTCTTTATTTGCAAGTATTTCTTTAGAGTAACTAGGTACTACTTGCGATAAATCTGATAATTCTTTTAATGCCGTAACATCGGATTCATCAAGTCCCATTGCACTAACAATTTTCGCATCCATTAATTTTGTTTCTTGATAATAATAATTTGCAGTATAAAGCATATCCGGAGCTGTTTCTCTAAGTCCTGCGAAAAAACCAAGACCTAAAGCAACGATTAATAGAAGTGATAAAAAGCGTCCAAATGACTTTCGGACTTTAAAAAACGCATTTTTTAATAATAATTTCATTACCAAGTAATATCCTTTACCTTTTTCGGATTTTTCTGGGTAATTACTTCTTCAATCGTTCCATTTTTCATTCGAATTACTTTATCTGCCATTTCTGCAATATTAGAATTATGCGTTACAATAATCGTCGTCATATTTTTCTCATGACATGTTTTTTCTAATAATTCCAAAATTTTTCTTCCCGTCTTAGAATCTAATGCACCTGTTGGTTCATCACACAATAATAATTTTGGATTTTTCGCAAGAGCTCTAGCAATACTAACACGTTGTTGTTCTCCTCCGGATAATTGGGCTGGAAAGTTAGCCATACGATTTTTTAATCCTACTTCTGTTAATACTTCTTTGGGATTTCTCGGATTAGGACAAATTTGACCTGCAAGTTCTACATTTTCTAACGCTGTTAAATTTTGAATTAAATTATAAAACTGAAAGACAAAACCAATGTCTAGCCGACGATATTGAATGAGTTGTTTTCGTCCATAAGCCGTAATATCCTTTCCATCCATCATAAAAGTACCACTTGTTGCAGTATCCATTCCACCAAGAATATTTAATATTGTCGTTTTTCCAGCACCACTTGGTCCTAATACAACAACGAGTTCTCCTTTTTCTACAGAAAAACTAACTTCTTTAGCAGCAACAATCTCTACTTCCCCCATTTGATATAATTTTGTAATTTTAGAAAATTCAATATATGCCATATTATCCCATCCTATCTATCATTAGTATAACACTAATAAAATAAAATTACATCGAAAAAGATTCTAAAATAGAATCTTTACTTCACTTTTACTTTTAAAACATAACGCCAGACTTGATTTTGTGTAATGATAAAGAACCAACCAACCGCTCCTGGTATTATCTCAACAAAGATAATTGGGGTGTGCAACTCTTCTTCCGCATCTAATAACTCATCAAAACTAGATACTTCAATAATCGATAAGCCCTCCATATTTGGTATTCTCTTTGCATTGACAATCACAGAATCATATTTTCTTAAAATTCGATTCTTTTCTTTACTATAAGAATATTGTTCTTTTCCATCTTTTAATAATTCTAATCCATAATAAACAAAGACAATTGTAGACGTTGATAATAGAAAACATCCTAAAATAAAGAGCGGCTTATTATGAACCAATTCATCAGTTTCATCTAAAATAACTTCTTTTCCTCTGATTATATTGTTTTCTTCCGTAAAGTCAATTGTTGTTTCATTCAAAGGAATTTGTAAACTCATCACAACATTTTTCGTAATATCTTTGTCTTTATTTTCTAACGTACCAACCGTATCAATATAAATTTTAACATCTAAATTTGCACTTACATCAACTTGATACTGTTGTTGAAACGTACGTACTAAATTCGTATAAATATCATAATCGATTACAAATTCATCTTTTACCGTGATTTTATTTTTCTTTTGTATTTTTGTTTGTTTTGTTGGTTGAATTACAAATTGTTTTGCCCATAAAGTTTTACTATCTTTCGTATCATTTTTTTGTTTTACATCTAATGATGCATCAATTCGGTATTTTCCATCATAATTTAAAGCTTCTTTAGAATCTAATTCATATTCAAATTGTACACTAATCGCATCAATTAACGCTGAAATATAACGTTCTCCTTTTTTTAAATATGGTACTTGATAATATTGATTTGGTTTTAAATATACTTGATAATCTAAATAACCTTTTTCTTCTATTGTTGTTAATTCTTTTTGTTCTTCTATTCCAATACTAACCAATAAAATAAATAAAGACATTATAATGAGAATGATCGCTAATATCCATTTCATAGAAGAAATCCAACTTTTTTTTACTTTCCATTTCTTTTTCATATAAACTCCTTTATATTAATTCTTTTATCCATATGGAAGGATATCCTAGACAAGATATATGTCCTGTCACAGTACCTATCACATCTTTCTTAAAAACATAATCATGATCCGGAAGAGAATTATTATCCCCTTTTGTTTCATAGTATACTTTGTTTCCTTGTTTTATAATATTATGAACACGATGAATAACAATCTGCTTATTTCGTTTAAATACAATAATATCATCTAATTTAATTTCTTTATTTTTCTTATCAAAGATAATCGTATCTCCTCTTTCAAAAACTGGTTTCATAGAGTTAGATGCTACTGCAATCATTTGATATCGAGAAATACCTGTTACTAAAACTAACACATATATCAAAATGATAATAACAGGATAGACTAAGATTTGATAGTTCTTATAAAATTTTTTCTTTTGATAAGGAAAATAACGATATAATTGATCCAAAATCAAAAGCGGTAAAATAGTTGCTAACAATGTCCACCAAATAAGAGAAACCTGTGGCAAAATCGGAACCATAAAAATCATTAGTTCTGTAAGATAACGAACCAACAGTGATAATTTATAACTCTTATCATAAGTTAAATACGTATATAGCATATTATTAGTAATGCTTGGTAAAACAACTGCAATCAAAAACAGTAACGTTAAGTTCATATTTTGACTTTGATAAATAGTTAAAATAGTAATACTAGTTATGGCAGTAAAAAAAACGGTAAGAAAAACACGTTCTTTAAAAGTACTTTGAAATAATAACTTTCCTCGAACATATTCTTGAAATAAAATAATCAAAATCAATGGTAATAACTGCTTTAATAGTAATTCAAATGAAAGGAAAAAAGGATTTTTAATATACCCTATCCATAATCCTAATAAAAATGCAATACTATAGCAACAAAAAAGAATTAAAAGAACCATTCGAATAGTAGGAAATAAATCTTTTTTTCTTTCTTTCATTGGTGGAAAAGTATCAAACAATATTATTCCGATAATCAACCAAAATAACAATTGTATTAATAATTGATGAAATGGTAAAAAAGAATTATGAAAGAACAGAAAGATAAGAAAAAAGATGATACTAGCAACATAAATCATAAATTTTATTTTTTTTCGTCTTTCCATAGTTTCACACTCTCTATCATAATTTTATTATAACATGTTTTAGAAAATAAAAAAAGAGAACACAACATTCTCTTTACTTTGTTCTTAAATCATAATGTACAACTACAGAAACATTTTTCCTTTCATTTGTAATAACCGTTTCATCCGTTTGATGATAAGTTGCAGTTACTGTAAAAGTTGCTTTTGAGCCTGCTGGTATAATTGCCCCACTTGATAATCCATCCACAGCATAAGAAATTGGAGATACACGTGTTTCTACCTCTTCATCACTTGCTTCTGCAACTTCAATTGAATCAACAACGGCATCAATATTTCCTTCATTTACAACTGTTAACGTATAAGAAATTTCATCACTTGGCTGACTTAAACTAACATCAATTAGTGCCGTATTTTTTGTCGCATCCAATTGTGCTTGATGATTGATAGCTAAACTTCCATCTGGTACAGTCGCTTCGATATTATCAAAATGCACATTCCATACACTTCCATTATTAACCGTTCCATTTACTGTTGAAATTTCTTGAAAAGATGCATACCCTACGCCCATAAATAAAACAATCATGCAAAATACAGTAACTAAAATAACACTAACATTCTTCCTTTTTTTCATTAAAAGTCCTCCTTGCACTATTATGATATAATCTAGTGTCATTATAACAAAGTTTTAAAAAAATTGCAAACAACAAAAAAACTATCCTTTTAGGATAGTTTAAATCGTTATATGGCCACTTACAATATCCTTAAAATGATTCCAGAATAATTCTAAAAAAGAAGCTTTCTCGATATTTTCTTTTACCGTAAGATTCACATCTCTTATCTTTTTTCCATCTGCTAGTAATGTCATTTTCCCAACAACATCACCTTTTTTTACCGGAGCCTCAATATAATCCATTTCCACTTCATAAGTCGTTTTTTTATCTTTTTCCACCTTTTTACTTAACAAAGTAGCTTGTTCTACTGGAACTAAGTCAGCATATTTATCTTTTCCTTTTAATACTTTTACTTTACCAATTGATTCTTGTTCTTTTACAAGTGTTTGTATTTTATAATTAGCAAATGCGTAATCTAATAGTTCTGTCGTTTCTTTATTTCTTGTTTTACTATCTGGTTCCCCCATCACAACTGTGATAATACGCATTCCATTTCTTTGTGCAGTCGATGTAAGACAATACCCTGCTTCTTCTGTATATCCAGTTTTTAATCCGTCAACTCCATCATAAAAACGAACTAATTTATTGGTATTTACCAACCAAATTTTACGATCAGTATTTTCTCTTAAATAATCTTCATAAATAGAACTATAATCTAAAATCTTTTTATGTCTTACTAATTCTTTGGCAATCAGTCCCATATCACGTGCAGAAGAATAATGATCTGCTGTATCAAGACCATGTGGATTTTTAAAATGCGTGTTCTTTAATCCTAATTTTTTTGCTCGTTCATTCATCTTATTTACAAACTCAGCTTCACTACCAGCTATCTTTTCCGCTAATGCGACAACTGCATCATTCGCACTAGCAATAGAAATCCCTTTAATTAAATCATCAACACTCATTTGTTCTCCAGTTTCCAATAAAATTTGACTTCCACCCATACTCGATGCATTTTCACTTACAGTAACCATTTCATCTAATCGAATAATACCTTGTTCTATCGATTCCATAATAATTAATAAACTCATCATTTTTGTCATAGAAGCTGGTGCCAACTTTTCATCAGCATTACGTTGATATAATATTTTTCCCGTACTTGCTTCTAACATAATAACACTTTTTGCTGATTCCGCCAATTTTAATCCTGCTCCATTTACAGGTGTAGTTACATCTGCTTTTACTGGTATCATAAATGTTGAAAACATAACACCAATCATCATTCCTATTATCCCTATTTTTTTCATGTTTCACCTCTAATAAAAAATATGTGATAATAAAAAAAATAGTACTATTACTTAAAATATCCATTTTGAACATACTTAGTATCATTTACAACAACAAAAGCAGTTGGATCTAATTCTTTTACTAAATAACGTAACGAATCAAATCTTTTCTTATTAATTTCTAAAAATAACATATACTTACTACTATTTTTATCTCGACCACGAATATCAATTGCAGATACAGCATACCCACTTTTTCTTAAACTATGAATCATTTCATCATCCCGAGAACTTGTTACAATTTGAACACCTAATGTCCCCTTAATAAAATGTTGACTAATTAAACTACCAATATAAGTTCCAACGGCATATCCAAAACAATATGCTAAAACAATCCACCAATTATCTCCTTTGGCCAAAGCATTTTTTGCAATCATAAACCAAATAAAAATTTCTAAAAAGCCAAAACAAAAAGCTAAAAAAGATTTTTCTTTTCCCAAAAAAATAATTCTTAAACTACCTAGTGTAACATCCGTAATTCTAGCAAAAAATATTGTTAAACATAATACTAATGTGTTCATCTTATCTCACCTATTTTATCATTTATTATTACCATTTACCATTCTGATAATATTATACAAATTAATCCATATCAAGTTGTATTATTGTAAAAATTTGGTTATAATAAAACTAAGGTGATAATCATGAATACTAGAAAGAAAAAAAGAATTCGCTTATCTAAATTTGGAAAAATCTTTATTGGAGGAACGATATTAGGAATCATTATCCTGGTATATTTAATTAATACTATTACTTATCGTATGAGTGACGAATATAAACTCCTAGATAAAGGATATAATAAAAGTGATGTAGAAACAATTTTAAAAAAGACAAAAAATAATGAAGAACAATTAGATAAAATAAAAGAACTTCGTTATAATCGAATCATTCCAAAATTACTAACACAGCGATATTTTATATTTAAAAACTTAGATCGTTACTTAAACTATGCAAACAAGCATCGTGATTTAAGTGTAAAAGATGTTGTTACTATGGTAAATGTTAACCGTGATTATGAATATTATACACATGTAGAAAATACTGATACTAGTAAAGGTGATTTAATTCTAGTTAACAAATATCATAAATTAAATAAAAACTTTCAACCAGATCAAATTGTAGAAATTTCTAGTCAATATGCATACGAAGGACAACAAATTTCTAAAAAAGTATATGAAGCATATCGTAGTATGTGGAATGCTGCTAACAAAGAAGGATTAACATTAATTGTGACTTCCTCTTATCGGGATTATCAATCACAAGATGAAGTATGGAATAGTATCGCAAATAGTACTGGAGAAGAAGATGCCGATAGCAGAGCTGCTCGTGCAGGACACTCTGAGCATCAAACAGGACTTGCCCTTGATATTGTAACTTATAATAGTTATAACAATGAATTTGATCAAACTGAAGAATTTAAATGGTTACAAAAAAATGCTCATAAATATGGATTTATCTTAAGATTTCCAAAGGGAAAAGAAGATATTACTGGATATAGTTATGAATCTTGGCATTACCGCTATGTAGGTAAAGACGTTGCTACTAAAATTCATGATCTAGGAATTACTTACGATGAATATTACGCCTATTATCTAGAAAAATAAAACGTATGAAAAAACTCATACGTTTTTATCTAAAAAAGATTTGCACTACTCTATCCTTTTCTATATAATATTATTAGGTGATAGAATGAAAAAGAAACAGACGAAAAATATCATACTCCTTATTATAACTATTTTTTTAATCATAATTGGTGGTATTAATTTTTATCGCTATTTAGAATATCAAAAAACAGATGATTATCAATTAAAGAAAATTGGTTATAATAAAGAAGAAGTAAAATTAATTAAAACACTGAACCAAAAAGATATTGAAACAATTAAAACAATTGATTACAACAAAAATATCCAATCATTAATTAAAGAAGAAGAATTTAATAAAAACCAATTTAAAGAATATTTTGTTTACCAAAAATCACATAAAACAACCAGTGAAGAAACAGTATTTATTATTAATAACGATTTAGATGAAAATAATGAATATAATGAAAAGAAAATCAAAGAATACATGGCATTTGCTAGCCGTTCTAAATTAGATGCAAATACATCCGTAACACTCGTAAATGCTAATATTCCATATTCTGATATTATTCCCCTACTACAAAAAGAAAAATATTATATAGAAGATCACTTGATTCGTTATATCAATTATTACAATAAGACAAAAAAAGATACCGTTGATATAGTAAGAGAAGTAAATGCCAACTTAGATTATGAATTTTACACCAATATTAAAAAAACAGATTTAGAAAAAGGAAATTTAATCTTAGTTAATAAATATTATCAACTAGATAAAGATTATGTACCCGAAGATTTAGTAATCATAGAAGGAAACGAATATGCAAAAAAAGAAGTTTCCGATGCTTATCAACAGATGAAACAAGATGCAAAAAAAGAAGGACTTCTACTTAGTATTACTTCTGGATATCTCAGTTATGAAACACAAAATATTATCTATAATCGCTATCAAAATGAACATGGATTAGAATGGGCAGATAGTTATTCTGCTAGACCAGGGCATTCTGAACATCAAACAGGACTCGCTTTAGATATTACAAGTAATCGTAGTAATTTTGATACTTTTGAAGGAACAAGTGAATTTACTTGGTTAATTAATAATGCTTATCGCTATGGATTTATTCTACGTTATCCAAAAGAAAAAGAATATATTACGGGATATCATTATGAATCTTGGCACTATCGTTATGTTGGAAAAGAAATGGCAGAAAAGATTCAGAAAGAAAATATTACATACGAAGAATATTATGAATATTATCTAAACAAGAAGTAATTAAAATTGCTTCTTTTCTTTCTAACAATTTTGTCACACTTCTTTAATGTCTTACTAGAACATGTTATAATGAAAAAGAAAGAAGGTGTCATATGAAAGATATTCGATATCAACCTAGTTCTACGTTTGGGCTATCAAGTGAGCAAGTAGAACAAAGAATACATGATAATTTAGTAAACTATGATACTTCTGTTCCAACTAAAACAATTAAACAAATCATTTTGACAAATATTTTTACATTATTCAATTTATTAAATTTTGGACTTGCAACTTTAATCGTTCTTGTCCATTCTTATAAAAATTTATTATTTTTAGGAGTTGTATTTTGTAATACAATCATTAGTATTATTCAAGAAATTCGAGCAAAAAAAGAAATTGATAATCTATCAATTATCTCTGCTAGTAAAGTTCATGTTATTCGTGATGGAAAAGAAAAAGAAATTGCTATTGATGAAATTGTTTTAGATGATGTATTAGAAATAAAACCTGGAGAACAAATCGTAACAGATGCCATTATTATGGAAGGTAATTGTGAAGTAGATGAATCATTTATTACTGGAGAATCTGATACCGAATATAAAGATGCTGGTAAAATGTTACGCTCCGGTAGTTTTCTAGTAAGTGGAAAAGTAAGAGCAAAAGTAGAACACATTGGAATAGATAATTATACTGCCAAAATATCATGTGAAGCAAAATATCATAAACCTAGTAGTTCTATTTTAATGCAATCACTAAATATCATTATTAAATGGATTTCCATTGCTATTATTCCAATTGGTATTATCTTATTTCTAAATCAATTACAAATTCCTGATAACAACTTACAGACAGCAGTAGTAAATACTGTTGCTGGTGTAATCGGAATGATTCCCGAAGGACTTGTCCTTCTTACTAGCACTGTTTTAGCCGTTAGTGTCATTCGTCTATCAAAATATAAAGTATTAGTAAAAGATTTGTATTGTATCGAAACATTAGCTCGTATCGATACACTCTGTTTAGATAAAACTGGTACAATAACTGAAGGTAAAATGGAATTCAAAAAAACAATTCCCCTAGAGAAACATCGAAAAGAAGAAATTGATGACATTATGAATGCATTTTGTCAACATATCGAAGATAGTAATGCCACCATTTTAGCAATCAAAGAAAATTATCGTACTCCATCAAATTGGAATTGTACTAAAAAAATACCATTTTCTTCAGACATTAAATTTTCCGCTTGTTCGTTTGAAAAAAAAGGAAGCTTTTACCTAGGAGCTCCTGAGATACTATTAAAAAAACATTATCAAAAATTAGAGACAATCATTCAAAACGACTTATTAGAATATCGTATTCTAGTACTTGCTCATACAACAAAAGAAATCAAGGAAAAAGAGATTCCTGAAGACTTAGAATTATATGCATTATTATATATTCAAGATAAAATTAGAGATGACGTCAAAGAAACATTACAATATTTCAAAAAACAAGATGTTCAAATTAAAGTCATTTCTGGAGATAATGTCAAAACAGTTGCAGGAATTGCTAAAAGAGCCGGAATTGAAGATTATCAAAATTATATTGATATGAGTACTTTACATACTGAAAAAGAAATACAAGAAGCAAGTGAGAAATATACAATATTTGGCAGGGTTACTCCAACACAAAAAAGAGATTTAATTCGAGCAATGAAAAAACATAAACATTACGTTGCAATGACAGGAGATGGAGTTAATGATGTACTTGCTTTAAAAGAAGCTCATTGTAGTATTGCAATGCCAAATGGTAGTGATGCAGCTAAAAATATTGCAGAATTAGTGTTACTCAATTCTAACTTTTCTGCCATGCCTAAAATTGTCGATGAAGGAAGAAGAACTGTCAATAATATAGAACAATCAGCGACATTATTTTTAACAAAAACTTCCTACTCTACCATCTTAGCAATTCTATTCATTTTTTTACAAATGAATTATCCATTTATGCCAATTCAATTAACATTAACAAGTGTCGTTACTATTGGAATTCCTTCTTTTATTCTTGCAATTCAACCTAATAAAAATCGTATTCAAGGTAATTTCTTTAAAAATGTATTAAGTAAGTCATTACCAACAGCTATCTTAGTTGTACTAAATATTGTAGCAATTATGATTTGCTCTCACCTATTTCATTTCAGTGACACCGTAACTTCTACACTCTGTGTTATGATGAATGCGATTACTGGATTTATCCTACTTTATTATTTATGCTTACCATTCAATCCATTAAAAATAACACTCTTTATTAGTATGATAATTCTATTTTTACTACAAATCATTTTTATGCAAAATTTCTATAGTCTCACAATCATTAGTTTCAAAATGTTTATCATATTATCCATTTTATCTGTCATAACCGTGATTCTATTTGGAATTTTTTCCACCTTCTTCTATCAAAAAATAGATAAGCAATTAGAAAATTAAGAATCCGAAAGGATTCTTTTTTCTTTTCGCATATATTATAGTGGTGATACTATGTATAAAAATAGACTACAAATCATTCTCTTTATTCTTCTTATTTTAACTGTCAACCACGATAATCAAAAAAGAGAGTTTTATCAAAATATAACTCTAATTAAAAATCCTAATTCCAATTTAGTTCTTGTAAATAAATTTCACTGTTTACCTAGTAACTATATTCCCTATGATTTAGAAAAGATAGATGTTATGTATGCAAATGATTATAAATATATAAGAAAAGAAGTAAAAAAAGCTTTTGAACAATTAAGTAGTGATGCCAAACAATTGGGCTATCAAATTATTGCAGTATCAACCTTTCGGAGTTATCACTATCAAAAAAATTTATATCAATACTACGTAAGAGAAAAAGGCAAAAAATATGCGGATAATTGTAGTGCTAGACCAGGACATTCTGAACATCAAACTGGACTATCAATTGATGTAATGGGAGAAAATATGGATTATAATCGATTTGCAGAAACAAAAGCTTTTACATGGATGAAAGAAAATGCACATAAATATGGCTTTATTATGAGGTACCCTAGTGGAAAAGAGCATATTACTGGATTTAAATATGAGCCTTGGCATTATCGATATGTCGGTAAAGAGGTTGCAACTACCATTTATAAAAAACAAATAACCCTAGAAGAATACTTACATGAAAAATAAAACATCCAAGCGGATGTCTTTTTCATATTTGAAATTAATTCAAATAGTTTCTTTTATAGGTGCATTTTATATGTCATTTTTTATCTCACCGTCATAATTCCATAATCCTAATTTTCCCTTTATTGGAATCGGATTTTTATATTTTTTTACGTGTTCTAATTTCCATGCATAAGTTTCTGTGTGATTACTTTTTCCATAAACAACCGGATCAATGGTACGTAATCTTTCATTAAATTCCTTATCAACTAAAATACAATCTTGAAGTTCTGCTTCCCCTATGATTGCTCCCTTTTGACAATTTAATGAATAATCTTTGAATCGTTCCATCACATCTTTCTCTAAACTCATAGCAGCATGAATTAATATTTTTCCACGATAAGACGTTTTCCAACTACGAAATTCATATTTTTTATATCCATCAATAATTAAAGTTGCCCATGGTTCTTTAATAGTTAACACTTTCATCAAAAACACCTACATTCTATTTACCTCATATTACCATATATCAAAAAAAATAAAAAGGGAAATCCTTTTTATTTTTAAAAATTTTGATTTGTCATTCCACCACAGCAACCTGGGTCATTGTTAACAACTTGGTTTTCTTCTGAACAAGTAAATTGTGGTGTATACGTATGATTATAAATATGACGATTTATTACATAAGTATGAATTGGACAAATATGTCCTTGAGTATTTATGATAGATTTTATTTATTAAATAATACACATTCTCTATTCTCTATAGGGCCTAAAGCAAAATCATCTTTAGTATTGCTCAGTAATCTTGCTCTAGTAATAACACAATTATAATGAAATGGTTTATCCAAAACAATTTTAACCTCTGTATCTGTTTCATAATAATTTTCGTCTAAATAATAGGAATCCCATAAATATACAAAATTATCATCAATATTTGTTATTAAAACGTAATGTTCTTCCGTTTGATACGTTCTTAATAAAACACACCCATTATTACTTATACATTCTTCAATTTCTTTTAGTTTTACATCAACACCGAGTAAATGTTGAACTTCAATTTTAAAATTATGTTTTTTTACATAATTACAAAACCATTTTGTCATTTTATCAACAGCCTCTTTACTCGTTCCACCTTGACCAATATTTCCACAATCATCATAACAATCAAGCGTATATTTAGAGATTGCTCTTATAACTTCAGCTGGAATTGTTTCTCTTTCAAATAAATAACTAATAGCATTTTGCAATGCTAACGTTCCACAGTCAAATTCTGTAATTTGAAATCTTAATGGTATTTTCATCTTAACTCCTCCCATATATACATATTATAGTATTAATTATTCCTTTTCATTATAACTAACTCTAACTTTAATACTTTTATCTTCAAATATTTCTATTTTATCAACTAAATTGACAATTAATTCTCTATTAAGCTTTTGCATCGATAAAAATTCATCAATAAACTTCTCTATTTTTTTATGACACACTTCATTACTATTTTTTTCGTTAATATTACTAACTAATTCTATATATCTATCTTGTTTCATCTTTAATCCATTTTCTAACTTAATTTTAACCCTATTAAATTGTTCTTCGGTTATCACTTTATTTAATTTATCAAGATAGATGTTATCTAAATTACTATTAATGTTATTGATTTCATTTTCAAGTACCGATATCTCTTTTTTTATACTTTTTTTATTATCGATATTTATATTTTTTAATGTTTCTTCCTTTATCTTTTTTTTATCAATATAATTTATACATAATTCCTTTAGTGTATCTATAATGGCTTTTTCTAATACATCATAATTATTGGAATGAGTTGTACATACATGATATTTCATATAAGTTCGATAATAATTACATATTGTATAACATCTGTTATCTTTTTTCCTTCTTGATGTAATTGATAATCTATGACCACAATCACCACAATATAATAAGCCATCTAATAAATGTGTTTCTTTTTTTTCATTTCTCCCTACATTTTTAGGAATTCTTTTTTGTACTTCATAAAATATTTCTTTTTCAATAATAGGTTCATGAGTGTTTTCTACAACAATATAATTTTTGGGATTGTTTTTAATAATCTTTTTTATTTTATAATTAACTTTATTTCTTTTGTTTTGGACTAAGTCACCAATATACATTCTATTCGTTAAAATATCTCTAATTGTTTTCGCATGCCATAATCCATAATTAAAATGATAACTATTTTTCCATTCAAAACTATAATATTCTGCTGGTGTTTTTATTTTTTCATTTGTTAATCTTAAAGCTATTTTATGACATGATAATCCTTCTAAACACATATCAAATATTCTTCTAACAATAACGGCTTGCTCTTCAAAAATTACTAATTTATTTTTATCATTAGGATCTTTCTTATAGCCAAAAGGCGTTCTCCCCCCTACCCATTTTCCTTCTTTTTGTTTTGCTCTTAAACTTGATTTAATCTTTTTAGATATATCTTTAGCATACATATCATTCATTATAGCTTTAAAAGGCGCAATATCATTATTGGAATTATCTAAATATGTATCTATATTATCAGTAACTGCTATATATCTAACTCCATGAGTTGGAAAAAATTTTTCAATTAATTCTCCTGTTCCAATATAATCTCGTCCTAAACGGGACATATCTTTGGTAATAACCATATTAATTTTTCCCTTTAAAATATCATCTATCATTCTTTTAAATTCTGGTCTATCAAAATTGGTACCACTATATCCATCATCAATATAAATATCAACAAGTCTTAAATTATTTTCTTTAACATATTGAGTTAATAAACTTTTTTGATTTGTAATACTTTCACTCATCTCAATTTTATCATCATCTTCGCGTGATAGTCTAATGTATAATCCAACATTAGAAAGTATATTTATCTCTTTATTCATTTAACCTCACTTTCTACGAGATAAATAAGTACTATTTAACGGTAGCACATTTTTATCATTTTTCAAAATCATGTTTTTAAGATTTTTTGATATTTCTATTTTTAAAGTTTTAATTAATATGTCATTTATATTTGGACCAGAATCATTATATATAATATTTATCTTATATTTATTCATATTAATCACTATTAAATTTATGTTAATACAAAATAAAAAAGACTATACAAGCCTTTCTTAATAACAGCAAACCTTTATATTTTCCAATTATAAACAACATAAAATCACTCCTAATAAAAAATGAAATTATACTATTAATTCCACTTTACTACATTTTATATTGTAACTAGATGTATAACAAGGATAATTTTCGGATACTTTTTTGGATACATAATTAAGTGTTAATTAATTTTTTATCAAAATAATAGATATCCCAATTTTAAATAACCTTTTGTTAAGGTTGGGATATATCAATGACTTATTTTTAAAGGGTAAAATCAATATTTTTATTGATTTTTGGATGAATTTTGCAAGTGCAAAATAAGTTTGGTACCACAATTTTCAGTTTAAAATAAGGCGAAAATAAGTATGGTGGTACCATCCTCTTATCCTGATAAAAAAACCTATAAAAATATAGGTGTTTTGGGATATTAAATTAGGTATATATCAACAAAATTTTTAATTTGTTTCAGAGTCATCAAGTTTAGATCCTTTTTTTCTATTACATTTCCAACACAATGTTTGTAAATTAGATTCTGTAGTTAATCCATTTTTTGATATTGGAATAATATGATCTATTTCTAATAATAAATTAGGTTCTTTTTCTATAGAATTTCCACACTTACAACAAGTATAATTATCTCGTTTTTTAATTTGTTCTCTTAATTTACTTGTCATTAATGCTCTTTGTCCAGCTGCACTTTTTTTAAACTTTATGATACTTGATAGATATTCAACAAATTTATTTAGATTTTCTATATCAAATACAATACTGCATTGCATTGAACTATTTCCACCAGAACTTATGTAATTAAATGTATATCTTGGAAAATATAGTTGACTAAAATCAATTGAATTAAAACCTAACTTTTTAATCATGTTAGTCCTATTAAAAAGTTTTATCCAAATTGGTATTTTATCACTTACACTATTAACAATTTCATCTCTTTCATTTTTTAATAAACTTTTACCTTGCTCTGCTGCATCAAAATCATTAAGTACATTTTCAAATTTTTCTAAATTTTCTTCAGTTGCTTTTATATTAAAATATTTACAAATATATTTAAACGGTTGCATACGAGCATTACTACAAACAGTTCTAGAACAATTATAAACATTTTTTGCTTCTTGATATTTTTTTAATGCAGGTCTTTTATAATTCCAATTACTATTATCATAATAATTAGCTGTTCCATAATCTATACGTTTTATATCAGCGTAAGTATTTTTTAGTTCTTCAATATGATCATTTAATTCATTACATTTTTTAGTGTTTTCTTTTATGCTATTCTTAATTAACTTAAAAGAATCTGATGAATAATAAACACAAGCACAAATATCATATATCCATCCAATTCCAAATAAACCTAATGAAAAAAAATAAACTAATCCTAATCCATATTGTTTGTCAATAAACTTATGAATTCCTAACCAACCAAATAATATTGTGATAATTAATTCTATTTTTTCTTTTTTTTCGATTACATCTTCACTCACTTATTACACCTCTTTTAATTTCACGATAATTTATATATACACACAACTATTATATCATACAAAAAGACATTCTTCATCAAAATGCCTTCTATTTCGTACTTATTTCATCTCATTTTATTTGGTCTATCATAAATTATCAATCTTGTTGTACTTCATGACAGAATTCTCTTTCAATACATTTATTAATTGCAGGTTCTACAATTGGTTGTGGATTGCATCCACATTGTCCTTGATTCATTCCAAAACCCATTCCAGGATTACAGCAACATCTACGTCTTCCAAACATAATCCTCTCTCTCCCTTCTTTATCTAATGTATCTTATGAACAAGGTATATTTATGCATATGGTATTTGCCTTATAAAAGAAAAAAAGAAGTAAATTACTTCTCCGTATCAATTACTTCTGTTTCAATGAAAGAAGAAAAATCTAATTGATTTATCATATTTAAATATTCATCGAAAGAAAATGTATCCAGATATTCAACTTTATCTAAATAAGGATAACTAAACATAATTAAGTTCTCAATAAATGGTGGCACTATTATATTTAACTGTTCTGGGCGTAATGACACATACATTTTACTTTCATTAATTGATAAATCATAAATTTCTTTATCAACAACAGGTGTTTTTAAAACATTAAAAATTTCTTTTTTAAATACTTCTTTTTGTTCAGTATAAGAACCAATTTGAATTAACCAATAATCTTCAAAAATTGAAAAAGAATTTTGAATTGAATGATCAATTATTTTTTCATTTCTTAATTTTTGTTGAACAGGAGATAAAATACCAAAATTCATATCTAAAAAAATAGGTAGATACCAATCTAATTTCATCTTTTGTTCTACACTCATATGATGAACCGGCACTTTAAAAGTAAGTTCATAGATAGGTCGAGCAGTCGGAAAATATAAAGTATCTTCTTTTTTATTTACCTCTTTTGGCTCTTTTAGTTTTTCCAATTCTACTTTATGAGAAACAAAATTAAGTTCTTGATATAATGTTTTAATCTTTTCTAACATCTCTTTTTCGTTGAAATTTCCAGCTACAACAATTATCTCATTTGCTGGTTGATAAAAAGAATAAAAAGCATTTTCAACATCTTGAATCGTAATATTATTTATTTGTTCAATTGTACCAATTGTACTACGATATGAATATTTTTTAAATAATTGATCCATTTTTATTTGATTCATCCTTGAATTAAGAGAATCTTGATCAGCACGAATTTCTTCACGAATAGAATTTTTTGTAAAAGATAATCGTTCTTCCGTAAAAACAGGGCTATGAATTCCTTTTAATAATAAATTTAATCCTTCATCAGTATATTTAACTGCATCAAAATAATAAACGGTACGATTACGATTGGTATATCCATTTGCCTTCATAAATCGTTTGGTTAATTCTGAAATTATAATTCCGTACTTACTTTGCTCAATCGTATAATGTTCTAACAAATGAGCCATTCCATCTACTAAATGATAATGTTTACCATCGATCATATAATCAGAATAAATACCACCAAATTTAACAATTAAATTTACCATCACAGAATGCTTTGTATAATCAGGATAAAAATACAATTTAAGTCCATTATCTAACTCATAAAAGTTCATTTTACTTTGCATCTTCTACCCCCTTAACAAAATCTATCGTATCTAATTTTATTCTTGATAAAAAAGCTAACACTTGTTCTGCTGTAACTTGTTTCGCTTGATTAAACTGCTCCTCTTGTGTTTCTCCAATTCCAAAATATTTAGTAGTTTTTTTATTATATTCATAATAAAAAGAATCTAGAGAGCGAATAAAAAAGCATTCTCCATTTTCTCGCAATTGTTTTAATGCATTATCAATTACTTCAATTTTGTTAATCTCACAAAATAATTCTTTTACTTTTTCAATTGCTAACTGTTTGTTATTTTTATCAATACCAGCTCCAATAATAAACATCCCGTACGTAGAAAAAGATTCAGAATTCGTCCAATATACTAATTTTTCTTTTATTCTAAGTTTGTTAAATAAAATTTTTGTTACATTAGAGTCTAAAATGCTGGATATCGTTTTTACTAAAATTCGATCCTCATCTTTCATATTTTCTACTTTATATACCATATATAGTAAAGATTCATTATATGGTTTTTCTGTTTCTATAATTTTTATCTCCTCATTTAGTGTTAAAAAATGCATTTTTCTTTCTAAAGATACAATACGAGGTTGATAATCTTTATAAAAATCATTTAAATATACTTCTGCTTCTTTTAATTCTTCATTTCCGTATAGAAAAATAAATGGTTTATGAGAATGAATCAATTTATAATAATAATGGTAAGTATCTTGATTATTCAAATATTCTAACTGTTCTTGATGATGAAAAAGTTTGTCTGTTAAAGTTCCATCTTCATCCAACTCTTGATATAATTCTTCCCATGATAATTTATACTTTGATTTATAAATATGCTGGATTTCTCTTTGCAATTGTTCTTTCTTTTCATTAAACTTTACAAATTCATTATCATTTATTTGTGGAAAATAAATACTATCTAAAAAGAATGAAAGTGCTTTTTTTATGTCAAAATCTTTTACTCTCTTCTTTTGTGGAATTTTTAATTGAAATGTATAAAATTTATTTTCCCCTACTTCAATAACACCAGAAGATGCGTTAATAATATAATTTCGCATATATTCTTTTTCCATTTGTTGTTCATTGGGATATTTTTTACTAGTACTTAAAAGTAACGTTGGTAAAATTTTTCGTATTGCTATAAAATCATCACTAGAATCAATATCAAACCATAATTCAATTAAATTCGAATAATTTTTATCATTTTTAATAAAATAGCTTTTTTCTGTACTTCTTTTTACCATATATTTTCTCCCTAAAATGGCATTTTAAAATTACCATTTTTTAATTGTTTCATCATTTTTTTCATCTCTTCAAATTGCTTTAATAAACGATTTACTTCTTCAACACTACGTGCACTACCAGCTGCAATTCTTTTTTTACGACTCGCTTTTAAGCATTCTGGATGTCTTCTTTCATATGGTGTCATCGATTGAATAATCGCTTCTACATGAGCTAAATCTTTCGGATCTACTTTAATATTATTAAGTCCCATTTTCTTAGCACCAGGTATCATTTTCAGTAAATTTTCAAGTGGCCCTAACTTTTTAATTTGATGAAGTTGATTTAAGAAATCCTCTAAATCAAAATCACCCTTTTGCATCTTCTTAGCTGCTTTCATCGCTTCATCGGCATCAATTACTTCTTCGGCTTTTTCAAGCATCGTCATAATATCTCCCATACCTAAGATACGAGTTGCCATACGTTCTGGATGAAATTCTTGTAATCCATACATCTTTTCACTAACCCCAATAAATTTAATTGGAACATTGGTTAAATGACGAATAGAAAGAGCAGCACCACCACGAGTATCTCCATCTAATTTTGTTAACACTGCACCAGTAAGAGGAAGTTTATTATTAAATCCTTCAATCACATTAATAGCATCTTGTCCTGTCATACTATCTACCACAAGTAAGATTTCATCTGGATGAATAGATGTATGAATATTTTCTAATTCTTCCATTAGTGCATCATCAATATGAAGTCTACCTGCAGTATCAATTAAAACATAATTATAACCATTTTCTTTTGCATACGAAATCGCATGATTACTAATTTCAACAGGATTTCCTTTTCCTTCGGAATATACTTCAATATTTAATTCTTTTCCAATTTGTTTCAACTGATCGATGGCAGCTGGACGATATACATCACATGCGACAAGTAATGGTTTTTTACCATGTTTTTTACGAAGTAAATTAGCAAGTTTCCCAATTGTAGTAGTTTTACCACTACCTTGAAGACCAACTAACATTAGAATGGTAGGGTTTCCATTTAATACTAAATCTTTTTTTTCGCCACCTAATAATTCTACTAATTCATCTTTTAAAATTTTAACAAACTGTTCACTTGGTTTTAAACTCTTTTGTACTTCTTCTCCAAGGGCTTTTTCTTTTACATTATTTACAAATTCTTTTACTACTTTATAGTTAACATCTGCTTCTAATAAAGCAAGTCTAATTTCTCTTGTAATATCATTAATATTAGATTCCGTTATTTTTCCATAACCACGCATTTTATCTACAGCGTTTTGTAATCTATCTCCTAAACTTTCAAACATAATTATCACCTTTTTCTATTATATAATAAAATACTAAAAAAGGCTAGAAAACAAAAGAAAAAGTATGCATTTGCATACTATCTTAAAGTTTTTACTTTTGGTACTTTATTTTTATTTAATAAAATATTATGAATATCCTTCATCGTAATTTCATATTCATCTGTATAATATCTTATTGGTTCTAAAGAATCAACAAAGAAATCTTCTTTTAAAGGTAATACTTTTTCTCTTACAATTGGAGTAGAAATTGGTCTATCACGATTATCTTTCTTAGAACGAGATATAATTTGATAATCATAATCTTGTCCTTTTTTATAAAAAGCTGAATAAGAAGAATCTTCAAAATGTACTTTTCTTCCAGTTACTGGATCAATATCCATAAAATTTAATCTACCAATATATAAATTTTTTACTTTATATCGCTCTTCACCCTTTGATAAAACAGTTTTATTTTTTAATACCATATTATCACACTACTCTCTCAACGCTTTAATATACTAACAGAAAAGAGAAAAAAAGTCAAGAATACAAGATTTTTAAATTGAATTTTCAAACAAAAAGAAATGCTAACATTTCTTTATCTTGCTGTTCCCCAAGTACCAACAATATTACAGCTACTACTAGATGGTTCAGGATTTGGCATTTCCATATGAATAATCATTGGAACTTTAAATGCTTTCCCGAAAGCAACACAAGTACCTGGTTGTAAGCTTTTTTGTTTCTCTACTACTTCTTCACTAACATTTGGAAGCATCTTTTTAATATACTCTAAGTCTCTTGGGTGATTCATTTTAAATATCATAAAATTCGTACATTGTGAAATAACAGTTTCTGATATTTCAACTGGTCTTTGCGAAATAAGATTAAAAATTAATCCATATTTACGACCTTCCTTTGCGACACGTTCAAAAATATTATATCCGATTAAATATTTATCCGTATCGTTTTGTACATAACGGTGTGCTTCTTCTAGGAAAATATGAAATGGAATCGCAGCACGCTGTTTTAAATTTTTTGTAAAATGGAATAACATTTTTGCATAAATTTTGGTTACAACTTTAGCAAAAGAATCGTCAACATCTTCTAAGTTAAAGTTAATAATCTGTGCTTTTTTTCCATTTTTTCCAACAAGTGTCGCAATATAATTTTCTTCTGTAATATAATTTGGATAATCAAAGAATTTAGCATTTTCACCAATTACAAGTGCATGTAAACGTACTTTTAACGTAATCGCATCCCCATATGATTTTTCATTACGAAGTAAACCCTCACTAATTAAAGTAAAGTTTAGCGCTTTTTCCAAGTCAACTAATGTATACTTATTAACTGTTGCTGCTTCATATTTATCTAATTCTTCATCTATAAATCCACTAATATATTCTGTTACTAAGATACTTTCTACGAAATCTCCTTGTTTATCTACAATAAAACATTCACGGAATTTTCTTGTATAACCAATTCCATGTACTGGTGCTTCTAAATTAAACTGTGGTGTAGAACAAGTAGCAAGAATAGAGAAAATATCATTTCGCTTACTCATGGATGTTTGATTGGTATACAAAATCATCATAATTGCCTTCGCAATCAAGTGATTTTTATATTTTAATGCATCTTCACTATCTTCAGCAAAAATAGCCGTTAATTTAAGCATTCTTTCAATAATTGGAAGTTGAGAGTGCTCCGTTGCTCCTAGTAATAATGCGTAGTCATCAACATCTAATAACCAAGGTGGAATACGTAAAATCTCGCCACCATTCATTTCTTTTACATTCGTTGTATAAAATTTAAAATTAAAGTTAGGATTCACTTGGTTAATATTCATAAATGCATTATGATATTCTCCGTAAGCATCAAATATAAAGAAATTAGAACGAAATGGTGGTAAGTGTGGATTTGTAAAAACATTTTGTAAAAGTCTTGCTACTCCACATGATTTACCACTTCCTGTATTTCCAAAAATTGCCATATGGTTACTAAACAAGTCATTAATATCAACACGAACTGGATAATTATCATAAAGTGGTGAATATCCAAGTAACAAACTACTTGGTGTATCTTCTCCAACAATTAATGCTACTTCCTCTTTAGAAATAATACGAATGTTAGCAGATAAAGTTGGTTTACGAATAACTCCTCCAACAAACCTACCATTAACAATTTCCCCTAGGAAATGAACCTTAATAATATCTTTACTAATATCTTCTACTTCTCCTAAAATCTTCTTTTTCTCATCTTCAAAAATAACATGCATATTCATTAAATTCGTTGCTACCGGTGTACCATCTGGTATTTTAATATGTGCAACAGTATCACTAATATAAAGAATTTCTCCAAACATAATATCGCCTTCCTTTTATACTAATTCTTCTATTCTTTTTTTATTATCTTCTGTTAAATTTTCTAATAATTTTCTTATTTCATTTCCCTTTTCAAGCAATTTTAATTTATCTTCATATAACAATAACTTTTCTTCCACTTCTTTTACCTGCTTAAAAACAGCATTCCTACTTACTTCATGATTTTCTGCTACTTCTTGTAAACTAAGATTATCAAAATAATATTCTTCAAAATAAATCTGTTGCTTTTCTGTAAATAGTTCTTTGTAATAATCATACAAATTGATTAAATATAATCGATTATCCATTATCATCCCTCTAAATATCTTTAAATAATCCATAGATATATTTTTCAATATCAAATACTTTTAAATCATCTTTTCCTTCACCAAGTCCAATATATTTAACTGGTATTCCTACTGCTTCTTTAATGGCAAGAACAATTCCCCCTTTAGCAGTACCATCTAGTTTAGAAAGAACAATTCCTGTAATATTCGTAATTTCTTTAAAACTTTTTGCTTGGCTAATTCCATTTTGTCCTGTTGTCGCATCAATCACAAGTAATGTTTCATGTGGTGCTCCTGGAATTAATTTACCAATTACCTTATTCATTTTATCTAATTCTTTCATTAGATTATCTTTATTTTGTAGACGACCAGCTGTATCAATTAATACAACATCATATTGTTCCTGCATTGCTTTTTCTAATCCATCATAAATAACACTAGATGGGTCAGCATTTTCTTTCATCACAACTTCGGAATCTGTTATAGTACCCCACTCTTGAATTTGCTCTACTGCTCCTGCTCGAAATGTATCTCCCGCTATTAAGAGTACTTTTTTTCCTTCCATTTGCAATTTATGTGCAAGTTTTCCAATTGTTGTCGTTTTTCCTACACCATTTACCCCAACAAATAATAATACTGTAGGGCCATCTTGACTATAATGAATTTTACTTTCGATGATATCCCCATTTACATAAATAATAAACATTTCATCAACAATAATTTCTTTTAATAACGCACTAGAAGTAATATTTTCTTTTTTAACACGCTTTTTTAATCTATCAATAAAATCCATAACAGTATTAACACCAATATCAGCCATAATTAAAATTTCTTCTAATTCTTCAAAATATTCTTCATTAATACGATTATATTTCATCGTTAATAAATTTAATTTAGAAGTAAATTCCTTTCTAGTCTTTTCTAAACCTTTATCATAGACTTCTACTTCTTTTTGTTCTTCTTTTTTTGTTAGAATGTTCTTAAATTTATCAAATAAGCCCATCATCTCACTCCACTCTATCTATTAATCATTTTACACTAAAAAAACATAAAATGCTAGTTTTATGTTATTTTTTCTTTTGATATCGCTTATTAAATCTTTCTATTTGAGAAAGTCCTGAATACCTTTCTTTAGTATTTTCTAACTCTTCTTCAAAATCTTCTTTACAATCAATCACAAATTCCGTGATTGGAAAAACAACAGGTTCAATTATAAGCGGTTGCAACACAACTCTTTCAATTCGCTTGTTATCCGAAGCAAAAAAGGTACATTGCCAAGCACCAACTTGTTTTTTACCTTTAATCATTGCTGGTACATGAATTGTATGAATTCCATCAAAATCAAAAACTTTAGATTCATGACAATGTCCCCTAAAAATAAAATCTATTTTTTGATTTTGATATTGATTAAAACATTCACGGTGATAATCTTCATTCGTTTTTTTACCACTTGGATGTTGTAATACAATGTTTTTATCTAAAACTGATATTAATGCATGCTTATATCCCACAAAATGAATATCGGCTCTTTTCTGTGATATCATATTTCGAATATCAAAAGAATCATATTGAATACTATATTTATCATGATTTCCTAATAATACAGTTGTAGTAACATCATCTATCTTAGGATAATGTTTGATAAGATGTTGTACCATTTCTTCTGTACTAGAAAAAGGATATTGGTTCACACTTTTAAAGTTAAAGTTATATCCCTCTACTAAATCACCAAGATGAAAAATATGAGGAATTGCTTTTTCATTCGCATACTCATAAACATTCTTTATACATTTCAGTTGTTCTCTATTAGAACCAATATGTGTATCAGATATAAAAATACAATTTAATTCTTCTCCATGAAAACGAAAACTCAAAGTATCTTTCTGTGAAAATTGTTTAAAATCTGAAACTAAAGTAAAAATTACTTTATCATTATGATAATTTCGCTTAATTAAATATCCGCGATTGATTAAAGATTGAAGTTTCATAGCAAGTTGCTGATCATGGTACCCTAGTTCTTGCTTCATTTCTACTAATGTTGAGCCACCTTTTAATAATTTTAATAATTTTTGTTCATTTAACATTGATTTTTCATTCATCATATTTTCTCCCATAATTCATAATAAAGATTATTATAATAATCCTATAAATAAAAGTCAATCATTTCACGTATGACTAGACAAAAGTCCATAAATAGTTTATAATGTAATAGTTGATTTTTACGAATTTTACTAAAATTCTGATTACCATCTTTTTTATTTATTATATAGTTTGAATCGGGTATTTAGGTGGTATAAGAATGAAAAAATAAGATAGAAAGGATGAAATATGAAATTATTTAACAACAATGAGCCAATCAAGGACACAAAGATTTTTGCCCTTGGTGGACTTGGTGAAGTGGGAAAAAACATGTACTGTTTTATGCATGAAAATGAACTAATCATTACGGATGCAGGTATTACATTTCCTGGAAATGAATTAATGGGAATTGACTATGTTATTCCTGACTTTACCTTTTTAAAGAAAAACGAAAAGAAAATTAAAGCATTATTTATAACACATGGACATGAAGATCACATTGGAGGTATTCCTTTTTTACTACAAACAGTAAATATTCCTGTGATTTATGCACCAAACCAAGCGATTGGTTTAATTAGAAAAAAATTAGATGAAAGAAATATCAAATATAAAAATTTAATTGCTTATGATGAAACAACAAAAGTAAAATTCAAGAATATCGAAGTAGAATTTATTCGTACAACCCATTCCATACCTGATTCACATGGGATTGTTATCACAACACCAAATGGAAGAATTGTCACAACTGGAGACTTTAAATTTGATTTAACACCAATTGGACCAATGGCTAATATTCATAAAATGGCTGCCGTTGGAAACCGTGGTGTTACCCTACTCTTAAGTGATTCAACAAATGCTTTAAATGAAGGTATGAGTATGAGTGAATCGAGAGTAGATAATGCACTTAGTGATATCTTTTCACGATATCATGGAAGAATTATTATTGCGACATTTGCTTCTAACATTTATAGATTAAAACATATCGTTGATACTTGTAAAAGAAACGGTCGTAAAATCGCAACATTTGGTAGATCAATGGATACAAATATTGAAATCTCTATTCAAGGTGGATATATTAAAAATAAAGATATCTTTATTACTCCAGAGGAAGCAAATAAATTACCAGATAGTAAAGTATGCTTATTATGCACGGGATCTCAAGGAGAACCGCTTGCTGCCCTATCGAGAATTGCCAATGGAACACATCGTCAAATTAAATTAAAAGATGATGATGTTGTCATCTTCTCATCTAGTCCAATTCCTGGTAATGCACTTAGTATATCTAGAACAATTAATAAATTATATATGCGTGGTGTTGAGGTATATACAAATACTTCACTAAGCGATATTCATACTTCAGGACATGGTAGTGAAGAAGAATTAAAATGGATGCTTAGATTAATAAAGCCAAAATATTTTATGCCATTCCATGGAGAATATCGAATGCTAAAAAAACATGCTGATATTGCAACATTATGTGATATTCCACGAGAAAATACATTTGTACTAGGAAATGGTGATGTTCTTTCTATGTATAAAGGAAAGATTAAACGCGCTGGAATGGTACAAGCTGGAGATATCTATGTCGATGGAAAAAGAATTGGTGATGTAGGAAATGCCGTTATGAAAGATCGTAAAGTAATGGCCAATGATGGAATTGTGATTGTCATTGCTAATATTGATAGTAATCATAAAAAATTATTATTAAACCCTAACATTACAACCCGTGGATTTGTCCTTGTAAATGATAATTTAGAATTACTAAAAGAATTAGAAATGATTAGTAAAAATGCAATTAATTCAAAGTTAAAAGGACATTTAAACTACAGCGATATTAAAAACGAAGTAACAAATCAACTAGCAAATTATATATATGAAAAAACAGGTAGAAAACCAATTATCTTACCTGTCATTATGGATATCAAAAAATAATTGATATCCTTTTTATATACTGGATAATGTTGCTAAACGAATTGTCACACTTGTCCCCTCTCCATAATTCGATTGATATTCAATACTACCATCATGTACTTCAATTATCTCATAGGAAAGAGATACCCCTAAACCTGTTCCGCTTTGTTTTGTTGTAAAAAAGGGAGTACGAATTTGCTTCAAATCTTCTTTTCTAATCCCACAACCATTATCTTTTATTTCTACTATAATTTCATCATTTACTAATTTTGAAGTAACGGATATTCGACCATTATTTTCAATTGCTTCAATTGAATTTTTAATAATATTTAAAAACACTTGTAATAAACGATTATAATCTCCATTTATATAGATTTCATCATCGATTAAATCCATATCTAATTTAATATTATGTGATCTTAATAATAATTGATAACTGCTAATTACATCTTCTAATAACAAATTAATATCAATCATTTCCTTTTCAACCGTTACACGGGTCATAGATAAAAAATCTTGTAATAAAAACAAAGTTCTCTCTATTTCATCTTTCATAATAGGAATATATTTTCTACTGTGTTCAATATTATTAACATCAAACATATCTAAATAACCTTTACATACAGCAATTGGATTTTTAATTTCATGTGTTATTTTAAATAAAGAAGTTTTAATTTGCTCATCCTGCTTTATTTCTTTTAAAGACATGTGCATCTTAATAATATCATTTCCTTTTTGAAACATAAATACGACAAAATATGCAACCAAAATAATATGAAAACCATAATATCCTAAATTAACTAAAAAGCTTGTTCCTACGCCTTGTTTTGTAAGCGTAATAAAGAAAGTAAATAAACATAATTTCATGAGTAAAAAAACATTTAAATAACAATAATTTTTACCTTTTTTATTTAATAATAAAATAGACAATAAATAATAATCCACATATTCTATCATTAAAAATATATAATTCCAACCAAATATCTCATGATAACAAGAAATAATCATCATTGTTAAAATAAAAATCATTAATTTTCTATTTCTT
This sequence comes from uncultured Bacilli bacterium, assembly GCA_944332435.1. Taxonomy (GTDB): domain Bacteria; phylum Bacillota_I; class Bacilli_A; order RF39; family UBA660; genus MGBC107952. Next base: position 6,556 of record CALVJW010000004.1, on the reverse strand, counting down.
AAATAAGCAATTAATAATGGAATATTAAGTGTTAACAAATTAACATATAAAACATCTTGTAATGGATATTTTAAAGTTAAATAAAATGAAGAAAATAATGCTACATCTAAAAATAAATTTCTAATTTCTACAGTTAAACTTTGACTATAAGCTAAATAAAATAAATATAATATTAGTGGAAATACAATTAAAATAATATTTAATAATACAACTTCAACCATTGTCATTTTCATTCCTCCTGACATCATTCTATAATATCATTATGTCGAATTTTGTCGAATCTTGTCTGAGATTGCATATTTTTGGTATAATAACAATAGAAAGGTGATAAAAATGAGTAAAGAACAATTAGCATTAGAAATTACAAAATTATATTTTAGTAAACATTTTCCCGATGAAGATATTATGGTATTTGCTGAAAAATTTATGCGCTACTACCATAAAGTATTAAACGCTATGATATAAAAAATAAGCAGAATTCTGCTTATTTTATTGTTTCAATATAACGTTTTAATTGACGAACATCATCACCTAAAATAATTTTCAATTGATTTTCAATTTCTACAATTCCTTTTGCCCCTAACTTTTGAATTGCTTCTTTATTCACAAGTGTAATATCATTAAGGGTTACAACAAAACGAGATTGATTAAATTCATATTCTAAAATATTTGCTCTCCCACCTAAATATTCAACTAATTTATTTGCTTCAATTTTGAAGTTTTTTTTCTTTGATTTTGCAATTGCAATCGCAATAATTAATAAAATAATTATAATTATAATATATTGCATATATTCCATAATTTATCACCTGTTACTATTATACTATAAATCGTAATCAATTAACAACTATTTTATTCATTTTATCTTTAGCCTATTGTTCTTACTCTAATTCCATAAAAAATAAAACTCTATTCTTACTTCTAAACTATCATTAACTTTCATTTTAACTAAAAAAAGAAACTTTCGTTTCTTTTTTTATACAAATGCTAAAATAATGGCAACTACAACTACAGTTAATAAAAGTAATTGTAATAAGAATTTCCAAATGTATTTGAACCAATCTTTTAATGACACATTTAGATATGATAATCCAGCCATTAAAATTAAACTTACTGGTGCAAATAACATTACAATACCATGAATTGCTTGGTATAATACTGCAACTGCAGGATATACAGAAGCATTCGTTTGCATTGTAGCAATTGTAGCAGCACTAGCATCTACTAGATATTTAAAATCATTGTAGAAGAAACTTCCTAAAAATGCTTGTAATCCAGTAGTAAACCAGTTAAATTGATTTGTAAGATTTAAAATAAAATCACTCATAGTAATGAAAATATTTGAATGTAATCCAGTTTGTGATGATGGTAATACTAAATACATAATAAGATTAGCTAAAATTGCAATAATAGCAACATTTACCATTTCTTTCATACCAGATTTCATTGCATCAATAATTTCACTGAATTTTAAACTATATAACCAACCAATTAATAAAGATGTAATAACTAATACAAATCCAATTTCTCCTAAATTCCATGCACCATATGGATTCATAGAACCTAGTAAATATTTAAAAATTGGGAAACTAGCAATTTCAAATGAAGTTACTGATGTATACAAATCTTCAAAAAAGCTAATATTGAATGCATAACTAAAGTTATATAATCCTACTACTAATACAAGGAAACTTAATCCAAAGATAATAGCAAGTGGTACTACACTCTTCTTTTGTTTATTATTACTTACTTCATATAATGGAATTTCTGTTTTTGTTTCACAAGCAACAACAGGTTCTTCTTCCACTTCTTTCTTTCCTTTTTTACCTTTTGTAGTTTTTGCTTTAGTCGCTTTCTTCTTAGTTTGAACTTTTGTTAATTTTGCATTTTTTGTAACAAATAAAATCGTTAATAACATTAAAATTATTAAGAAAATTATTTTAGTTGCAATATCAGAGTTCACATCTAAACTATAATATAAATTTAAATAACCACTAATTTCAAAGCTATAAGTTGAACCAATATTACCTACAATAATAGATCCAACAGTTGCAAGTAATGCAGTTAATTTATCATATCCAAGTGTCATAATAACTGCTACAAATAGTGGTACAATGATAAATAATGCAATATTGAAACCACTAAGAGAACCTAAAAGAGCAAAAAGAACAATTGATACAATTAAAAATCTCTTTTCTTTTCCTTTAAATTTTTTTGCAATTCCTTCTACTAAATTTGAATAAACTCCAGTCTTATTCATTACACCATAAAGGGCTCCAATTAATAGGAAAATAAGTCCATAAATAGTATAATTACCAAATATTCCTAGAACAATTTTTACGATATCGTAAATACCGATTGGTGCTAACTCACCAGCAGTAAATGTTCCTGAAGAATATGATCCAATTGGAATAATCCATGATAATACAACAAATATCAAAAAACTAATGACTGCTACTTTTACTAAACCATTTTTCTTCATATCTATTCTACCTCCATATTCATTATAGCAAACTTCCACCTAGAGTAAAACTATTTTCAATGATTTTACCGTAATTTTCCTCATTTTTTCACAATATATGCTATAATTATGGCTGGATGTGATAAAAATGAATCAATTAAAACATACAGATGGATTTAAACGGTATTACACATTAGACTACTTTTATAAACATAAATTCCATTCAAAAGTATTTAAAGTTAGTTTAAACGGTGGATTTAGTTGCCCCAATTTAGATGGGACCGTTGGTACTGGTGGATGTATTTATTGTTCAAAATTAGGAAGTGGCGAATTTGCTGGAAATAAAAAAGATGATATTTTAAAACAATTTAACGAAATAAAAGAAAAAATGCATCAAAAATGGAAAGAAGCAAAATACATTGGATATTTTCAAGCAAGAACAAACACATATGCGCCCCTCGCAGAATTAAAAGAAAAATATGAATTAATTTTAAAGCAACCAAACGTTGTAGGTCTTTCAATCGCAACAAGACCTGATTCAATTACAGAAGAATGCCTTAATTATTTAGAAGAACTTGCAACTAGAACTTATTTAACCGTAGAACTAGGACTGCAAACAATTCATGAAAGTACTTCAAAGCTCATTAATCGCTGTCATACGTTAGAATGCTTTAGCAACATGGTCCAAGAACTTCGTAAAAGAAATATTAATGTTGTTGTTCATATTATCAACGGACTTCCTTATGAAACAAAAGAAATGATGGTAGAAACAGTTCAATATTTAAATCAATTTGATATACAAGGAATTAAAATTCATATGCTAAGTGTATTAAAAAATACTCCATTGGAAACATACTATCAAATCAAACCATTTCATATTTTAACTAAAGATGAGTATATTGATATCGTATGTACACAACTAGAATACTTAAATCCTAATATTGTTGTAAATAGAATCACAGGAGATCCCAAAAAAGAAGAATTAATTACACCTAACTGGTTAGTAAAAAAATTTGTTGTTATCAATGACATTGATAAAGAATTCATCAAGAGAGATACTTATCAAGGAATTTATTACCAAGAAAAAAAGTGATTATAACAAATCACTTTTTTGATGCATTCTTGGATTTTTAACAAACCATATTCCACTAACATCACAACTACTACTTGTAGGTGCAGGATCTGGCATATCTATATCAATTACAATTGGCACTTTAAAAGCCGAGCCAAAGGCAATACACGTACCAGGTTGCAAAATACGTAATTTTTTAACAATTTCATTCGTAATGTTAGGAACCATTTCACGAATGTAATCAACATCTTTTGGATGTAACATCTTGAAAATTAAGAAATTAGTACATTGTGATAATACCGTTTCTGACATTTCAGATGGTCTTTGTGTAATCAATCCTAAGATAACTCCATATTTACGTCCCTCTTTTGTAATACGTTCAAAAATATTATATCCAAGTAAATTAACGTCATTATCATTTTGTACATATCTATGTGCTTCTTCTAATATTAAATGAAATGGCATACTCGCTTTTTCATCTAATCCCTTTGCATAATCAAATAACAATTTAGAATAAATTTTAACAATATTTTTAGCAAATCTATCATCAACATAGTTAATATTAAAGTTTACAATTTGTGCCTTTTTTCCATTATCTGCAGTTAATAACTCGCGAATATATTGATCTCTATCAACAAAATGATCATGAGTAAAATATTTTTTATAATTACTATTTACAAGCGTATGAAGTCTTACTTTTAAAATATTTACCTCATCAAATACTTTTTCATTCGTTAAAACACCCTCTGAAATAAGAGCAAAATCAAAAGCATTTTTTAAATCTTCCAAATCATATGGAAAAGTTCCATCAGGCATTTCTAACTCTAAATCATCCGTAATAAATTTTTGAATAAAAGTAGTAATTAATTCAATATCACGAATTTTACCACTTGCATCAATAAATAGACATTGTTTTAATGGTCGAGAATATCCCGGTTGATAAATCATCGTATCTAGATTTAATTCTTTTGTATTATATTGACTTAATACAGAAGTAATTTGATCTCGAATTTGTCCCGGCGTATTTCCTGTTGCTAAAATATCAATTAATGCTCTTGCGATAATATCATTTTTATGTTTGATAACAAGTGACTCTTCTTTTACAAAAATTGTAACTAACTTTAATGCTTTCTCAATAATTGGCAATTGTGATGGTTTCTCTGCTCCTAACAATAAGGCAATGTCATCAACATCTAATAACCATAATGGTAATGATAATAAATCTGTATTTCCAAAGTTTTGTTTTGTAGTATAAGATTTAAAATTTAACTCTGGAACTGATCCCGTAATCTTACTAAATGCACTATGATATTCACCATAAGCATCAAATATAAAGATACTAGCACGATATGGAATTGGATCTTTCTTAACAAAAATATTTTGAATAATTCGTGCACAACTACATGATTTTCCACTACCAGAAGAACCAAAAATAGCAAAATGATTACTAAAAAAGTCGTTGATTTTTACAGTAACATTAATATTATTGTAAACTGAACTCTTTCCTAAGTATAAATCAGTTCCTTCTGAAAATGAAGTAGAACTTAAAATGGATGGTAATAAACGATCCGGTAATAAAGATACATTTGCAATTAAACTTGGTTTATGAACTGCTCCAAATACAAATTGATTATTTTTAACTTCCCCAAGTAAATTAACATATGAAATATTATCTTTTAGATTCGTTACTTCCCCTACCATAATACGCTCTGTATCACGAAATACCATATATAATCCAACTAAACTCTTCTCTTGTTTAAAATTAGGATCCATTTTAACTAGAACTGTATTTTCCTCTATACCGATAATAGTCCCTATTCCGTTCATATTATTCAGCCCCTCTATCCTATTCTTTATTCTTTACCATTATACCATAAACTATTTCATAAAAAAAGAAAATATCATACAAATTTATCGATAATATAATTAAAAAAGAGGGACACCCCTCTTCAATATAAAATCTCATCATAAGTAACCATAAATTATCTATGATACCTTTTTCAACTTTTATCTTGTTCTTTTCTTTCTATTGCTATCAATTAAATTTATTTCTTCTATCTTTATGAGAGGAGAGATTTTGAGATGGTCACAACTGGGCGCACACCATCATAACTCGTATAGTCGCCTGTAAGGGCACTCATCAAGCAACCAGCACGAGACATGAACCACGCGTAATTCAAAGATGAAACAGAAGGAGTATTTGTCCAATAACCATAAGTACTATTATCTGCAATACTACATCCATAAATTGTACATTCACTAGTATAATCAAATAACCATTTATATTTGGCCTGTCCTTGACTTAAACTTGGAGCATACTGACCATTATTTTCAAGATAAAACCTATTATCTTTATCCTTATTTGTTGCATCAAAATCGGTATTTCCTGTAATTTTTGCTATTTCATTGGCTTCAATTAATCGTGCTGTGTTTTTAACATCAGCATGCCAATTATTTACATCATTTTCTAATGCTTCTTTTACTTCTTTTATTCTGTCCTCATTATTTCCACTTGAGTTCCATACTACATCATAAGTTGTATTATGATCTAATATGACATTTACGGTACTACTACTTTCACTATCATTAAATGCGTACCATTTCATACATCCACTTTTATTTTCATTTAAACTATTTGCTTCGATATAATCACTACATTTTGTATTTGTCTCTGGATTAAAATAAATTACTTCTCCGTTTTCGTATTTTTTCGTAATACTACTTCCACCTGTAACACATTCTGCTTCTGACGTCTTGCTTTCATCAATCGTTACTGTTTCATTTCCATATTCTTTTACAACACAGTATCCATTTAACCATGCTCTTAGTTGTGTATCCATATCTTCATTAATATCTAAGGTAAATTTTGTTGGAACTGTTCCTTTCATATCTAAGTCACTTGTTTCATCATAATGATATGGTGGATTGGCTCCAGCAATTCCTTCCGTTGCTGCCCTTAGTTCTCCTGCTTTAATGACATTATATCCTGCATCTCTTGATGCTCCTTTTTTCGCATCATTAAT
>CALVJW010000003.1 GCA_944332435.1 uncultured Bacilli bacterium | reverse complement strand
TCTCCTGTTGTTATATCAATCATTAAATTAGTTTTTAATCCATCAAAATCAGCTTTTAAATTAACATTATACCCTGAATATAAATCTTCTTCTCTAATATCCTTAATATTTTCTATTTCAAAAGTTATATTATCTTTTAAATCTATATTTATTATTTCTGTAATTACTTTGGTAATTGTACTTTTATTTAGTGGTAACCCTTTAATTGTGGTATCTAAATCCATTGTACTTCTTAAATTAACACCAAAGATAGAAGATAATAATAAACCACCTTTAATAATAAACTTATCTTTGTAAATTGAATTAGATATTCTTTTTAATAATGCTTCAAACATAAAATTTTGAATTATATATTTATTAGGAATATTTGTTTGCTTTGCTAAATTAGATGCTTTTGCTTTTAAACTATCTTTATTTTTAATCATTTAAGAACCTCAAATGTATCTCTTACTTTATTATAAATATTCATCTTTTTAGCATATTCATATAATTTTAAAGTATTTTTCTTTTTACTATAAAAATATTCTCTAATAGCTTTATTAAATAATTCTGAATCTAATTTCTTTTTATTTTTGATTATATCGCAAATAGTTTTATCCAAATCATAAACTCTAATAATATTACCAGAATCTAGTTTGTAATCTATTACACCTAAATTTAATAATTCTTTTTTAGTATAAAATAAATTAACATTATCTTTAGTTTGAAGTGATCCTTTATATCCACTTTTAATTGTAATATCATACTTAATAGGAATTCTATTAGAAAAGCCATGTAGATAAAGTGCTGTCATATTAGAATAAATTGCATATTTACTTTTACTTTGTAAAATTACAAATTCATCAACCAATTCATTTTTTTTAATATACACTCCTCGACTTACTCTTTCTATTTTGCTTTCTTTAATAAGTTTAGTCAAATAAAATCTAGGAATATTATTATCATTAACATCTTTAGTAGTTAGATATCCATTTTTAAATAAATTTAAAATTTTATTTTCATATTCCATATTACCATATCCTTTCACACTTAAATTATATCACATTTAAGTGTTAACGAAAAAATTTTTTTAATTGTTGTAAATTTTATTTAACTCATTAACTAATTCCTTTACATAATTTATATCATCATCACAAAACTTATTATTATGTTCTATATAAAATAATTCATCTTTAACTTTTACTGTACTAATAAAAACCTCATCATATTTTTTATTAAAATCATTATTCTTAAATTCCATAAAATCGCGACTGCTAAATTCTAACTTACTTCTATTTGAAGGATTTGATGTAAAAAAAGTATAAAAACCACCATAAGTATGAATTTTGACACTATCTTTTATTTTTATTGCTAAAAGTGCTACTATATTAAATGGAAAAGAAAGAATTTCTATTTCACTTAAAATTTGCTCTCTTTCATTCAAATCAATATAATGTGACTTAATAATATCCGTAACACAATTACTCTTTAATGGCATTCTCATAATGTCATTATAATGTTCTTTATAAAAATTTGTTGCTTTATATGCTTCTATGTCATCAACCATTAAATATTTATTTATAAAATCTTGAGAATACGGTTCCATAATGATATCGTTTGTTCTATTATAAATTTCTTTATCTGTTAATAAAATAGGAAATGGATCTATTGACAAACGCATAATAGCAACTATTCCAATACATTGTTTTAAATAATATTTGAAAATCTCAATTGTTTTTTTATCCTTAAATTCTGGATTATTTCCTAAAGAAAGCGGATGATTTTTAGATACATATAAGTTGTTTAACCCTTGTTTATGTACATATTTATTTAGTTCATTTGAAATATTATTCATTCTCTCAAAAAAATTATTCATATTAAATTTCATATCTTTTATGACTTCGCCTTTTTCATTTAATATTCTAATCATTTCTTTTTGCATACTAAATCTGTTAGTTGGAACTTTCCATTTTAAATATTCTTGTTCTTTTCTTGTTTCATCTAAATCGACAAAATATGCCATTAAAGTGGCTATTTCTATAGATTCTCTTAGACAGTAATATGCCGCATCAAAATATCCCATTTCAAAAATAGCTATTGAATTTACAAGCATTTGAGATGCTTCTAAAATAAAAGTATTAGCTATATTGGCATCAACTCTTCCAGTAAATGAATGGTCAATATTTTGCAAATCAAGAATAATTTCATCTTTATCTTCTATATTATATTTTCTAATGTTCTCTTTAAACCTATAATCTGAAAAATATGTCATACACTCACCACCACTTAATTACTTATTATACCATGAAAAAAGCACATTTCTGTGCATTATACTTATATATTTATCAAACACCTATATTCATACTCAACATCATATTTTTTAGTGTATTTGCTATTTAATCCTCTAGTAATAGTAAGGGTATCATTTATTAGACAACAAGGTGTATTGGTGTTACTGATACTCCTTGCCCAAATGATGTAGTAGCAAGTTCTACTGGTCCTACTTTGTCAAGTGGAAATAAAATACCACTCGCTTCTCCATTTAAATCAACACCCGTTTTACTACCAAATCCAAAATTACGAATATATTTAAACAATGTTTCTTTTCCAATCTTTTGTCCCATTACAACAAACCCTGGGTTGCAAGAGTTCTCTACTACTTGTAAAAAAGTTTGTTCTCCGTGACCACCATGTTTCCAACATTTAATACGAGCATTTTCTACTTTAATAGCACCAGTATCGGTATATTTATCCTTTTCTAAATCAATTAACTTTTCCTCTAGTGCAGTAGCAAGAGTAATAATTTTAAAAGTTGATCCTGGTTCATAAGTCATCCAAATCGGTAAATTACGATTAATTTCTTCTTTACTATATTCTTGATAATGACTTGGAGAAAAGTTAGGACGAGCTGACATAGCTAGAATTTCACCCGTATCTGGATCCATTACAATTCCAAGTGCTTGATCTGGATGATATTTTAATACAGCATTATCTAATTCCCGTTCTAATGATGCTTGAATATCATAATTAATTGTTAGCGTCATATTGACACCATCTTGTGGTTTTTCATAAACTTCATTTAATTTTAACTTATTTCCTTTCGCATCACTAAAATATTTAATCGCTCCATATTCCCCCGTTAAATAATCATCATACATCAATTCCAATCCTGATAACCCTTGATTATCAATTCCAACATATCCTAATGTATGAGATAAATATTTGTCATTCGGATAATTTCTTTTCGATTCCTTTACTAGATATACACCTGGTAATTTTAGTGCTGCTATTTTATCTGCAACTTCATAAGAAAGTCTTCTTCCTTCTGGATGGACACGTTCAATTGATGCTTTCTTATTTACATGAGCATATATTTTCTCATAATCTACATTTAAAATCTTACTAATTTCTCTAGCAGTCTTTTCTTTTTCTTTAATTTGATTTGGAATAAACACCAAGGAAGAAGTCGTTAAATTATCAGCTAGCACTACTCCATTTCGATCAAATATTTTTCCCCTATTTGCTTCAATTGGTAAGTTTCTACTCCATAAACCAGATGCATATTGATTCAATTTTTTATAGTCAATTACTTGTATATAAAATACTTTCCCAATAATTAGTAAAAATAATAATAACATAATCAATAATACAATCTTGATACGAAAATGAATTGGTCTAAAAAACATCTATGCTCACCTCTAAACTAGTTTACGTACAAGCATAGAAAAAAATGACAAGTTATAAAAGGATAAAAAGTACAAAAAATGAGAAGAAATTAATCTTCTCAACATGTACTATCCATTAAATTTTTATCCTCATTTTAAAATTCTTTTTATAATATAAAATATAAAAGTAAATAATACAATTGATAAATAAATAGCAACACAGATTATCATATTAACCAATGAAAATTTCACATATTCTTGAAAAATAAAATATGACGTTATATATATAATCATTCGTATCATAGTTGTAATAATAGATGCAAATATCAATTTTGAAAATAAAAATATAAAATAATGTTTTCTTAAACTTAAAAACTCAATAGAATTATCTTCTTCATAAGAAAAATAATTATAAGACATATATATAATCATAAACACTTGAAATAGATTCCATAAATAATCTAATAATGACATTTCTTTCATCTTTGGAATTCCCACTAATGAATTGAAAACATTTTTTGTTATTTCTGTAGGATTAATATAAGTTACTACTATCATACTAATAAAGAAAAATAATAATACTAGTAAAAATTTATAGTAATGTTTTTTAAACAATCTCTTTATTACCTGGAATTCATATCTCATTTTATTTTTTTCTCCTGATTTCTTACAAAATATTTTTCAAATATAATCATACAAATGATTACTAAAATAACGACTTGTATAATCGATGCAGAAAGTTCCAAAGAAAAATTACTGAATATTAAATCGTGAAAATAAGAAGTAACTAATATTGGAATAGGAAAAATATTACCAATATTTTCCAAAGGTACAATATCTATATTTGATAATAATAAACCTATGAATAAAGTGCAATAGATTATTGCAATACTTTTCTTATAATTCCATCCGATAAAGAAATAAATAACCGAGCTAAGTGAAAGTAAAATAATAAAACGAATGAAAAGGAATAAAGAATATACAGCAGAAGAAATCCCATAACCATCCAATCCTTTATTTGAAAAATCTTTTACATGTAAAAAAACTAATGAAAACATTCCAAATAAAATTGCTAAAATAATGTATACGACAGAAATTTTCACACTTTTTTTTACATTAGATTTTATATAACTTGAAAGACTTTCACTTCTTAATATTAAATTTTCTTTTTTACAAATATCCAAAACTTCATTAAACATAGAACAAAGTGCGAGAAAAGTCATAATAATAAACCATTGATTTGTCAATAAATAATTAAAATTATCGAAAATATTATTACTTACTTCTGGAGAAAAAATGACTATTATAACCCCCATAAGTAAAAAGAAAAACGGGAAAATAAATCCTTTATGATTGATAAAAACACTTTTATCCATTATTTTATTGTTCCATTATCAAAATAATATATTTTGTCTGATATATTTTCCAAATCTTCTTTAATATGTGTAGACAAAATGATTATTTTCCCTTTTTCTTTTTCTGTTTTTAAATATTTGGAAATTTTCAAAACAGTTTCTTCTTCGATTCCATTAAACGGCTCATCTAATATCATTATTTTAGGATCTTCCATGAAAACTTGTGCAATACCTAATTTTTGTTTCATTCCAAGCGAATACTCAGAATATTTCTTATCTTTTTCATCAATTAAATTCACAAGTTGTAATGTATTTAATATTTCTTTTTCAGATATCTTATTTTGAATTTTAGCAAATAATTTTAAGTTTTCCAGTCCTGTTAAATCAGGGAAAAAATTAGGTTTTTCAATTAATGCTCGTAAATCAGGAACAAACATATTGTAAAAATTATAATTTCTACCATCAAATAATACTTCACCTTCCGTTGGCGAATATAGTCCACATATAATTTTTAAAATACACTTTTCCCACTACCATTTCTTCCACTAAATCCATATATTTTTCCCTCTTTAAATGTCATATTTACATTTTTTAATACATAATTATTTTTAAATTTTTTGCTAACATTTTGCACCTTGATTTCCATAATGAAACCTCCTTCATTCATTATTATTTTTCTCACAATCTATAATTAACTTTTCTTTATTTCGATAAGAAAAATATACTCCAATAATGGATAAAATAAGCATAAAAAACGTAAATCCCATTAATAGTGGTATTCCAAAAGAATCACTAAAGGTAAATAAATTCATGATATTAAATATCTGACCAATATCTGTGTGAAATACAGTTTGTAGAATCAATGCGTTTGCTACAACTTCTAAAAATAATTCCAAACCAATATATGTGATAAACGATAATATAATAGCTTTGATATAATTATGATGTTTTCTAATTATGATTAATGCCAAATTAACAAAGAAACATGAGTATAAAAACATATTTGTTAAATATAGTATAATAAAAAGAATTGGATGATAGATAATTCCCGTCTTCCACATTGAACTACCATATTTCATTGCATAACTTGGATCAAAAGTCGTATTAATCATACACATTAAAATTAAAAATCCTGCAATAACTGGTAAAAGCCAAATATATCTATATGCTTCTTTAAAATACATTTTTAAAAACGATTTGTAAGAATCTCTACTACAAAAAGAAACTACATATTTATTCTTCATGAAATGGCATAAAGAAATAAGCGTAGGTACTACTAACATTAAAAATGCTAATACATTAAAAAAACGCAATTTATAAATTAAAAGATCAGTCATCATACTATAAAAGTCAACTTCAATCTTTTGATTATATTCTTTTAAAGAATGATTACACGCTTCAATATCTCCATCAGCAACATGATCAGATTGACAATAACTAATCCATTCTGTTTCAAGATTTTCTAATTTTTTTTGATTAGACCAATATTGAAAACAAGCAAAAAATACTGCCCACAATGATAAAACCAAAACTAACATAATCAGCCAGTGTTTTTTTATTTTATTCTTCACAAAACTACCTCCGCAATTATATTGTAGCATAGCCAATGCAATATGTTAATATTTCAAAATATTTTATCCCCTATATATGATAATAAGTCATCTAGTTTACTCCTCCAATGATCTTTTATCATCAACAGTTATAAACCATTTTCCAATACTAGTATTCATAAGTTTTTCCAGCTCTTCAACTGTTCTTTGTTGCTTATTTTTATATAAAGGATCACAAACAATAAAATGATTATCTTCATATCCGGAAATTACTATAGCATGATACCTGCCTTGTAATTCTATCGCTACTATTACAATATTACCATCCATCACTTTTTGCTTTAATAAATTAGCATTAATATCAATTCCGTTAATTACTTTAGTCCCCTTCAATCTAGCTCTCTCTAAAAATTCTTTGTATTCATCCATAACTAAATTAAAAACATTTTCTTCAAATACTTTTTTATCATTTTTAAATAAATTTTCTTCGGAATGATAAATTGTTGTATCTAACCCATTCTTTGAAAAATGGTAGGCCAGTGCTGAAAAAGGGGTTCCTGGTATATACTTTGAACCATAAATTCTATAAAATTTTCGTTCATCATACCAATTTGCCTTTTCTATAATTTTATAATACTCTAAAGTCATTAACATACATGCAATCGCGCAAGTATCTCCTCTTTGTTTATATGGTCGTACATTTTTATCCATTTTTTTCCCTTTCATTTCTAATTTTAGTTATTGTACTCTGCTTCTAAATTATTAGCATATTTTATTTTAAAAATACTTTATCTTTAACTTTTCTATCTTACACTTATCATCGTTATAACAATATTTAATTTCTAATGTAATAGAATCTTTGAAATTATCTTTATTTGTCTTTATAAATGCATCTATTTCTCCATATCCATCAGGATAATACATTCCATTTTCTTCAACTTTAAAATTTTTAATCACATCTTCAAAACTCTTATTGTCTAGTAGTATCATATCATCTGAAATTAAATCTTCACCATTAAATTTTAATGTAATCCTATACTTTTTTATTTTATCTTGATTTGGAATTTTATTAACAATTTTAAAATTAGTCATCAAAATATATCGTTCATTATTTTCACCATAATATACTTTTCCTGTTTCAAAGCCAAAATGATTAGATAAACCAGTAAATTTATAAGTAACTTCTTCTTTATTAAAATAGCCAGAGCCATCTTTAAAATCAAGATAATCTAAAGACGTTTTACTCCCACATCCACTTATAAAAAAAATACTAATAAATAAACATACTCCTAACATTGTTTGTTTCATAAAAACTCCTTCTCACCACAAAATTTATTTCACAAACACTAGACTTTTTATTATTTTTTTCAATTATCATTATACGCCTTTGATAAAATGAAAGCAATTAGAATATATTTTAACGAGGGATCATTATGAAATCAATTTTAACAATCGAACATATCAAAAAAGAATTTCATCATCATACAGTATTAAAAGATATTTCTTTTTCTATTCCGAAAGGGAGTATCTTTGCTATTTTAGGGTTAAACGGGGCTGGAAAAAGCACTTTATTAAATATTATTATGGACTTATTAAAACCTACTTCTGGTATGATAAAAATGAATGGACAAACAATTTCTAAAGACAAAATTGGTATTGTATTTCAAGAAAATACTTTAGATGCCGAATTAACTATTTATGAAAATTTATTTTTAAGGGGAAAACTATATCATATAAATAAAAAACAATTGCATCAAAGAATTCTAACACTATCGCATGAATTTGGTATGGATGCTTACTTAAAAAAACAATATCAGTGTTGTTCTGGTGGACAAAAAAGAATTGCTATGATAGCTAGAGCACTTCTTATGAACCCAGAAATCATTATCATGGATGAAGCTACTACAGCACTTGATATTGAAACTAGGAAAAAAGTATGGAATGTGTTATTGAAACGAAATCAGAAGCAGCAATTAACCATTTTCTTTTCTTCACACTATATTGAAGAAGCAATTTATGCTACTGATTTATGTATTTTAAAAGAAGGTACCATTGCTTATACTGGTACTTATCAAAATCTTATTTCAGAGTATAGTAAAAAACAATTAGAAATAAAAATGAAAGATACTACTATAAAAAAAGAAATTACTGATACCAGTAGTGCTTTCTATTATTTGAAATGTTTGGACTTCAATAAAATTGATACAATTTGTATATCAAATAGTAACTTAGAAGATATCTTTTTAAAGTTGGTACACTATGAAAACGCTCATTTATAGACATCTAAAACTATTCATGAAAAGTCCAACAAATATAATTCTTAGTTTCTTATCATCCGGGGTAATTTTATCCCTATATTTTTTATTTATTCGTGATTTTACAATTAAAGCAGTTCGTGATTATGGCTTTATTAGTAATTATAATGACTTATTTGTCGATAAACTAATGACTGCTGGATTACTCATTGTAATTGGTGCAACTAGTATCTTACCCATTATTTTTATCTTTGTAAAAGACTGTTATACCGGAATTATTAAAGATTTTATTGTAACACCTATTTCATATCATAAAATATTATTTTCTTATTTTTTTGCTGCTCTTATAGTATCTGCCGTCATTACTTTTCTTGTGTATTTTGGAATAGAGTTATTTTTTTTACTTCATTATCACGATAGAGATTCAATCACCATTATAATACAATCTATTTTCATTTTATTTCTATCTAATGTCATTGCTAGTATGCTTTTATTACTAGTTGCTCTAGGAATTAATCAATTTACTTCTTTTTCTACTTTTCAGACATTATATGGAGTCGTAATTGGATTTTTTACTGGTGTTTATATACCAATTGGATACTATCCAAATATCATTAGAAATATCTTCTTTTACTTTCCTCTTTGTCAAACAACAAGTATTCTTAGAAACATTCAAACAAATCCCATTACAACGCATATTTTAGAAAGTTATCCAAAAAAAATACATTCTATTTTATATGAGACGTTTGGAATTCATTTGACAGTTGGAAATCATGTTATATCCATACAACAACAATTATGGATGATGATAATTATCATTATATTACTCAATTGTATTTTACTTTTATTTACTTCGTTCAAAGAATTTCATAAATAAAAAAGATATTAGACAAGCGAATATCTTTTATCAATTTATTTTTTCACAACCGGAATAAAATTTTCTGCTAATTTATATTTATCACGATTTCGAATGTATAAGTATCCTAAATAGGAAAATACAACTGCACCAATAAAATTAACAATTAAATCCTTCATGGTATCTAAAATGCCAATATCTAAGTATCCTCCACTAATTATTTGTTGTTTTACTTCATTTCCATCTAAATAAGTAATCGTAGTAGATTCTATATTATCAATGATAATCGGAATATTTTTATGTTCTGGATGTAACGTGACACTAGAAATTTGTGTTACAATCCGATCTTTTTGCATATCTAAATTAAATAATTGATCAGCACCAAATTCAAAAAATTCCCATAATACTCCGATTGTCATAGAAAAACAAAATGCTACAAGTGCTACATAAATAGGACTCAAACGAATATGTAACTTATCCGAGCGATTTAAAATATCAATTAATGAAAATCCAATTGCTGCACATAAGAATCCATTAAGGGTATGTAAAATGGTATCCCAATAATGAAATAGTCCATAAAAATTTTGTATTTCTCCTAAGATTTCCGCTGAAAAGATAAATAATAATATAATGATTTCTAACGGAGTTGGTAAGTCAATCTTAAATCTTTTATCAATAATAAAGGGAATAAAAAATAAAATTAATGTTAAGAAACATAGGAATACATCTTGCCAATTTTGATGAATTACTTGAATAATCAGTGTAATTAGCACTAAAAAGCGCAAGATAAAATATACAGTTAATGTCTTTTTATCAGCATCAGCCAATAATTCTTTTACTCTTTTTTTCATACTATCACCTTAAATTCATTATATCAAACTTTTACCTGGTTGAATATCTATTTTCTATCATAAAAAAAGAAACTACAACTGTAGTTTCTAATTATTCACACTATGTTGAACAAGTGGTGTACTATTTGTAATACGATCAAAATGATAACCATGTTCTTTTCCATAATGAATGATACGTTCTAGTGCATCAGCAGTTTGTTGATTTTGCCAATAATCATGCATTAATACTACATACGTATGATAAGAACCAAGTTGGCTAGTAACATTTTCTACAATTGCATCACTACCGATTCTCCCAGTATCTCCTGAATCAATATTCCAATCAAAGTAGCGAAAACCACGTCGTGTTACTTCTTTTGTAATCGTTGTCATAATGCCAGAATTAAAACGACTTACAGTATTACTACTCCCACCTGGAAAACGAATAATCGTTGCTTCTTCGCTTGTTATTTTCTTTAGCTTATCACGTAAAGCATATAAGTCATTGAAATAGTTATCTACTGAAGTATAAATTTGTTCATAATCATGTGTATTAGAATGAATCGCAACAGTATGCCCTTCCTTTTTTACACGCTTAATAATATCGTTATAAGAATCATCTTTACCAATCATAAAAAAGGTTGCTTTTACATTTTCTTTTTTTAAAACATCTAATATTTTAGGAGTAACACTACTTGGACCATCATCAAATGTCAAATAAATGGTTTTAATATTAGGATCTTGCTTTTTTACTACTATAACAGTTCTTTTCTTCTCTACTTTATTATTTGCTTGATCTTTTACTTGATACGTTATATGGTAAGTACCTATTTTTTTCGTATCAACGTTATTTGTTACTTTTACTTTTTTTGTAATATTACCATCATTATTATCGATTGCTTGATACCCAGGTTCTTCATAGTTTGTATTTTCTACAACATATACCACTTCATCACCATTTAATTCTAGTGTTGGGGCAATGGTATCATTTACTTTTACAGTTCGATATTTTGATATGGTTGCATTCATATACTGTACTTGGTAATGAATTTGATAGGTTCCTGCTTTCAATGTATCTACATTACCAGTAATGGATACTTTTTTATTAGAATTTCCTAATAATGTGGTTACCTTTACTCCTGGTTCTTGATACTTTTCTCCGATTTTTAATTCTAATGTTTTTGCTCCATTTAATTTAATAAATGGTTTATTTAAAATTAATGATACTAGTAAGAGAAAAATAATCATAAATAATATAAGAGCACCATAAATTGCTCGTTTTTGTTTTGTTATTATCTGGTGTATTTGTTTTCTTTTATATTCTTCCATCATACATCTCACCTATTACTAGTATATCATATTCTTTCTCTTCTAAACGAAAAAAATACAACTAGAAAGTTGTATTTTTTAAGATGTTTCTTTTTTATCCTTGGAGGTTGTTTGGTCAATATCAAATTTATCTTTCAGTGTAATTTTTATTTTCTCTTCACCAGTAATTTTCGTTCCTGCTTTCACACTTTGGTTCGTTACATATCCATGACCTTCTAATTCATAGTCAAGTCCTAACAAATCAAATAGATGAACGACATCTCCACTTGACCATCCAGTTAAATCAGGTAATGTTCTATTCTCGTCATTTGTCACTAATATCACTTTATCACCAGACATAACATTGGTTCCTCGATTTGGATATTGACTAACAATCTTTGTACCATTTCCAATCACAATTGGCTGGATATTTTGCGTATTTAATTCTTTTACAACATTGTCTTTCTTTTTATTATAATAAGATTTTAATTGATATGTTACAATCGTATTTTGATCATATTTTTCTTTAAACATATTTTTATATTTTGCAATACTTTCCATAACACTATTTACAGCATTTGATAATCCTTTACTTTCTCCCCATTTTGGTCTACGCATTGCTCCATAAATAATAATCTCTGGATCATCTTTTGGATACATACCAGCAAAAGAGAAAATATAATCATTCTTACCACTCAAATAATTTCCGGTTTCATTATCAAATATTTGGGCAGTACCAGTTTTTCCAATAATATCAAAACCATCAATATCATAAGCATATCCAGTTGTTCCAGGGTCATCCCCATAAATTGTGTTATACATCAGTTCTTTCATTTTATCAACCGTTGATTGTTTTACTAATTGTTTTGACTCTTCTTTTTTTGCTTTATAAGTTGTCTTTCCTGTATTTGGGTCAACAATTTTATCAATAATATGTGGTTTTAGCATTTTTCCATTATTAGAAATAATCGTAAGTGCTTGTAAATTTTGAATTTGAGTTGTCGTAATTCCTTGTCCAAATCCAGCCGTAGCTACTTCGATATCGTATTGGAAACGAATACTACCAGATTGTTCTCTTGGAAGTTCAATTCCAGTTTTACTCCCAAATCCAAATTTTTGTAAACATTTTTTTAAATCATCTTTGGTTATAAATTTTTGTAAAATATTAACAACTCCAACGTTAGAAGAATATTCATATCCTTTATCATAGGTAATATCTCCCCAACCTTTACGATTCCAGTCGTTAACCGTATATTCTCCAATATCAATATGTCCTGATTTAAACGTTTCATCCCCTTTATAAGTTCCTTTTTCCATCGCACACATATAAGTATACGTTTTCATTGTAGAACCCGGTTCATAAACATATGTTACAAGAGGATTTTCATAATTCGTAATATCTCTAATATTAGGGTCAAAAGAAGGTGAAGAAGCAGTTCCTAGAATTTTTCCTGTTTTCGCATCCATTGCTGTTAAAATAAGCCATTCTGGTTCATAAATTTCAGCGTTTTCTTTTACCGCACTTTCCACAAAGCGTTGAATATTAGAATCGAGTGTTAAATAAATATTAGAGCCATCAATCGCTGGTGTTCGATATTCTTTCGTATCTGGTATTTGATATCCATAACGATCTTGTTGTTGTTTTAAACTACCATTTACTCCACGAAGCAATTCATCATATTTCGCTTCGATTCCTAGTTCCCCTACAATTTCATTTTCAATTTTTTTCGTTCCATTTTCTTCTACTACTTTATCATATTGTTTAGCATATCCAAGAACATAGGAAGCAAAGTTCCCATTTGGATAATAACGTTTCGTATTTTCTATAAATCCAATTCCTGGCAATTCTAAAGCTTCAATTTCTTCTTTTTTTAACTCTGTAATTCCTCTTCCTCCAGGACCTAATTCCACTTGATAAGCATCCGTATTTAAAAGTCTTAACAGATACTCTTCTGTCATATTTAAAACTGGAGCAAGCGCTTTTGCTGTTTTTTCCTTATCAACAACATGTCTGGGATTTTTCATATCTGTTGTAAGAGTATCACTCAAATAAGCGACAACTGTATAAGAATATACGTTAAGTGCTAATGTATTACCATCTTTATCATAAATATTTCCTCTTTTCGCATACAATGTTTTCGATACTGTATTACGAGCTTTGGCAAATTCATCCATGTTAATACCATAAATATTTGGTGATAATGCTAAATAACAGAGTTGAAGATATAAAATAACCATACAAAAAAAGAAACACTTTAAAATACGGTTGGGAAACTTCCAATATTTTAATTTTGTCTTTCTTTTTTTCATAGGTTCACCTCTATTATTTATTAATGATTACGATATTATCATTATTATACTCTAAACCCATTTCCTTTGCAATATCCTTTACTTTATCAAAAGAGGTTAGTTCATTCACTTTCATTGTTAAGCTTTCATTTTTCTTTTCTTGTTCGGTAATATCGTATTTCAATTTTTCAACATTCATCTTCAAATTACCAATATTGGCTCCACAAAAAATAGAAGACGTGAAAGAAAAAATCGCACAAAAGATAGCTCCTAAATATAACATTTTCTCTCCACGTGTTATTTTCAATTTTCTAACCTTTTTTCGTCTCATAGCCAGTCTCCCTTTTTTCTATTCTTTTATTTTATTCTTTCAATCACTCTTAGTCGTGCACTACGTGCTCGGTTGTTTTCCTCTAATTCTTCTTTACTTGGTTCTATATTTGCGATTACTTTATAACTTGGTAAATATTCTTTTGGAATAATTGGTAATCCTCGTAAATTCTTATCTACTTCACTTACTTCACGAAAGATTGTTTTCACTAATCTATCTTCTAAGGAATGGAAGGTAATCACACATACTCTTCCTCCAACTTTAATTAATTTTAATGCTTGTCTTACCGCATCATCACATACTTCTAATTCATGATTTACTTCAATACGAATTGCTTGGAATACTTTTCGAGCTGGATGCTTTTCCCGTCGATATTTTTCTGGTACGTGATTTTTTATAATCTCAACTAATTCTAATGTCGTTTCAATCGTTTTTTCTTGACGATAAGAAATGATTCCCTTGGCAATCGAAGAAGCAAACTTTTCTTCCCCATATTCTTTCATGATTCTTACTAAATCTTGATAAGAGTAAGTATTTACGACGTCTTTAGCGCTAAATGTTTGACTCTGATCCATACGCATATCGAGTGGTGCATCTTGATGAAAGCTAAAACCTCGGTCTTTTTCATCTAACTGCGGACTAGAAACACCTAAATCAAATAAGATTCCATCTACTTCGTGAATATTTCTTGCAGCCAGTTCCTTCGTCATATAAGAAAAATTACTTTTAATAATTTCATAATTGTTAGCAATTTTTCCTAACCTTTTATCACTAGCGTCAATTGCATCTTGATCTTGATCAAATGCATATAAAAATCCATTTTCAACTCGTTTTAATATTTCACTGCTATGGCCACCATAACCAAGAGTCGCATCTACTATGACACTGGTATCTTGCAAATTTAAATTTTCAATACATTCTTCTAATAGTACACTTTTATGCATTCTTAGCCCCCTAAACTAAAAACCATTTGAAAATAAATTATCGGCTATTTCACTTAAATTGCTTTCATTTTCATCCATAAATGTTTGCCAGCGTTCTTTACTCCATATTTCCAAGTGATCATTTACTCCAATAATGACGCAATCTTTTGTAAGTTCAGCATATTTCATGAGTGGTAATGAAATTTTAATACGTCCTTGTTTATCAAATTCACAAGTAGTTGCACCTGATAAAAAAAATCGCATAAAATTTCGAGCATCTTTCGTGTTTGGTAATTCTTTATATTTACTGATAATTTCATTCCATTCATCAACAGGATAAACAAATAAGCAGTTATCAAGTCCTCTCGTTACAATAAAATTTTCTCCTAAATCATAACGAACTTTAGACGGAATGGTAAGTCTACCTTTGTCATCAATTGTGTGATGATATTCCCCCATCAACATAAAATCACCCACTTTGCTCCACTTTATTCCACTTACTACCACCATTTTACCTTTTTTCAACTATTTTGTAAAGGGATTTTCCAACTTCTTATTAACAAATAAATTTTAGCACTCTTTATTGTAAAATATTGTCAAACAAAAACACGCTACAAACATGTAACGTGCTTTCCTTATTAAAAGAAACAAGATCCTAGGATAATTGCTAGTAAGATATATAATACAATGATGCAAACAAAATTTTGTCCGCCATTTGTATTACATTCGCAACAATTCACAGAATTTACTTCTGGACGATTGCATGAATTTGTGCATGCCATAATATCACCTCCTACTAAATATATGCTCCAAGTATAATAATTAAAAGAATAAATAATACTAAAACAATAGCAGCGCCTGATACTCCTGTGTTACACATAAAAATCATTCCTCCTTTTTTTTCTTTTCAAGAGTATTCTATGGTAATCATAGTATTTTGTGATTACTTCTGTGGAATTTATTGAAATTTTCCTACTTTTTTGATAATATAATGGTTGTAGAATTGAAAGGAGAACATCGAAATGAAGAAAAAAATTGCAATTCTTAGTTTATGTTCACTAGTACTATTATCTACTGGATGTGGGAAAGGGGCAAAACTAAAAAATGGACAAGAAGTTGTTGCTAGTGTAGAAGGAAAAAAGATAACAGCTGAAGATTTATACAATGAACTAAAAAAACAAGGAGGAACTAGTGTTTTAATTAATCAAGTTGATGCTTATATTGCCGATAAAGAAATTAAAACAGATGACACAGTAAAAGAATATGCTGCATCTCAATTGGAGCAAATTAAAGCACAATATGAGCAATCAGGACAAGATTTTGCTGCGATTTTAAAAAATGCTGGATATGAAAGTGAAAATGATTTTAAAGAAGTTTTAATGCTAGATTATAAAAAAGAACAAGTAGCAAAAAATTTCTTAAAAGATGAATTAACAGAGAAAGAAATCCAAGAATATTATGATGAAGAAATTTTTGGTGCTGCTACTGTAAGACACATTTTAATCACACCAGATGTTAGCGATGATGCTAGTGATGATGATAAAAAGAAAGCAGAAGAAAAAGCAAAAAAAGAAGCAGAAGATATTATTAAGGAATTAGAAAAAAGTGATGATGTTGAAAAAACATTTAAAGAATTAGCGAAAGAAAAATCTGATGACACAGCAACTGCTAGTAATGGCGGACTATTCAGTGATTTCAAAAAAGAAGAAGTTGTATCAGACTTCTGGGATGCTAGTTATAAATTAAAAGATGGAGAATTTTCAAAAGAACCTGTAAAAAGTGATTATGGATATCATGTAATCTTAAAAATTAGTCAAAAAGAAAAGCCATCCTTAAAAGATAGCGAAACAGAAATTAAAGATACACTAGTTTCTAATAAACTTTCTAATGATACCAATTTATTTGATAAAACTTGGGATAGAATTCGTAAAGAAAAATATAAATTAAAAATCGAAGATAGTAGTTTAAATAAATCATATGAAGATGTTATTAGTAATATTAAATAAGAAGAGCCTAAAAACTCTTCTTATTTTTTAAAACATAATATCTGGCTTTATCAGTGTTTTATTTTTATCATATGGCTTATAAATAGCTAAGGGAGTTCCTTCCTTTGATAAAAATAAAATTTTTGGTTTATGATATAAATCTGGTAATAAACTACCATTTTTTATTTTTTGTTCTAACGTCTCTTCTATAATTACAGTGTCCATATCTTTTAATACTTCTTTGATTGGAATGATTGTAAAATGGTGTTCTTTCAACTGTTCCATACTAATTGATTGAGCAAGTGAAAAATTTCCCTGTTTCGTTCTTTGTAATTCACACATCATTCCTACTGTATCCAATTTATTTGCAATATCTCTAATAAGACTACGAATATAAGTTCCTTTACTAACAGTAGTTTTAATTTCAAAATAAATATTTCCATCAATTACTTCTACATCACTGATTCGTTCCAATGAAGAAATCGTTACCATTCTTTTTGGCAGTACAACTTCTTCGTTATTTCTAGCATATTCATATAATTTTTTTCCATTCACTTTTACTGCAGCATATTTCGGTACCTCTTGTTCGTAACTACCAATCATAGTTGCTAATACCTTATCAATTTTTTCTTTAGTTAATGATACAACCTCTTTTTTTAATATTGTCCCTGTTGCATCAAGTGTGTCTGTTTCAACTCCAAGACAAATTTTAGCAATATATTCTTTTTCCTTTGCCGTTAAATATTCTACAAGCTTTGTTGCTTTTCCTATCACCAAAATAAGTACCCCTGTTGCAATAGGATCTAATGTCCCAGTATGTCCAATTTTTTTCGTATGTAACACTTTCGATGCAATATTTACTACGTCTCTACTTGTATAATCTTTTTCTTTATCAACAATGATGATTCCATCCATACATCTCACCTACTGATATTAGTATAAAGAAATTAACGAAAAATTACAAGTATCAAAAAAATGATAGTCCCCTATCATTTTTTACTTACAAGTATATCCGTCTGCTTCCATATTTTTCTTATATTCTTCTACATCAACCTTTTCTGTCTTCATATCAGCAAAGTTAGAATCCATTTTTGATAAACTTTCTTCACTTGCTTTAGCAAAGTCAAAACTAATTGCTACATTAATCGCTGAATCACTTTTTGATACAACTGGCTCAATTCCTTCCGCCTTAAATCCCTCATATAATGGTTTTACCAAATTATAAGTAACATCAATAGAAGCTTGTTCTTCCCCTGACATATCCATACTTAATTCCATATCCAATGTTTTTAATTTTTCATCTTTTATTTTAGCTACTATTTTTTCTGATGTCATCATTCCACTATCATTACCTTCTTTTGTACAAGTAACAATCTTTTCATTGAAAAAACAACCTGATACTAAGATTACCGATATTCCCAATCCTACAGCTAATAATATTTTTTTCATCTTACCACTCCTCTATATTAACATTATATCATATAATGCTAAAATTGAAACTATTTTTTTTCTTTCACGTAATTGGCTAAAAAAAAGGTAATAAAAGCGAATACTCCCATCAAAAAAGTAATTAAAATTGCAAGTACTTTTTCCATCATTTCACTTCCTTACCATATTTTATGATAAAAAAGAAAAAAGACACAAGATTAATCATTATCTCGTGCCATTATTAAAAGTCTTAAAATATTAATGATAGTTGATGCTAAAGATGCTACATAAGTGAGTGCCGCTGCTTTTAACATATCTTTTGATTTTGAAAGTTCAGTTTCATCAACAATATTTAATTTTTCTAATTGATTACATGCTCTTTTCGATGCATCAAATTCAACTGGTAAAGTAACAAGTTGAAATACTAATGTTGCACATAATATTAAAATACTCAACCAAATATAACCAGTAATTCCTGCAAACACGGAAACAATTAACGAAAAATAACCTAAATAAGATATCAAGTTCACAAAAGGAATTAATGCATGACGAATACGCATAAAAAGGTATCCTTCTTTATCTTGAATCGCATGTCCTACTTCATGGGCAGCAACCGAAACTGCTGCAATGGAAGTTCCATGAAAAATTTTTCTAGAAAGACGAATCACTTTTCTAGTCGGATCATAGTGGTCAGTTAATTCTCCTCTTGTCTCTACCACATATATATCACCTAGTCCATTCGCTTCTAATATCATTTTAGCAGCTTCTACTCCACTTAGTTTCTTTTTATTTTCAACTAATTGATATTTACGATATGCTTTATTAATTTTAGCTTGTGCTGCTAATACAATTATCAGCGCAATAAATGCTAACAAAATCGTAAATGGTGTTTCATAAAACCATGTCATAAAATTCATAGATTACCTCACTATCTCAAAAATTGTTCCTTCTCTTGTATCTTTAATTAAAATACCTTGCTCTTTTAATTCTTCGCGAATTTGATCAGCTTTCGCATAATCTTTAGCCTGTTTTGCAAGATTACGTTCTGCAATTTTTTCTTCAATCATTTTTTTCTGTTCATCACTAATTTCAATATCTTCTAATAACTTTAATCCAAGTACCATATCAAATTCTTTTACCAATAATTTTTTAGTGCTATCACTGATATTTGCTTTTAATACATCATATAAAATTGTCATTGCTTGTGAAGTATTTAAATCATCAGCAAGTGCTTCTTTAAACTTATCTAAGTATAAGACAACATAATCATCTTCTATTTTACCATCATCTACCAGTGATAATGTTTTCCCTTTTAATTTTTTATATGCAATACTTGCATTATCTAAACTATCAAATGTAAAAGTTAATTGTTTACGATAATGTGATTGTAAGCACATAAAACGATATGCTAAAGGATCATACCCTTTATCAATTAATCGTTGTAATGTTAAAAATTCTCCTTTCGATTTACTCATTTTTCCTGTTGCATCATTCAAAAATTCCATATGTACCCAATAATTACACCATTTATGACCTAAATAGCATTCTGATTGGGCAATTTCATTCGTATGATGCGGAAAAATTGCATCAATCGCTCCACAGTGAATATCTAAGTATTCTCCTAATGTTGCCATTGAGATACAAGAACATTCAATATGCCATCCTGGATAACCTACTCCCCAAGGACTATCCCATTTTAGTTCTTGATTCATAAATTTAGAATTGGTAAACCATAATCCAAAATCAGCTTGATTTCGCTTATGAATATCTTCTTCTACATCTTCTCTAGCACCTACTAGTAATTCTTCTTTATTTCTTCCAGATAATGCATAATATTGATCATATTTTTCGGTATCAAAATAAACATTGCCATTGGCAATATACGCATAACCATCTTCTAATAATTTTTCAATCATCTGAATGTAATCTTGAATATGATCCGTAGCTTTTTCAATATAATCTGGCTTTTTAATCTGTAATCTTTCTAAATCATGGAAAAAAGCATCCGTATAAAAACGAGCAATCTCTAAAACAGATTTATTTTCACGTGCTGCTGCAACAGCCATTTTATCGTCTCCACTATCCGCATCACTTACCAAATGACCAACATCGGTAATATTCATCGCACGATCGACTTGATATCCTAATAATACAAGTGATTTTTCTAGAATATCTTCAGAAATATAAGTTCTTAAATTCCCAATATGTGCGTAATTATACACAGTTGGACCACATGTATACATTTTTACAATACCATCTTCATGCGGAACAAATTCTTCCACACTTCTAGTTAATGTATTATATATTTTCATAGTATCCCTCACTTCTTCCTTATTATACCATATCTAGTCTTCTTTTTTAAAGTATTACCATAATTCTCCATAATTTATAATAATATCTCATAATCTAATAATTCTATTCGATTAGAAAGAAACGCTTGATTATTGCAAACATCATCTACTAACTCAGTTGATAAATATTTTTTATTATCATCAGGAAACACAGTTACACAAGCACCATCATAATTACGGTTAGCTAAAATTGCTGATAAAAAGTTGGCACCACTTGATATTCCAACACCAAGGCCTAATTTTCTAGCCAGTAAACGGGACATATTAATTGCGTCTTCATCATCTATTTGATAAACATCATCAATGATTTCTTTTTCTACTAAGTCTGGAATAAAATCATCGCCAATCCCTTCAATTTTATGTTGCTCTAACGTTTTACTAC
Organism: uncultured Bacilli bacterium; assembly: GCA_944332435.1. Classification (GTDB taxonomy): domain Bacteria; phylum Bacillota_I; class Bacilli_A; order RF39; family UBA660; genus MGBC107952. The sequence goes on along the minus strand of CALVJW010000003.1, from coordinate 45,268 downwards.
CACTTAATAATGCCATTTTACTAGGTTCTAATGCGATTACTTTAATATTATGATTATATTCTTTTAACTTCATTCCAATTCCCATTAGTGTCCCACCAGTTCCAATTCCTGATGTAAAACTAGAAACCTCTGGTACACTTTGAATAATTTCTAACGCTGTGCTTTGATAATGGGCCATCTTATTATCGTTATTAGAAAATTGATTCATTCGATAACCATGAAGTGTAAGTGCTAATTTATCTGCTTCCTTAATACATCTTTTAAATCCACCTTCTTCTTTCGAAATCAGATGAACTTCGGCTCCAAAACTTTTCATCAACTCTACCCGTTCCTTACTACACCAATCTGGCATAAAAATAATTACTGGATGCTTATAATAAGACCCTAGTGCCGCCAAAGATATCCCCGTATTGCCACTCGTTGCCTCAATAATTGGCATATGCTCTTTTAGTTCACCCTTTCTTTTTGCTTCTCGTAGAACATATTCTACCATCCGATCTTTAATACTTCCTGTTATATTATAGTATTCCAATTTCGTATAAATATGTTTTTTCACTCCTTGATCAAAATATATAATTTTAATCATCGGTGTATTTCCAATTAAATTCATCCTATCACCCCTATTATATATAATGTATTTAAAAAAAATCTGTTTCTGGAACAAAAAAATTTATTTTAATATTGCATTCCCTAAAGTAATATGATATTATATAGGAGCAGATGTAAATTGGACCTTTAGCTCAGTTGGTTAGAGCATCCGGCTCATAACCGGACGGTCGATGGTTCGAGTCCATCAAGGTCCACCATTACTTGCGAGTGTGGCGAAATTGGCAGACGCACTAGACTTAGGATCTAGCGCCTTATGGCATGGGGGTTCAAGTCCCTTCACTCGCACCATTTCGTTGATGAGATACCTGTAAAAATGAAAAATAAAGGTATTTATCATTATAAATTTATTTAAGACTATTTTTTTGGTGATTGTTAATTAGTCTTAAATCATTAAGAGTTGCTACAACTCTTTTTTCATTACCTGGCAAATATTTTAAGTATGTATCCATTGTCATAGATAAAGACGAATGCCCTAATCTTCTACTGACATCTTCAATCGGTATATTATTTTGAAACAATAAACATGCATGAGAATGTCTAAACTCATGTATTTTTATTTGTTTTACTCCAGATAAAGAACAATAAAAATCTTTTTCACGCTTTAAAGTAGTCCAAGGAATAGAATCAGTTCCACCAAACACATAAAAATCATTATCAAAATCTTCAAACAAAGAATCATAATACATTTTTAAGTATTTCAATTCTGTTAATAAAGAACTATCTATACAAATAATTCTATTAGAAGATTTAGTTTTTGGCGACGTAATTATTTTTTTACCATTTTTATAATATCTTGTTATTGTTTTATAAATTTTAACAGTTTGATTATCAAAATCAATATCATTAAATGTTAAAGCAAGTGCTTCTCCTTTTCGCACACCTGTAAAAAATAAAAAATTAAATAAAGCATGATAAATAGGATTATCTACAACTTCTATGAAACGATTAAATTCTTCTAAAGTCCAAATATTTCCAGTGGTTTGTAAGTCATCATTTCTAAAATTACCTACTTTTTTCGCAACATTATTTGGTAAATCATAAAATGTCATACAATAGTTTAAAAAATCACTAAAACAATAATGTAAAGAACTTTTATAATTATAACTAAATCCAAAGCCATTAATATACATTTGCCATTCTAAATAATCTTTGGTTGATAAATCATATATATTTTTATTTTTAAAATAAGGTAATATATATTTTTTTATTTTTCTAGAATTAATGTCATAAGTACTATTTTTTAATTTAAGACTTAAATAATTAAGATATTCATAAATAGCATTTGTTATATTCATACTAACCTCCTTTCCGAGAATAAAATACAACTTTTTTACCATTTTGACAATACATTATATCTTCTTAAATCATATTGCAAAAATATATATACGAGTATATATATATTTTTGCAAAAAAATATGATTTAAAAAACTTTTTTGCAAAAAAAGTAATCAAAAAAAATATTCTATCATTAAATCATTTTATCTTTTTATCAAAAATAACAAAAAAGGCACAATTCAAAGTGCCTTTTTTGAAAAACAATTATAAAGTTTATTTAAGAAAATAATTTTCTCGGCATATACTCGCAAATGATCATAAATGATATTTGCTCCGTTATTCCAATTCCTTATTTTCTTTTGACATTAATTTCCGTTAATATATCATGTAAAATATAAATGTTGCCAGTGAATTTCCATGAATGTTCCATAATATGCTCAGAATGAAAATAAATATAATTTTTCGCCTTTAAAATTATTTCTCTATAAAGACAATTTTTATTTTTTAATCTAGTATTTTCTTTTATTAATTTTTTATTAATTTTAATTAATTCTTCATTACTCATTTTTTAATAATTTCTCCATTTCTTCTTGTTCTTCTTTACTAGCTAAATCTTGTTCTATTTCTTGATTATACCAAGTTGGTAATTTATTTATTCTACAATTAGAATAACAATCTAATTTTTCGATATTTTGTTTCATTGAAACATTAAAATAATTATAAATATTTGTTATTTTTTTCAATTTCATATGAGAAAAAATATAAGAACTAATTTTATAAATATCATGTCTAGTATTGCTAGTATAATAATCAATACAACATAAATATTTGTTAATATTTTCAGAGTCAATTAAATTGATATACTTAATAAAAGTTTTTCTATCTATAATTTCCTTAGGACTCATATTATAAATTAAATACTGATATAACGATAAAATGATAAAATAACATTAGTATTTTGTTATATTAGTATTTTATTATAGGTAGAAAACCACCTATGGTTTTTGGGTACCTGGTTTTTCATATACAAAATACTCGTAAATAAATCTACCCTGAGCATTTTGTTTTTTTTCAATTACTAAATATTCATTTAATTCTAACTCTTTTAAAATTGTTCTAATTGTTTTTTCACTTTCTTTAGATTGTACTGATAATCCTTTAATACTATAATTCCAACTATCTGGTAAACTAAGCATATAACTAAGTAAGCCCTTTGCCTTGTATGATAAATTTTTATCTTGTAAATGATAATTACTAATAACTGAATAATTATCATTTTTTATAACTCTTATTACCGCCATAAATCAATCCTTTCTATTTTAGCTTTTTAAAGCCAATAATCAAAAAAAGTAAAAAAATGGTATATTACCCTTCACTCGCACCAAATTGATGAAAAACTCGAAATTTTATATTTCGAGTTTTAAAATATAAAAAATTATAGTAATATTATATCAATTAAATTGTTATAACATTAAAAAACAAAATTGTATGATTTATTCAAAAAGGAGAAATAAATATGTTAGTATATAAGAATACGTTCGATAATACCAAAACACTTAATTGTAATTTCCCTATCGAAGATCAATTCTATGCTTCTGAAAATGAAGCAATTGTTGCTGATGGAATAACTAGAGATCCTATTGGAATTAGTGACTTATCAACTTGTTCTGTCCAAGAATTTTTAAAAAAATATCCAAGACCTAGTGGTGCTGAATTAGCAGCAAAAGTGATATGTGATACTTTTTCCAAAACTGATGGCTCACTAATGGATAAATTGATTAAATGCAATGAAAATGTTAAAGAATTAAATAATAAGTATATTGTAAAATGTGATTATCTGGAAAATGATTATTATGGTGCTGTTGCTTCGTGTGTTAGTATTAAAAATAATATTTTAAATTATGCTTATATTTGTGATTGTGGGATAATTGTATATGATAATTTAGGAAATATTAAATTTCAAACAGAAGATGATAAAAAATTATACAGTGATCCATATATTAATAAAATTGGTATTGCTTGGAACTTACCAGAAGCTCGAGTAATAGTTAGAAGAGATTACAGAAACAATTTAAGTAATATCAAAGATGATAAATGTGTATCTTATGGGGCTATTACAGGAGAAGAAGCAGCTATAGAATTTATAAGAACTGGACAATTTGAATTATCGGACGGTGATATAATAGTAGTATATAGCGATGGTTTTACAAAATTCTTACATGATAAACAATTTATATCCCAAATACTTCATTTTGAAAAAGTCGAATTTGAAAAATATATTGAAACTAAATCTAACCTAGATTATGAAAAATATGGGAAAGAAAAAACTTTAGTATTATTTAGAAATTAAAAATTTTTTTACTTCTTTCATTAGAACATTTCTAATAGAAAAAAACTAACAGAAATGTTAATTTCAGGTCGCTGACAAAGTCGATTTTCAAATCGGATTTGTCAACGGCCTTTTATATTTTCCACTTTAACATAAAAAAAGAACAATTTTAGGAATTATAGTCTAAAATCATTCAAGTTTTAATATTCTTCTCCCACTTTTGGAAATCCAACTTTTAGATTTTTTCAAACAAGGAGGGTTGCCAACAGTCTGAAAGTGACTACAAGTCACTTTTTAATTATTTATTTAATATCGCATCAATTGGTTTCATTTTTGATGTTTTTCTAATTGGTAAAATACTAGAAATAAGTACTACAATCAATACTACAAAATAAATTAATATAAATTGTCTGATGCCAATAATAAATGGTGTTAGGATAATACCTGTACGAGAAATAATAAAATCATTTAATGTATTGGTAATCACTACTAATAAAATAGAGGCAATCGTTCCTGATAAAATAGATAGAACAAAACCTTCCCATAAGAAAATTTTAATAACATCAAATGTTTTAGCTCCTAGTGCTCTTAAAATACCAATTTCTTTCTTACGATAATGAATACTAGTAAAAATAAAATTACTAATTAAGAAAATAGCAAAAATAAAGAACACTAAACTAGTATAGAAAGCAATTTTTTTAAATACCCCAATTGTAGATACTAAAGCTAAGAGATTATCGGTAAATGGACTTACAGCAGTTATCATATTATCATGTGGGAATTTATTTAATAACTCTTTAAATCCATCATGATTTTTATCTTTTACTAATAATCCTTTTAACTCTGTTGGATTCACCCTATATTTATCTACTAATTCATTAGAAAAATAATTATCTGGAGATTTTGCTTCTTCATATGGTATAACTCCAATTACTTTAATATTTTGATAAGATGTATTTGGTTTACTATCAGGATCATAACTTCTTCCTTCATAAACATTCAAATTAACTAATTTTCCAATAATATCTGTTCCATTAAAGTAATGTTCAAAAAATTCCTTTTTTAAATTTTCGTCATCTTCTTCTGGGTATTGTTTTAAATATTCATCTAATTGTTTTTGATAATTTTCTATTTGGAAATTCTTTAATTGTGTTACATTTAATAACATTTCATTCTTATTTAAATGACTTACTTTCTTCCACTGTTTTCCATCATAATATTCTACTTCTTTGTTTAGTATATTTGGTAAAATATAATATCCATCTTTTTGCAATAATATTTCTTTTGATTCTAAAAAATAATTATTATTTTGATTCAATAAGCTAATATCTTCAGTTTGTAAATGCTTGATAAATCCTTTTTTCACATAAATTTTATTATAAACATATCGAACATTACGACTAATTTCAGAAGATAAGATATTCATCTTTCTCGCACTTATTTTTTTCTTATCTCTAAGGTCTTTGTATGGTTTTAAATTGTAATTAATAATTCCAACAATTTTTACTCTTTGTTTTGTTCCGAAATAAAATTCATGATTAGAATTTACTATCTCTTCATAGCTTTTTGGAAAATATGTTTTACTAGCTAAAATTTTATCACTATTATCATAGATTTGAATTCCATTTTCCATCATGATATCTGCTACGTAATTAGAAATCATAATTTCATTATAATTAGATGGTTCTTTTCCAATAATCGTTTCATCTAAAATATCTTTAATATTTTCAAATTCAACAACTTCAGCTTGGGCTGTTGTTATCGCACTATAATAAGGAAAATCATAGTTATCCACTTCTGATATTTGCAATAAATCCGTTAATCCATAAGGACTATAATCTTTATTAACATAATAAACAGGAATCACTTCATTTACTTCTTTTCTTATTTTATTTTCATCATCTTCACTTAATATAAGTTGGTCTCTTCCTATCCACTCTTCTTTATAAATTTGATATTTTTGTATTTCGACATACTTTATATTTTCTTCTTTTAATAATTTCGAGTGTGCTTTTTCTACATCATAACTTGATAAAGTATCAGAAATACTTAAAAATAATAAAGCAAAGACTGTAAGTAAAATGGTAAAAAATAATTTAATTTTTTTATGTCTTAAACTACCAATTCCAAGTTTAAAACTTTTTTTCCATGGTAATTTAGATTTAATTAGTTGATATTGATCATTATTTTTTTCATGCTCTACTTCTTCTATTCGTTTTTCATCTCTTACAATCTTACCATCAGATATTTCAATAATACGATCTGCATACGTATTAGCACTCTCTACATCATGAGATACAACTGCTACTAATTTTTCTTTACTAATTTCTTTTAATAAATCCATCACTTGTCTACTAGTTGTACTATCTAAATTTCCCGTTGGTTCATCCGCTAAGATAATTTTTGGATCTTTTACAAGTGCCCTTGCGATTGCGACTCTTTGTTTTTGCCCCCCTGATAATTCATTTACTTTACGAGTACGTAAATCATTTAATTCTAATTTTTTGAGTAACTCCTCTACTCTTTCTTGCTCTACTTTCTTCTGTTGTAATTCTAAAGCTAAGATAATATTGTCATATACATTATAATCTTCTAAAATATTGAATTCTTGAAATACAAATCCAATATAAGTATTACGGTAAGAATCATAATCTTTTTTCTTAAATTTTTTTGTACTTTTTCCTAAGATAGTAATATCTCCACTGTCATACTTATCTAATCCACCTAAAACATTTAATAAAGTTGACTTCCCACTCCCACTTTTACCTAATATAAAAGTCATTCCTTTATGATCCAGTGTTAGAGTAACATCATCAATTGCTTTGGTATTCGTTCCTTTTTTAGATTTGTAAGTTTTACTTACATGTTTTAACTCTATCATACCCTATCCTCCTATCCTATAATCTCCTTATATCATAAAAAAGAAAAAAAGTAAAACTCATATTTTTGGTGAGATATTTTATCAATACTATTTTTATTTAATAAAAAAATAAGTTTAATACAGTGCAATTGCCTTAAAAACATTGACAGAAAAATTAATATTATTACCTAAATACAAAAGACATGATAAAAAGAATATTTATCACAAAATCAATTATGAATAAAAGTGTGTTTTCTTTTCTATTTCACGTTTAAAAAATTATTTTACATTTTTTCTTTGTTCATTTATAAATCCCCTATACTCTCGTTTCTTTACTACTTCATAAAACTGTCTTGCTATAAATTTAGAATTATCAAACGATGTTCCGTTCGTAACAAAATCCATATATTCTTCATCTGTTAAAGAATAAACTGCTGGATAAGAATATAATTGACCACTTAAAGAAATGGTTTCAGGATTTGTAACATCATAAATTAAATGATGTACTTTTCCTTGACTATTTTTTCTTGAAAATTCTAAAAAAGCATGACCTTCTGTTCTTCCATCTTCCAACGTAAGCAAAGAATTTAAGTAATTGACTTTATAATCGAATAAACCCAATTGATTTAAAAATAGCAACACATTATTTGCTACCGCAGCCTTTTCTGCGCATTTTGCAATTCCCTTACCTTTTAGTTGTGATAGCGTACAAACTCGTATATCATCATCCTCTATCTTTTTCCCATTTAAAAAATAATAATCATCACCATTTAACATATAAAATCTATCTCTTGAATCAACCGAATTTTGTCCATAATAATGATTAATTTCATCTTGAAGTAAATAAAATAACTCGATCATATAATTATAATCATTCTCTTTTGAAAGAGTACCTTGTTTCATTAAGATTTGATTCATTAATTCAAATAATCCTTCTTTATCGATACGGAAATATAATGCCGGAAGAAGATGTGAAATAAGCACTAAATCATTTTGTTTAAACATACCATCCTGTATTTTTACATTATTATTATCTATTTGTAATTCTATTTTTTTCAATGCATCATAAGTTTTTTCAAAATTCATATATCAATTACCTATATTTTTTAAATATTCTAATAATGGAATTTTATTTTCTTTATAAAGTAACTTTTCATCATGTTCTTTTACCATATTTACTACATCATCGATATCATACCACTTTACAGAAGATAATTCCTCTTTTTGAATAATGAAATTTTCTTCCGGTAAATTACATTTTATATAAAAGAAACTTGTTACTTCACTGTTTTCTTGATTCATAATTAATTTTCTATTAGCGAAATATTGAAAATCAGTTAATGGAGTTATTAATCCAACTTCTTCTCTTACCTCTCTTTGTGCTGCTTCTTGAAAACTTTCATTTTCTTCCACATGACCAGTTAATATTGTCCATGTATTAGGATAAGCTTTCTTTTTTGAACTTCTTTTCTGAAGCAATATTTGCTTTCTGTCATTCAGTATAAATACGCCTATTTCTTTATGTGGACAATTAAAATTTTCTTTCTCATTAGATAAAAGTGTATTATGTTCAACAATTTCAATTCGTTCCATTTTTTACTCCTCCTATTTTTTATATCATATCATAAAAACAAATAAAAGTAAAAAAAGATGAGTGAACTCATCTTCTATTTCTAATGGTAGCCCGTATGGGGTTCGAACCCATGAATATCGCCTTGAGAGGGCGACGTGTTAAACCACTTCACCAACGGGCCATTTCTAAATCCTTTATCAGAATACCACATATTTCATAGGAAATCAAGCATTAAAAAAAAACTTGTTCATTTAATAACAAGTTAATATTGTTTTAACCGTTTTTGAATACGTTCCTTTTTTAATATTTTTAATAATTCATAAATATCTGGTGTTTCTAATCTTCCAAATAGTGCAACACGAATCATTTCACAGAAATCTCCTACATGCCCTACATAATATGCTGGATTTTGCATATATTCTTTTACTGTTTTCGCATAGCCATGTTGATAAATAAAATCCTTTAGAGTTGCATACCATGTCTCTTTATCATCGTTTTCCTTAAATACATCTCTAAAATATTGTTTTACTAGCACTAAATCATAAGTATCTTTAATTGGTTCTTTCTGATATTCTAGACTAAAATATAGTTCATCATATAAATACCAAGTTTCTTTTTTTACATCAGAAAATGATGCGAAATCTTTTCTCGGTTTTTTTATTTCTCGCTCTACATTTAATATAGCAATACTTTCTTTCGGATATTGAATAAGTAGTTGATAAAAAGAAGGATCATATTCTTTATAATAAGGTAATATCATTTGATATAACTCTGTTGCAGTTAGTCTACTAAAATATAATTTAGAAATAAAATTTAACTTTGTTAAATCAAATAATGTACCACCAGTACTCATTTTTCGATATTCAAATTGAAAGTTAGAAATACTAGCATCTTTATTACTCAAATAATAATCTTCAAAGTTAGGATTAATTAATGTTGCTAGGTATAATTGAATTGCTTGTGGAGGAATTCCTAATTTTTGATAATATTCCATTGAACATTCTTTATCATAGCGTTTTGATAGTTTACGAACACTCTCTCCATCTTTTTTCGTAAGTGGTGATATATGAGCATACTTGGGTGCTTTTACTTCTAAAATACGAAATAATTGTAAATGTACTGGGATACTAGATAACCATTCATCACCACGAATAACATGGGTTGTTCCCATTAAATAGTCATCTACTACATGGGCAAAATGATATGTAGGAAGCCCATCCTGCTTTAATAATACAATATCCATATCATTTGATGGTAACATGATTTTCCCTTTGACACAGTCCTTAAATTCAAATTTTTTCGTAAAGTCTCCAATTGCCTTTAAACGAATAACGTATGGTTTACCTTCTTTGATAAACGTTTTTATTTCTTGGAAAGAAAGACTTCTTCCTTTAGCATAGTTTCCATAGTAACCAATTCTTTCTTTCTTTTCTTTTTGAATCATACGAATTTGTTCTAATTCTTGCTCTGTTTCAAAACTAGGATAAGCATATCCTTTTCTTACTAAATCATAAACAAAAGCTTGATAGATTTCTTTTCTTTCTGACTGAATATAAGGACCATATTTTCCACCAATCATAGGCCCTTCTTCAATAGTAATCTCTTCCTTCTTTAAATCTGCTAAGATCTTTTCAATTCCCTTTTCTACTTTTCTTTTTTGATCTGTATCTTCAATTCTAATATAAAAAATACCATTTGTTTGATGAGCAAAAATGGAAGATATAAAACTAGCATATAAACTTCCCATATGAAGAAATCCTGTAGGACTTGGAGCAAATCTCGTCACAACAATTCCTTCTTTTCTTTTCGGATATCGTGCTTCAATTTCTGTTCTAGTGATAGATAAGTTAGGAAATAATAATGCAGCCAATTTTTCATTGTTCATATTCTCAACTCCTATATAAAAAAGCAACCCTTGTTGCTTTATGCTCTACTTGGCTGCCCCAGTTAGATTCGAACTAACGAAATGTCGGAGTCAGAGTCCGATGCCTTACCGCTTGGCTATGGGGCAATACAAGTATATTATAACACTATTTTCGTGTTATGCAAATGGTTTTAAATCACTAATTTCATTCCAGGATATATTTTATTAGGATTACTTCCAATTAAAGATTTATTTTTTATATAAATTGCTTGCCAAGTTGTATTAAATTGATTTGCTATTTTTGATAAGTTATCTCCACTTTTTACTATATAAATCGTCGGCTGATTTCCCTGACTCGAATTCGTAGGCAACTTCAATACTTGCCCTGGATAAATTAAATTAGGATTTTTAATTTGATTTAGTTGTACTAAAACATTTACTGTTGTACCATAAGTTTTTGCTATTTTTGTTAAATTATCTCCTGCTTTTACAGTATAAGTCGGATATTTTGGTTTTTCTGGTATAATTGGTATTTCTACGTTTGAGTCTAAATGATTTAATTTATTTTCTCTAATTAATTTAGGATAATCATAATAAGCAATATTTAAATCTACTCTACCTTTAATACCATTTATCTTACCATCACTCGTATATTGCCACATACCAAAGGGCTTTTGATAAGTAATATTTTGTCCCCATTGAGCAACCCATTTGTCATATTTATCTAATCTTGGAGAACTTAGTTTGGTTTGAAACATGGCTAAATTGGAGTAAATTCCAACATAATATCCTGCTTCTTCTATCGTATTACAAAACGTTTCACACATACTAGTTAATGTCTCCATACTATTTTGATCAATATATAAATTAGATTCCACATCATAATAAATCGGATACTCTAATTTGAATTCCTTTACCAATCGAAGTACATGCTTTGCTTCACTCCTTGCCTCCTCTTTACTTCTTGCATAGCTATATAAATAAACACCAAACGGAATTTTTAATTTTGTACACTGTTTAGCATTTACATAGTACTTTTTATCATCCTGGTCTACTTTATCAATCCCATATCCACATCGAATAATAGCAAAATCAATATTATCTTTTACAACATTCCAATCAATATCCCCTTGATGAACTGATACATCAATTCCTTTTTTTTCCACTTTATCCCTCCTTTATTATAATATACGGAAAATAAAATTGTTCTGCTATTATTTCAAACTAAAAAAATAAAGATTTCTCTTTATTTTTCAATCATATTTAATAAATTAATTTTAAAAATATCTTTTTCTGAATGCTCTTTAGAAACCATAACCCCTTTATAAGTAACTAGCTCTGATTGATGCCCTTCACTTAAAATATCTTCTGGTGAAATAGTATCCAACATAATAATCTTGTTTTCCTCATAAACATGATAGTGTAATTTAATATCTCCATGAACTTTAGAAAACATTGAGTCAGTTGGTAATTTTAGTTCATAACTTATTGCTTTCGTATCTTGATTTGTAGATACTAATTCTCCTAGAAATTCACCTGTTTTTAATTTAGGATAGAATTCAAAATATAATTTTTTATATGCCAACATATTATATTTTTTTAAAGAACGCTCTAGTTTTCTAAACTCGTTTTCATTAATATAATCAAATACGTAAGCACCCTTCACTATATTCACCTTCTATCTATTCCGCTATCATCTATTGTACTTAAATCATATCATTTATCATCCTTTTTGTCAAACAAAAAAAGGCATTTCGCCTTTTTCATTTATCGTATTTTAGAATTTGTATTTTCATCTAGTGATGCTGAATTAAATTGTCCTCTTGGGTAGTAATATCCATCAGCACCTAATACCCAATCATCGTATAGGACTTCTTCTGATGTTATGTCATCACTAACTACAGTATTTTCTGGAGTAAGTTTTACTTCAGGTACATTCGATTTTTCTGGATAATAAATTTCATCTTCATCCTCTTCAACATCAACAATATTATCATCACCTGGAGCAGGTTTACTATACTCATCATATGCTTTTTTCATAGCATCCCATGTTGCTTTATAAGATGGTTGAGTATTGTATAAGTATTCATTTTTATATTGTCCATTATTAAAGTCTGCTGCTGCTTGATTTGAGTAATCAATCATATCATCTTTTGATTGATCTGTTTCATTTCCATTCGCATCAGTATTTGGTAAATTCACAGTATCACCAACATGATTTCCAGCTGGTAATGATTCTCCACTTTGATATGTTCCATTATTATGATTAATTTTTGGATCATTTTCATCTATTGTAATACCAGGATATTTTGCACGTGTAACAGCATCAATATTTTTGATTGCTTCTTCTTTACCTTTTTCTTCGATATCAATATCAGCATTTTTTAAATTTTTGATATTTTCTTTTACACCTTTTGTTACTTCATCAAAAGTATAATAAATTTCTCCTTCTGCATGTTCATGTGCTTTTTCATCGCTTAATAATGACTCTAAATAACTAACTGCAATTTGTTTTGAAGATGAATAAATCGTATCTTCTGCACCTACAGCTTTTTCATCCGGAATACCGCAAGCTTGACCATTTGAATTGCACATAACATCTAAATCTTTATAGAATAGGTCACGTTGTTCTGGCGTCATCAAATGGGCATCTGTTGCCATTGTAATATAATGTTGTAAAGCCATAATGGTAAATGGGCTATATTGCTCTAAATCAGCAATTACTTCATTATTGATGAAATTGTTCCATTCTTCCTTTTGTTTTGAAGATGGTTTTGCTCCCGCATTGTTATAAAGTTTTTCTGCTTTTTCTAACATTTTTGCACTTTTTATATGAGGAACAATACTTTCCCAATCTAAGTCTCCTCTTGCGCGAACAACTTTTTCAATTAATTCATCAATTTGATTAATCCCTTTGTTTAAATCACCTTTTTCAGCGAAATAATCTTGTAAATCAATATTTTTAACAAAATCAGCTTTACCAGGCATTGAACCATTCGTATTCAATACAGCAAGTAATGCGTATACTTCAGGGCCATATCCTTCTTTATCATAAGCTCCGTTTTCTGCTAATGATTTAGCAAAAGCAGTACCACCAGCAATTAATGACTGTCCAGTCAATGGATTTCGACTATATCGCTCTGTATCATACTCTGCTTCTTTTTCAATATCATTTACATTTTCTACAACTGCGCTGTTGTTTTGTAAAGATATCGCACATCCACCAATTGTCGATAATACAATAGTTCCAGCAAGAGCACTAGCTAATTTGTTTCTTTTAATTAAATTTCTAATTTTAGCAAAACGTTTCACTTTCTTATACATTGAATTTAATTGGTGTTGACGTTTTTCTACTTCAGAAATTTGATTTTTTGTTGCTTGTGCTCCTAATTTATCAACCAATTCTTGTGCAAATTGAAGCAAAGCTTCTCTTTTCGAAGAATTATCAGTTGATTTAGCTTTTGCAATATAAGAATCTATTTTTGATAAATAGTAATCTAAATTTTTCATACCACATTACTCCTTTCTATTTTTCTTTTCTAACTCCTGTAAATTTATAGCCTTTTTTCTTCAATTTATTAGCTGCATCTTTGTCATCACAATCAATCCATACTTCATCACGATATCCGTCAATAATATCACGTGTACGATAACGATAATATGTTGTACTATGTGGAACTTTTACTTCACCATAAATTGGTTCTTTATATGTTTCCACACGTTGTGATGTTCCATAATCTACAATAACTTTTACTTTTTGAGTTGTATAAATTGGAACACTTTTTACTTCCCATTTCGTACAAACTTCTTGTGTTTTCGTAATTTCATATTTTTTTCTTGTTTGTTGTGCGTAAATTCTTACTTTTCCAAATGCACAATTACAATCTTGATTAATCGTACGTACAAAGTACCATCTTTCTGTAGCACTTACTGGTGGTTCACTCGTAAATTGTTTTTGTACTCCAGTATCTTTCCATTCTGTGTAAGCGTATTCTCCTGTTCCTACTTCTTTTTTCGTTGTTGCTGTACATACTTTTTTATTTTCAGAACCAATTTGAACTTTTACTTCTTTCCATCCATAAATTGGTTTATTCTTATCTTTATATGTAATTGTTCTCGTTTTAATTCTTTCACCAATTTGTTTTGTCTCAGTTGTATATGTAATTTCTGTTTTAGATTCTACCTGTGTTAAATCATTTTCAAATCTTTCTGTTGTTGACCAACTTGACCAATTACCCCATTGCGTATAAGAAGCATCTACTGTCTTAATATATTGACAAATATATTCTTTACCTGGTGGCGTTGGAGTCGGTGTTGGCGTTGGTTTTGAAGTTGGTGTTGGCGTTGGCGTTGGTTTTGAAGTTGGAGTTGGAGTCTTATCAGGTTTTGGTGTATTTCCTGGTCTTCCTGGATTTGTTGGGAAAATAGTTGGAGTTGCAACATCCTTTTCATTTTTCTCACAAATTGTTGTTGTACAGTAAGTATAGCATCCCATGTATACTAATAAGTAATTTTCTTGTTCTGTACATTTTAAATTAACTTTCATGATATACTCTTCGTCCATTTTCGTAATTTCTACGTAAGAACCAACATTATCACAAGCTCTACCTTTACTATCTGTAAATGGTAAGATAATTTTCTTATCTAACATTTCACCTAAAGTCATTGATACTTTATCTCCAACTTTTTGTGGTAATCTTGGATCAGTATAATAACTTTTTGCTGCATCCTTCATCATAAGAATATTCTCGTTAAAAATTCGATCATACAAAGGTTGCAATGATTCCTTTACAAAGCTTTTTGATGGAAATAACCACATCAAAATAAAGATAAACACAATTACAAATAAGATTTGTAATACGATATCTTTGATTGAAAAATTTTCTCTACGTTCATTATACATAAAATTCCCCCTCTTTCCAATTTGATGTTGCATATCTTAGCACAAACATCACATCTTGTCAAATTATAACGAATTACTTTATTTTCCTTACCTTATGCACTTCTTTGTTGTTATTAAATTGTATCATAAAATCACTTAAAAGTCAATTTTCAATTCTACTACTGTGCACCCATTATTATAATAAAAAGTCTTGTAATCTAAAACATTTTTATTCTTTCTTAAAGTATCCCGTGTAGCTTGTCTAATTGCTCCACTTCCAACTCCGTGAACAATCACGATAATCTTTTGTTTTAATTTTATATTATCGCGAATAAAATCTTGAATTAATACACGTGCAGTTTCAGTCGTTTCTCCATGTAAGTCTAACTTGGGATAATGATCTACAAATATTATATTATTTAAACTCATAAAAATACTTCTTCATTTCTTCTTTTTCTGGCATCGATCTTCTACTACCAAGTCTTGTTACCGATATTGCTCCAGCTATACAAGCAATTCGCAAACTATCTTCGAAAGAATAATGATTACTAATCGCATATGTAAATGCTCCATGAAAAATATCACCCGCACCGGTTGAGTCAACTGGTGTTACTTCCAATGAAGGCATTATTTTTACAACCCCAGATTCACGATATAAACAACCATTTGCCTCTAATGTAATTACAATGGTTGTATGAAATAACTGTTCTAAAGTTTCTAAAGTTTGAGTCAAAGTTTCAAAATGATCCATTTCTATTTTGGTATTTGCTACTGTTTCTGCAAATTCTTTAGAACAAACAACATAATTTACTTTGTGGCACAAGTCAATTACCTCTTCTACTGGTCTTCCTGCATCAATAATTGATATTGCATTAGGATATTGCTCTAACATCTTTTTCGAAAATTCATATTCTTGTCCATCAACTAATATTACATCGATATCTTCCGTGACCGAAACATCTGTCATTGCCATATGACTAGGTCGATATGTCATAATCGTTCTAGAACCATTTTTCTGATTTGCTATAATAAAGCTGGAAGTCGTCGTATGTTCTTTATTAAACTCTAAATACTTTGTATTTACTCCAACCTGTTTTAACTCTTCCTCTATTTTTCTTCCGTCCTGATCATCGCCAACAATTCCTGCAAAATAAGTATTCATTCCCCATTTGCCAAGTAAATATGCCGCATTGTTAGCAGGTCCTCCCCCATTACCAAGTCTTTCAGGTACTCGATTTTTGGTATTTTCCTCTGGGAAATTTAATACAGGTACTGTTGTATCATATGCTGCATGTCCAATACATAGTATATTCATTTTTTTCACCTTCCAACTTTATTGTAACATATTTCTATTATCAATATGAAAAAAAGTAACAAATTCATGTTACTTTTTTATTATTTTACACTATGGTGTTGTTGATACTACAGTCATATTTGATAAATTTTTTCAATAAAGATGACATCTAAACTAGCAAGATTAAAAGTAACTTTATCATTTTAATTCTCTTATTTTTGCAATAGATACAGCAGCATGTAAAAATACTTTTTCATCCGCCAAAGACAAATTAGCTAACCATTCGATTTCTTTTTAATATAATAAGTTTTTTTATTTAAATTTTTATCATAATTTTTTCAATACTTTTGAATCTCTTTCGTCATTTATTAATTTTGCAATATTTGCTCCATCAACGTTACATGCAAACCAATAAATATATTCGGCGTCTCCGGTTGCTATAATGGCATCTTCTAATTTCGCAATATTTATGCCTTCAAATTTTGAATCCTCAATATATCCTACTAAAAAATACATATATTTTGCGTTTCCAGTTTTTAATAATGCTTCTTCCAGCTTTGTAATATTTGCTCCAGCAACTCTAAAAAAATAATAAATATATTGAGCATTTCCGGTTGCTATAATAGTGTCTTCTAATTTTGCAATATTTGCTCCAGCAATGTTACGAGCAAACTTATAAATATATTCAGCATTCCCTGTTGCTATAATGGCGTCCTCTAACTTTAGCATATTTATTCCTTTAATATGAAGCCCTATAGTAGAAATTACGAATTCATAAATGCATCTTGCATCCTCAGTTTTTATAATACCATCTTCTATTTTTTCAATATTTGATCCTTTTACGTATCTTGCAAACTTACAAATATATTCTATATTTTTTGTAGCTATAATGGCATTTTCTAATTTTTCAATATTTGATCCTTTTACGCTTTTTGCAAAATAATAAATATATTCAACATTTCCTATTTCTATAAGTGCATCTTCGAGTTTTGCGATATTAGCGCCTGTAATACCAGCAAAATAATAAATATATTCAACATTTCCAGTTTTTATAATGGCATCTTCTATTTTCCAAATATTTACCCCTTTAAATTTGGAATCAACAGCATAGCCAGCAAAACGGTACATATATCCTACATCCCCAGCTTTTATAATGGCATCTTCTAACTTTGATATATTTATTCCATCAAGGTTTAATCTTATAACATCTCTCATAAGCTCATAGATGTATTGAGCATCTCCAGTCATTATAATCTCATCTTCTAATTTACTTAATTCTTCTTTACTATTATATTTTTTTTCTCGTATATAATTAAAAATTTCTTGTATTCTTGTTTCTTCACTAGCCATATAATTCCCTTCCTTTTGCATGTTATTATAGCATAAAAAGTTATTTTGTCAACGAAAGATAATTTCAATCATTGTGTTGTTTCTTTTGGTAAAACTCACTACCAATATTGTTGTCAACTACAAAATATCTATCGTTCTAAAACATAATAAAAGAGTGATGAGCAATCACTCCTCACAATGTTTTACTATATATAGTCATATTATTTATATTTGATACATTTTGTTTTTATCATTACTAGCTTGAGATGATTCTTCTTCTAAAAAAGAATCTCTATGTAAATAGTATGCGAATTCACTAAGTTATTTAATCATTTTCACGTTTTTTCTTCTGATAAATTTGAAATTTTCTCTGAATTTTCTTTATTATTTTTGTATTTTCTTCGACTTTTTGAATCGCTTCTTCTAATTTTTCTATATTTGCTCCGATTACATCTCTTGCAAAAGAGTTAATATATTCAGCATCCTCTGTTGCTATAATTGCATCTTCTAGTTTTATTATATTGGCGTCTCCTACAACGAGTGCAAAACAATAAATATCATTGGCATTCCCTGTTGCTATAATTGCATCTTCTAATTTTGCAATATTTGTTCCTTTTACATCTTTGGCAAACCTACAAATATATTTTACATTTCTCGTTGCCATGATAGCTTCTTCTAATTTCTCAATATTTGCTCTTTTTACATCTTTGGCAAACTTATAAATATATTCGGCGTCCCCTATTGATATAATAACAGATCCTAGTTTTGCGATAACTACTCTTTCTACGTCTCTTGCAAAACAATAAATATATTCAGCGTCTCCTGTTGCTATAATTACATCTTCTAATCTTGATATATTTGCCCCTTTTACTTCTTTTGCAAACTTATAAATATATTTTGCATCTCCTGTATTTATAATAGCTTCTTCTAATTTTGGTAAACTGATTATTTCACTTTCATATACTACACCGATTCTTGCAAAGAGATAAATATATTTGGCATTTCCTGTCGCTATCATTGCTTCTTCTAATTTTGCTATATTTGCTCTTTTTGTTTCCATTGCAAACTTATAAATATATTCGGCTTTCCCTGTTGCTATGATTGCTTCTCCTAATTTTGGCATATCTGCTCCTGTTACATTTTTTGCAAACTCACAAATGTATTTGGCGTCTCCTGTTGCTATGATTGCTTCTCCTAATTTTGGCATATCTGCTCCTGTTACATTTTTTGCAAACTCACAAATGTATTCGGCGTCTCCTGTTGCTATAATAGTCTCTTCTAATTTTCCAACATTTGCTCTTTTTACATCTCTAGCAAACTTATAAATATATTCAGCATTTCCTGTTGCTATAATAGTCTCTTCTAATTTTCCAACATTTGCTCTTTTTACATCTCTAGCAAACTTATAAATATATTCGGCATTTCCTGTTACTATAATGGCATTTTCTAATTTTTCAAAATTTGCTCCTTTTATCTCACGTGCAAACCTATAAATATATTCAGCATTTCCTGTTACTATAATGGCGTCTTCTAGTTTTGCTATATAGGCTCCGTCTACATCTTTTGCAAACAAAAAAATAAAGTCTGCTCTTCCTATTGCTATAATTGCTTTTTCTAATTTTTCAATATTTACTCCTTCTACCTCTGTTGCAAAACGACTGATAGTACTTAATTTTCCAGTTTTTATAATAGCATCTTCGAATTTTTCAATATTTACTCCTGTTACATTTTTTACAAAATCAAAAATATAGTCTATACTTCCAGTTTTTATAATGGCATCTTCGAGTTTTGCTATATTTGCTTCTTCTATATCCCTTGCAAAATGATAAATATATTTGGCATCTCCAATCTCTATAATGGCGTCTTCTAGCTTTGCTATATTTGCCCCTTCTATATTTTTTGCAAAAAAACAAATGTACATTGCATATTCTGTTGCTATAATCGCATCCTCAAGTTTCTCTAATACTTCTTTACTCATTCTTCTATTTCCTGTAGCGTAATTAAAAATCATCGATGCATTATTACAGTTTAAAATTTTTAGTATTTCTAGGTCTTCTTCGAACATAAAAATTTCCTCCTTTTGTTTTGTTATTATAACATAAAAAGGTACATTGTCAATGAAATGTTCGTATTAACCATCTCATTACTTCTTGTGAAAAATGCCTTACTATTCATCGTTCTAAATCATAATAAAAAAGTGATAATCTATCACTCCTCAAGATTGTCTTTATTATATATTTATATTTTATACATTTTGTTTTTTATTATCACTAACTTGCTCTGTTCTTTCTTCTAAAAAGAATCTTTATGCAAATATCCAATATTTATTACAATAGATGTAGTAACGTGTAAAAATACTTTTTCATTTCTCAAAGATAAGTTGTTACCCACTCAATTTCTTCTTTTGATAATAACTATTTTGAATCTAAATTATTCTCTAAAAATTCTTGAATATTTTCTGCTCTTGCGTAGTTCGTTCTAAACTTTGAAAATTTAATTTTTCTCACTAATTGTAGTCTTTATACTTATTTACCAAAACGATTGCTTTCTTTTTTGATTCATACTCTGTAATAACTCTAGTAATATATTGGACTATCATATTCATCACATATTAATTCTAAATTTAATCTATTATCGTCTTCTTCAATAAAAAAAGACGATTTTGTTTTATCGTCCTTTATAAGAATTAATTTAACAGCAAGTATTTTTATGTTCTATTAATTTTTTCCAGCAGATTTGACTGCAGCTTGTGCCACAAAATACTTAGGAATACTATAAAGAACGATATACCGTTCTATTTTGACTAAAATAACTTATTTTTTTTAAAATATTTTACTAACTATATTATCTATTTTTTCCTCTGACATTTTACATCTTTCTAATGTTATACAATATATACACATTCTTACTAGTTCATATGCTATTACTTCTATATCAGTAAAAGCATTAGCAGAACTTCCATGTGAAATAGCATTTCTTCTTTCTTTAAATTTGTCAGCTAAAACTCCATCTTTTATTTTGGTAATTTGATAATTATTTAGCATTAACTTCTTTTTATTAGAAATAATCTCTTTATATTTTCTTAAAGAGTATGTTACTTTTTCTGACAAACTCCCTTCCATTTTGCTAATAATTTTATTAAAATAGTTACATTCTTTTATAATCTTTTTATTATATTTTATATCTTTCTCTTTTTTTATTGCTAAATTAGCATTATTCTTCTTATTTGATAAACATTTCAATAACGCTTTTTTTACAGCATTATATTCTTCACTCGTCTTTGCTTTGAATTTTGGATACAATTTATCAAATTCAGATTCAAATGCTCTAGCAACATTAACATATTTATCATTATCCACATAATTATTATCTGATATACTTAATGGATAATATTCTGTCAAAAAATCCTTATTAGTAACTAACTTATATATTTTCGAAAATTTATTGTCTAAATCTTCTAAATGAATTGAATTATTAGCTTTATCTAAATCATATTTCTCATCAGGATCTACAAAATAGAATTCAAATTTAAATTCTTCGTTTCTAATATCATCTCGTTTTATTCCGTAGTTTACCGGAATAGTAGTATATGCTATAACTTTATTGAATTTTATATATTTTCTATTATTTATAAAAGAAAAGAATTTTTTTACCTTTAAATAATACTCAACAATTTCATCTATGTTTTGTTTAGTATTAAATTCAATTTCTAAAAATGATTCAACATCAAGAACAACATTAATATTAGAACTAAAAGGAATTTTCCATGCTACTCCAAATTTAAATACATCTTTATTAATAATAAAATTATCTGTTTTAAGTTTATTTTTATTCACCTCTAAAGTTATATCATTTGACTGAAAAAAATCACTGGTTTTAATTATTCTTTTTGGATAATAGAATCTATCTAAACATTCACCGAAAAATCTTATTTTACTAATTTCTTCACATTTAGGAAGAGGACTTACTCCAACGGCTTTGCAAATAACATATCCAGGTACAAACGCTTGTAATATTCCCCTTCCCATATGTGAAAATTTAACATGAATAAAACAAATATAAAAACCATTGTTAGTAGTACCTTCAACATTTACTCGTTCAAATTTATCTTTACTACCTATATTTTTAAAATGCCATTTTGTATAATCTTCTAATTCATCAGGAATAATAACTAAAACATTGTTTCTAAAATCGAATTTGTATTTTATGTTATTAAATATTAAATCACCACAATATGTTTGATCCATGAGACCATCTCCTTCTTATATTATACCACTGAATATTATTTTTCCTTATATTCCACAACAAAGCAATCTGATTTACTTTTACCACTTATTTCTAACTTTATTGTTTCATTCATAAAATTTAACTTCCATTCAAAATAATCTTTATGAACTATTATTTTATCTACAAATTCTTCTATTATTTTTTCATCAACACCATTATAACTAATATCTAATAATTTACGAATACTATTTTTTACCTTTTCAATTCTTACCTCTAATGGTTCTATTGATTTATATTCTTTTTCTAATTCGCTAATTTCTATTTTATATTTTTCTATTCTACTTGATAACTTCTTTTGGAATATATCATACATTGTTATATTTATTGTTTCATCTAAATATGTATCTATTAGTTTATCTAATTTTGCTGTTTCCTTTTTTATTAATTGATTTAATTTATCAATTCTTTGTTTTATTTTTTTCTCTGGATGATCATCTATTTTCACTCCATTCATTAATTTATTAACTAATTCTTTTCTATTATCCGTATCTTGTGTAAGCTTTGTAAAAATTGCTTCAGCCATAAATTGTAATTTCCACTCTTGAACTTCTTTTACTTCACACAATTTATAATCAGTATTTTTATATTTACTATCAGGATGCATTTTTCTATTATAGCAATCGTAAGAAAATGTAGTGTTAGTTTTATTCCTATGATATACTCTTCTATTGAAATTAGACCCACATTCACATATTAACTTTTTACTCCAAATATTTTTAGCAGTTCCTTTAGCTCGTCTAATACCAAGTTTAATTTGTTTTGAATGACCATCCATTATTTCTTGAACTTTTTTAAAGTCTTCTTTTGATACAAGCGGCTCATGTTTACCTTCTACAATTACTTGTTCTACTTCTCCATAATTCATTTCAGGCTTTTGTTCTAGATAATCTGGTATATATGATTTCCTATAAACTATTGTACCTGAATAAAATGGGTTTCTTAATACTCTTGATATGTAAGACGGACTCCAGTTAGTTAGCCCGGTTGATGTTTTTACTTCTTTCCTTGTTAATTCATCTGCTATAGAAACTGTTCCCTTACCATTTAAATACTCTGAATAAATAAATTTTACTATTTCAGCTTGTTCTTCATTAACTACTAAATCTTTACCTACTTTATCATATCCAAGTATATTACCTGTTCCATAGAACACTCCATTTTGAAATGAAATCATTTGGCCAGCTTTTACTCTTTGAGAAGTTTTTTTACTTTCATTTTGAGCAAGTGTTGCCATTATTGTAAGTTTTAACTCTCCATCTTCATCATTAAATGTCCATATATTATCTTCAGTAAAATAAACTTCAACTCCTATCTTCTTTAGCCTCCTAGTTTCTTGTAAAGTATCAACTGTGTTTCTTGCAAATCTTGATACTTCACGAGTAACTATTAAATCAAATTTACCTTCTTTAGCATCTTCTAGCATTTTCATAAAATTTTTTCTCTTCTTAGTAGAAGTGCCAGTTATACCCTCGTCGATATATCTATCATATAGAATCCAATCAGGATGTTGTTTCAAAATACTATCATAATATTGGACTTGATTATCTAAAGCAGATAATTGAGCTTCATGTTCTGTTGAAACTCTTGCATATATTGCTACCTTTCTTTTCATTAAATCACCTCTATAAAAACTTTATCATCTTTTATAAATAATTATTAGGATGCGATTTTAGGCATAAGAAAAAGAAGTATTCCTACTTCTTTGAGAATATATTTACCTAGTATTTCTATTATAGCCTAAATTACCATAATAATTTAATGCCTTTTTATAATATTCATTAAATTCAGCTATTATTATAGTTAGTTGTTGTTTTAGAATAAGATCATTTGTCTTTTGATATTTATTATTTAGATATTTTGCTAAAACTGTTAAAAATTCTTGAATATTATCATAATCTACTTTTCTATCTTTTTCTTTAAAATCAGTTACAATCTTTTTTGCTATGTTTTCTAAAGTTTGCCAATCTTCTTCTGATGTATACTTTATAAATGAATCTTTAATGCTAAGTGGATTGTATAAGATTCCGTATAATAGATCATTATAATAAACTTTATCACTATCAGATTGATACTTTGCTTCAAATTTATTTTGTCCTAGCCTATCATAATCACAATTATAATTTGAAAATGCTTTTATAACACACATTCCTAAAGGAAATAATTGACAATATCCATTTCCCATACCATATGTATTATTTATAGTTTCTAATCCATTACCATTAAGTATTTGGTTCATACTAATATTTAATTTGGGATAATATGAACAATAAGCTGAAAGATCTGTTACGATTTCATTAAATAATATAGAAGCATATGAATCATTATTATCACATCGTGGATTATACATACTTCGTTCATTTATTTTTCCACCTAAATTAAAGTACATTTTATCTACATTTAATCTTATTATTTTATTATTTAGAAGATAAGCAAATGCATGAAAAAATTCATGTCTAGCATCAATTCTAAAATGGTGGATATTATTTGCACTTAATAAGTATGGCAAAGTAACTATAATCTTATTACATACAACTGTAAATGTTTCATTTTCTTCCTTAAAATCAATTATAGGATCTGTACCTGCTGCATGAGATGTCCCTTCAATCGCATTTTGTGTAAATTGAACAGTCACCATTTTTTTCAATATTTCAACCAATTGATTAATTTGTTGTTCATCATTACTTATTAATCTTGCAACATCACATATTGCACTATTTATTTCATTATTAATTAAATATTCCATTTTTACCTCCATATATTTTTAAAATCAAAGCATATATATTCATATTAAGTATATCATATATTTTCATTCTTCATCTAAAATTCTTTTTCTAATTTAAAATTTAATTTCCATTCAAGATATTCATCATCGGATATTTCTAGATTTTCTCTTTTTTTTTTCATTTGTTTCCATTCTCTAATAGCATTTTGAACAATATCATTATAATCTGTTTTCTCATAACTATCACAATCGAAGTTTATCTCGTAATATGGAAACTCTTCTTCCAACCACATATGAAAATAAATAACATCTATCGGATCGTTAAAGTCATATTTTTTTATTGCATCAATACTTACTTCATATAACTCTGCTATATCTTTTAGTCTTTCTTTACTTGGTTCTCTATAGTTAGCTTCATAGCTTCTGAATGTTTTACGAGGATACCTTCCTCCAAATCCAAAATATTCAACAACATCATCTTCATTCATGTGCCTTAATCTCCTAACATACTCAAGTCGAGCTCCTTGTGAAAGATTTTTTAATGTTGGTTTTCTATAATACATATAAATCGCTCCTTTCTTATGTTTATTTCTTCCAACCAAAAATAGTCACCCTAACTATACTGTGACTATTTTCTAATCGTAATTTTATTTTCTTTTATAAAACTAATTACACTATTTTTAACAAATACATTTAAAAAAACATTAACTAATTCCTTTTATTCCAACAAAAAAAGAACATTTCTGTTCTTTTTGATTCTTAATATTTTTCACGCTTATGCGTTCTAATTTTTGTCTTCCTTAACAACTGCTTGTGCCGCTGCAAGTCTAGCAACTGGAACACGGTATGGACTACATGATACATAAGTAAGTCCTACTTTATGACAGAACTCTACACTTGATGGTTCTCCACCATGTTCTCCACAAATACCAAGTTTCATATTTGGTCTTGTATTTCTTCCTTTTTGTGCTGCCATTTCTACTAAAGCTCCAACACCAGTTTGATCTAGTTTTGCAAAAGGATCTTGTTCAAATATTTTCTTATCATAATAATCATTTAAGAATTTACCAGCATCATCACGACTAAATCCATAAGTCATTTGTGTCAAATCGTTTGTACCAAAACTAAAGAATTCAGCTTGTTCTGCAATTTTATCGGCAGTAAGCGCTGCTCTTGGAATTTCAATCATTGTTCCAACATGATAATCTAACGTAACACCTTTTTCTTTCATTACGTCATTTGCTGTTTGGTCAACAATTTGTTTTACAAATTTAAGTTCATTTACATCTCCAACAAGTGGAATCATAATTTCTGGTACAACATTCATACCACGACTATTAACATTGATTGCCGCTTCGATAATTGCTCTTGTTTGCATACGAGCAATTTCTGGATAAGTAATTGCTAAACGACATCCACGATGTCCCATCATTGGGTTAAATTCTTTTAATGAATCAATTCTTGCTTTTAATGTTTCAAACGTCATACCAAGACTTTCAGCAAGTGGTTTAATTTCTTCATCTGTATGAGGCAAAAATTCATGAAGTGGTGGATCTAAGTAACGAACTGTCACTGGTTTTCCTTTCATTGCTTCAAATATTTTTTCGAAGTCATCACGTTGCATTGGTAAAATCTTAGCAAGTGCTTGTTCTCTTTGTTCCACTGTTTCGGCAGTAATCATTTGTCTAACTGCAAAAATACGATCTGTTTCAAAGAACATGTGCTCTGTACGAACAAGCCCAATTCCTTCCGCACCAAAACTTAATGCTTGTGCGGCATCTTTTGGAGTATCAGCATTTGCACGTACACCAAGTGTTCTGATACTATCAGCCCAACTCATAAATGTTTCAAAGTCACCACTAATCATTGGTGCAACGGTTTTAATAGCTTCCCCATACACACAACCTGTTGATCCATCAAGTGATAAATCGTCACCTTCATGATATACATGACCATCTTTCGTTGTTAAAGTTTTATTTTCTTCATCAACAGTTAGTTCACCACATCCACAAACACAGCAGCGACCCATACCACGTGCAACTACGGCTGCGTGACTTGTCATACCACCACGGATTGTAAGAATTCCTTCAGCATCATTCATACCTTGAATATCCTCAGGAGAAGTTTCTAAACGAACTAGAATTGATGGAATTCCATTTGCATGAGCTTTTGATGCTTCTTCAGCAGTAAAATAAATTTTACCAGTTGCTGCTCCTGGTGAAGCGGCAAGACCTGTTGCGATAACGGTTCCATTTTTCAAACTTTCTCCATCAAACATTGGATGCAATAATTGATCTAGTGATTTTGGTTCTACTTTTAAAATCGCTTCTTCTTTACTAATCATACCTTCATTTACTAAATCAACTGCAATTTTTAAAGCTGCATGAGCCGTTCTTTTTCCATTACGTGTTTGTAGCATATAAAGTTTACCATTTTCAATTGTAAACTCCATATCTTGCATATCTTTATAATGTTGTTCCAAAATATTTGCTGTACGAACAAATTCTTGATATACTTCAGGCATTGATGTTTCTAATGTTGCGATTGGTGATGGAGTACGAATTCCTGCTACTACATCTTCTCCTTGGGCATTCATTAGATATTCACCAAATAATTTCTTTTCTCCAGTTGCTGGATTACGAGTAAATGCTACTCCAGTACCACAGTTATCTCCACGGTTTCCATATACCATTTCTTGAACATTAACTGCAGTTCCCCAACTACTTGGAATATCGTTCATTTTACGATAAATGATGGCTCTTTCATTATTCCAAGAACGGAAAACAGCTGTTACTGCTTCAATTAATTGTTCTTTTGGATCTTGTGGAAAATCTACCCCAGATAATTCTTTATAAACTTCTTTAAATTTCTTCGTTACTTCCATCATATCTTCTGCAGTTAAATCCGTATCGTATTTTGCACCTTTTTCTTCTTTTATTTTATCTAAAATACGATCAAAAGATTGTTTTGGATAACCTTTTACAACGTCTGCAAACATCATAATAAAACGTCTATAAGAATCATAGATAAATCTAGGATTATTTGTACTTTCACTAAAACCAACAGCTACTTCATCATTTAATCCCAGATTAAGTACTGTATCCATCATTCCTGGCATACTAGCACGAGAACCACTACGAACTGATACTAATAGTGGATTTTCTTTATCCCCTAATTTTTTACCAGTACGATTTTCTAATGCCTGTAACGCTTCAAAGATTTGCACTTTTACTTCTTCACTAATTACTTGATTATCATCATAGTACTTGTTACAAGCCTCTGTTGTAACGGTAAATCCACTTGGAACAGGTAATCCAATAGAAGTCATTTCTGCTAAATTAGCACCTTTTCCTCCAAGTAGATCACGCATATCCTTATTTCCTTCAGAAAATGCATATACATATTTTGTCATAACTTTTTTTGCCTCCTTTAGTATGTACAATTTCATTATAACACTATTTTATTTTATATGCGAAAAAAGTAGCAAAATTTAACAAAAATTTAACAAAAAAAGAAAAGTTATCACTTTTCTCTTGCTCGTGGATGCGTATGTAAATAGACATTACGAAGTCGCTCATTCGATACATGAGTATAAATTTGCGTTGTACTTAGATTTTCATGTCCTAAAAGTTCTTGAACACTTTTTAAATCTGCTCCATTATTTAATAGATGCGTTGCAAAAGTATGACGTAATGTATGGGGTGAAACATGTAATTTTAAACCACTTTCTTTTAATATTTTTCCAATAATATAACGAACACCACCGGTACTAAGGGGATTCCCATCTTTATTTAATAATAAGTATTGATTTTGTTTTTTACCAAGTAGTTCAAATCTTGCTGTATGTAGATATTGTTCTAATAATTGTTCACACTTATTCCCGTATAAAACATACCGTTCTTTATTTCCTTTTCCAAGTATTTTAATGGTACGATTAGAAAATTGAATTTGATCTAATTTAATAGAAACTAATTCACTTACCCGAATACCACTTGAATATAATAATTCTAAAATAAGGGCATCCCGCTTTCCTAGATTTGTCTTTTGATTAGGAATATTTAAAATCGTTTCTATTTCTTCATAATTTAAATAATTTGGTAACTTCTTATCTTGTTTTGGATTACTAATTAATAACATAGGGTTCATATCTACTACTTCTTCTTTTAATAAATATTTAAAAAAACTACGTAAGGTACTAATATGTCTTGCAATTGTTTTTTTTGAATAATTTTTTTCATACAGTTTTTTTAAGTAAATACGAATGATACTATACTCTACTTCTTTAATACGATTAATATGTTCTGATTTTAAAAATTGATAAAATTCATCCAAATCTTCTTCATAACTTCTCACTGTATAAAAAGAATAATTTTTTTCAAACTCAATATAACTTAAAAAAGATTCTATATACTGTTTCATTCTATCACACTCAATCTTATTGTAACACAAAATAAAGAGAGTTCAATCCTCCCTTTACTACTTTAATTGTATGTTTTTTTCTTTGTATTGTTTTCTTGTGTTTGTGAAAATGTATCTGGAATACCTAATTTTCTTTTTAAATCAGGATAATTTTCTAAGTCTTCTAATGTTAAACCTAACTCTTCAAATACTTGGCTCGCTAATTCACTAATATTCGTTGCAGAATCACCAATAATGTCGTCTAATTCTTCATATCCAGTATGATAAATTTCGACTGGGCGCTCAGAATCTTTGGCATAATAAATTGACTTAGTAATAGGCATTAATAATTGTTGTTTTTCTAAATATAATTCCATTTTCTTTTTATCAATACCAATATTTTGATGATACTTTTTGTTATATTTTTTATAACTTAATTCTATTCCACGTAATACTTTATAATATTGTAATTGTTCTTTTATTTTGTTTCTAGCTTCTAAAAACATTTCTTGTTCATCAGAAGTTTCATAATGAATAAAATCTAAATAATTGTGAATCCATTTTTTTAAATAAGAATTAATATAATTGATTCCCTCTTCTTTCATAATAAAGCGATAATAGGTTTCATTTTTTATATTTTGTTTAAACAATTTTAAAAAATGTTGCCAAACAGAATCATATTTTAATTGTTCTTTTACTTTTTTTTCTGAATCTTTTGTTTGATATAAATAAGTGTATAAATGAGAAAAATATTGTAATACTTGTTTTTCTGGATAAACTACTTCTAGTAATTTTTCATTCTTTTCTGCTTGATAAGAAATATAGAGATTTGCATCAAGTGGTATTTGATATCCATAATGCTGGTTTAAATAAATGAATACTTCTTCCTTATTTTGAAAATTTTCTATCCCATTTTTATCTGTCATATGGGATAAAAGGAATTGATCAATCGTCGTCAAATAAACTTTTTCTTTTAATTTTCCTTGCTCTTTTAATTGGATTTTATATTCCTTATCAGTATCTCTATGATAAGCTTTTAATGTGTAGCGATATCTTGCCATAGTATCACCTCTGGTACTTTATTATACATAAAAAATGAAAAAAAGCAAAGTTTTAATTTTCTTCGCTTTCTAACTTTGCTAGAACATCTTTTGTTGTTGCAATTGCTTTTTCACGTATATTGTGTGCCGTTTTTTCTAATACAGGTGTACCTTTTTCAATTGTGTATTCTACTAATTCATCTACAGCATCACGAATTTGTTTTGCTTTCTTTTTTGCTATTTTTAATACTTTTTCTTTATCCAAATCTTCTAATTCTTCTCTAATTTGGTATAATTTTACTTCAAATTCTTCTTTTACTTCTTCAACATCAATATCTTTAATTTTTGAAATCATATCGTCGATTGCTTTCTTTACATCAGCTCTTGTTTCACTACCTTTTTTAGGTGCGAATAATAACCCTAATCCAGCTCCAATTGCTGCTCCGGCTAAAAATTTACCAAACCCTCTACTTTTCTTACTTTTTTTACTCATGTTTTTCCTCTTCCTTCTTTCTTTTATTAATCATTTTTCTAACACTACTTGTAACAAATCCCACTGCCATATCACTAATATTAGCAAGGGCATCTGCCGTATGATCTATAATATCAAATACTCCATTTAATTTTGATGATTTTACGTTCACATCATCAATTAAAGCGTCAACACGATTTAATGTTTTAATTAAACGGATTCCTAAAATGATTAACACAATTAATAATATGCACCCTAATAGATAGAGTATGATTGGAAAAAGTTCATTTGCGCAACTCATTATTCTTCATCCCTCTTTTCATACATAGAATCAATTAAATTGAATAAATCACTTTCATCTATTGTTTCATCATTCGTCTCTTCATTTCCTACTTCATCATTATTAATTACATCCATTCTTGGTGCCTCTGAAATATTTCCAATGGTAACGTCGTCTGTTTCTTCTAATGAAGTATGTGGTGTATCAGATTCCATCTCTTCAAAAATATCATTTTCTAGAGTTGATTTATCATATACTGGAGTTACTACTTCTTCTTTTTCTTCCTTTTCCGCATGCAAATTCAAATCAATATCATCCTCTAATGTTCCAAAGGCTTTTTGTCTTACTTCATCCAATGTCATTTCTCTTGAAACACGATTGTAAGAAGAAATAATTTCAGTTTCCCCTCTGTCTACAATATCTTCTTTTTTATAATTTTTATCCAAGATACCATATACTGGCGAAATAATAGGAGATGGTTTAAATGAATGTCTATCTTTTCTATCCCTTCCACTATTATAAGCTGTTCTTTCTGGTTTCTTTTCTACTGGCTTTGGTTTTGGTTTCGGTTTTGGTTGCTCTAAAGTAGCAAAATCCTTATCATCAAAGAACACTGGTGTTGGTTGTTGGACTTTCATAACCGGTGGTTCTACTTCTACCTCTGGTTCATGCACTTTCTCTCTTTGAACAGTAGGCGCTTTAATTTCCACTTGCATGACTTCTTTTTTCACTGGTTCTTCAATTTCTTCTTCTTCCGTAAATAAATTTTTCATTTTTTCCATAAATCCCATGTTATTTCACCTCATTATTTTCTTTTTCTACTTGCTCATCAGAAGTTTCATTATTTTTATCATACTCAAGATAAACACTATCCTCATCTTTTGATTCAAAAATATCATATTTTTCTTCTTTATTCGTCAAGTAGGTTTCATTTAACATTAATTTAATAACGTTATGATTAAATTTTACTGTGGATAAAATATATGAAGCATTTAAAACCGTTTCATTGATTTCTTCTTTCTCAACAAGTGCTTCAATCTTCGCATAATTATAACTAAATTCAATAAAGTACTTATCTCCTTGTTGATTGATTTCTAAATATCCTGACTTATCATTCATTTTAATTTTTCTAGAATAATAAGCATTTTGATTTTCTTTATATTTTACTTTTGCTTTGTGATAATAACTAATCGCATCAATATATAAATAATAATAGGTTCCATTTGAATATAATTTTTCATTTAATTCATTTGTATCAATATAAGTAACACCTTTAGGAACATAATATTTATAACCTTTTCCTACACGATTATATAACTGATTATTCTTAGATAATACTACGTTTATAGTATTGTCTATACTTTGTGTATCTATTCTAACAACTGTACAACCAGTCATAAAAAATAGACAACATAGTAGCGCAGGTATTAATTTTTTCATATATCACCACTCTTCCTAAATTATATCAGATATTTTCTAAGTTCAAAAGAACTTTCGTTTTTCAGTGTATAGTAAATGTCTAGTCATGTTTTGTCGCAACTAGTCGGTAAATGTTAAACCCTTTATTTGCAAACCTTTCTTCGTATTCAGTTGGAATATTGTCCTTTACATTATCTTGATACAAATCGAATGATAATTCTTCTAATTGATAACCATAGTTTGCAATACTCATAACCGAATACTCAAATAAATGGCGATTATCCGTTTTCATAATAATCTTTTTATCGGAAACAAATAATTGGTCATACTTCTTTAAAAATATAGGGCTACTAAGTCTTCTATTTTGATGTCTTTTCTTTGGCCATGGATCAGAGAAATTTAAATAAATTGTATCCACTTCATGATCAAATACTTCATCAATTTCTAATGCATCCATACGGATTAACTTTAAATTAGGTAATTTTTCTTCCATTCGTTCTAATTTCTCAATGGCTCTTACAATTACACTATCAAATTTTTCGATACCAATAAAATTAGTATCGGGATAACGACGAGCATTTTCAATAATAAAATTTCCTTTTCCCATTCCAATTTCAATCTTAATTTTTTGTTGCTTTGGAAATAAGCTACTCCAAGTTCCCTTCTTTTCTTTTGGATTTAGTACAATATAGGAAGAGGCTTCAATCTTTTCCTTTGCACCTTTTACATTTTTTAATCTCACATCAATCACCATTACTATTATATCATGAATAAATTTGTTTTGAAATAGACACCTTTTATTTCGATAGGCATATAATGAATTAGAGAATTAAAAGGAGTGAAAAAATATGAAAAAAGATAGAAATTGTGGACCAATGCCTATGCCTGCACCATATCCAATGATGGGAGGATATCCTGGTGCAATGCCAAACCAAATGGGGGGATACCCTAATATGAATATGATGCCAAATCAAAATATGCCAATGAATCAACCTATGCCAGCAATTACAAATGCTACGTGTAATTGTGGAAATGAGGCAGGAGAAAAGATGCAATGGGATCAAATGCAAGCGCAACTAAATAATTTAGACCGTCGTGTTAGTCGCTTAGAAAATATGCTTCAAGATACAAAATCAATTTCAATTGGTAATAATACTTATACTGATTCTAATTATCATATGATGTAAAAAGAGTTCACAGTTGAACTCTTTTTTTCTAGAAGCGGCCTCCGCCACCTCCACCACCAAAGGATCCTCCACCACTAGAAAATCCTCCACCAAATCCTGAACCAGATGAATTATTCGATTGAGCCATTGCTCTAGTAGAGATTGCTTGGCTGACTGCACTAGATACTCCACTTGAAATAGAACGATTTAAACTGGTAATTACATAAAAATCGGTAAAAGTTGGATAACCCGTCTGATAATCAGCAGTAGATAACTCTTTTACTTTTAGTTCCATTTGTTTTGCTACCTTATCAGCACAGTCAAGTGCTACAGCATACACCAAATATTTTTCCCATAACACGATTTCCGGTAGTTCTTTTTCACTAAAATTACCAAAATCTAATAAAAATTTCTTAAACGCTTGCCATTTTACAAACTCATCATTTCCATATTGAGTACGCTTTTGATAACAACAACCATAAATGATACCAAAAATACCTAAGATTATTAGACCAACGGTAATCATAATTGGAAGTGTTACATTAGATGCTAAAACACCACATACTATTCCTAAAATGCTGTAAAAAATTAAAATCACTTTAGGCTTTGTATTAACTAAGAAAAAATTTTGTTCTTCTCCACTATTTATCGTAATTCCTTTCCAAGCTTCATAAGATTTTAAAAAATCAATATAATCTGTTTTTGCTTCTTTTTTCAAAGTAGATAATAATAACGATTCTCGCTCATGGAATAACCAATAAATGAGGTTTGTATCACCAACTGATAACTCTGTTTGGGCTACATTTTCTGGAAGATAAACTAACTTATAATCTTCTTTTTTTCCTGTCATTACTTTTTCTGCTTTAATTACTTTTTTAGAAATCAAATTCATAATAGCAGCTGATAAATCATTGGGTTTTACTTGATGATGCATTAAATACCCAACTATTTCAGGTCCATAAGTATTCGGTAGTTCACGGTAATATGAAACTTTTATTTTACTTTGATATTCTTTATCATGTTTTAAATATGTATAAATAATTAATATTATCCAACCTATCAACCATAAAGTACATAAGATTGCTGTTCCATAATATTTGATACGTGCTTCTTTTCGTAACGCATTCGCTTCGTCCGCTTTTACTTGTTCATATTTTAAAATTTTATCCAAAGCAACAACACCAGTTGCTTTTGTACTATTTGCTATCACATCTTTATCAAATGCAAGTCGAACATCAAATGGTGTTTGTTTGGCTAAATCAGAAATAGTAACTTTTACCGTTTCTTGATCAACCACTTCAATATTACCATTCAAAGGTCCATGAGCCCAGGCTCGAAGTTCCTTTTTATTTCCTGGTAAATGGATAAGTAATTCAAACTCCTCTACATCTTCTACTAATTTATCACTGAAAATATTCCATCCTAATTCTGCAATATCATCGTGTAAAATTGCCATATTACGTAATTGATACTCTAAATAAAAAGCCAATTGATTGTTACTAGAATTGTAAATACGATAGCGATACTGAGAAGAATGATTTCCCATTTCTTCATAATATTGGTCGGTATCTCCACCATTTTTTCTAGAATGAAATAAGATTCCTTTTTCACTGAAAGAAGAAAATGATAAATCTTTTTTAGGAATTCCTTTTATTGCAATCAAATTTAAATCACTTGCATTATGTAGACTACTTCCTCCATACATATCTGCTTTAGCATCAAACTTAGAAGCAGTAGTATTTTCTGTTTCAATGATTCGTTCAAATCCATTATAAGAACCATTTAAATCAAATAATTCTTTGACATGAACACTACCATCTTTTTCTATCGTGGCATCCATATAATATTTATTAATTCCACTATCACTAGCAAACACAACATTACCAAACGGAATTAATAACATGCATAAAGTAAATATTATTTTATCAAATTTTTTCATAATTCACTCCTTATTAAACAGAAAAGACTTACATCTGTAAGCCTAAAATTGTACTTTTGGTACTTCTTTGTCAGCTTCACTCGCTTCAAAGAATTCTGCTTGTTTAAATCCAAACATATTTGCCACAATATTAGATGGAAACATCTCTAATTTATTTTGATACATCATAACCGTATCATTATAAAATTGGCGAGCAAATGTAATTTTATCTTCTGTTTCATTTAATGAATTTTGTAATTCCATAAAATTCGTATTTGCTTTTAAATCTGGATAACTTTCTGCAAGTGCAAATAATCTTCCTAATGCTTGCGTTAGTTCCCCATTTGCCGCGATTTCATCATGTGTTGTGGTTGCACTAACAGCCTTATTACGCGCGCTAATTACGGCATCTAATGTTTCTTTTTCATGACTTGCATACCCTTTTACAGTTTCTACTAAATTAGGAATTAAATCCGCACGTCTTTTTAAAACCACATCTACTTGTGCCCATTGATCCTTTACACGATTTCTTAATCCCACTAATTTGTTATATGTTCCTGCTACCCATGCAATGAATAAAACTACAAGAACAACAACGATAATCAAAATAATTGTTCCTACATTCATAAAACATCCTCCTATCTATCTTCATTATATAATAAATTATTTTAAAAAGATACCATAAAATGAATATATTTTATTCTTTTTATCAAAATAAAATAGAAAGGACGATTTTATGATGATTGATATTAGAAACAATATTCGACAAAATTTTAAAAATACTAGCATTGAAGAAATGAGACAATCAATTGAAGATTCTTTAGCGGATAAAGAGGAAATTACGCTTCCGGGACTTGGTGTCTTTTTTGAACTATTATGGCAACATAGTAATCAAAAGTTACAAAATCAAATTTTAGAAACAATAAAACAAGCAATCTAGCTTGTTTTATTGTTATTTTCTAAAGATTCGTAATACTTAAATCTACGTATTGCATCCTCTTTATTACTTTCTAATAATTCTTTGGCTTTCTCTGGATTTACAACCGATAACATTTGATATCTTGTTTGTGTATTTAAATAATCTTCATATAAATCAAAATTTGCTTTTTTATAGTCTAAAATAAATTCTTTTGTTTCTGGATTACGATGAAAAATTGGATAATATCCACATTGAACTGCTAATTTAGAGCTGTCTAGACTATTTACCATTCCACCTTTTATTCCGTGAGAAATACATGGTGCATAAGCAATAATAATAGATGGACCTGGATAATTAGCTGCTTCTTTCATCACTTTAATTACTTGTTGCATATTTCCACCCAGTGATACTTGTGCTACATAAGTATGAGGATACATCATTGCAATCGCAGCTAAATCTTTTTTCGCATTTGTTTTTCCTTTTGTTGTAAAAGAAGCAATCGTTCCTTTGGGACTTGATTTAGAAGATTGACCACCAGTATTAGAATATACTTCTGTATCTAATACTAGAATATTAATATTATCTTTACTTGCTAGAACATGGTCAATTCCACCATATCCAATATCATAAGCCCATCCATCTCCACCAATACACCAAATTGTTTTAGCTAATAAATCTTTTTTTACATCTTCTAACGGTTTTGGTAATGATTTTTCTTTTAAAGCTTGATAAATTTCTTTTGTTTTATCTATTTCATGAGAATGTTCTAACCAAGATGCAAGTAATGCTTCATCTTGATAATTTTCTACTATTTTTCTAACTTTCTTCTCTCTTAATTCATTTGCTAGTACCATTCCATAACCAAATTCTGCATTATCTTCAAATAACGATGATGCCCATGATACTTGGTATGGAAGTGATGGTACACTTGCTCCATAAATAGAAGAACATCCAGTAGCATTTGCTATTACTAATTGATCACCAAATAATTGTGTCAATAATTTAATATATGCTGTTTCACCACATCCAGCACAAGCTCCACAAAATTCAAACTTTGGTTTTTTAAATTGACTATTTTTAATCGTATATTTATTTCCAACTTCTTTTTCAGTAATATTGGCATTTAAATAATCAAAAATTTCTTGTTCTTTGGCTTTCGTAGCTTGTTCAATCGGTTGATTTTCTAATGCTTTTTTCATACTTGGACAAATTTTAATACAAAGCCCACATCCCGTACAATCTTTGATTGACATAGCAATCGTATAATAATAACCATCTAATCCTGGTCCCATTGCTTTTTTAACACGATTTTTGATCCATTCTGGTGCTTTTTGATATTCTTCTTCTGATAGTAAAAATGGTCGAATCACACTATGTGGACAAACGAAAGAACATTGGTTACAACTAATACAGTTTTCTAAAATCCATCTCGGTACAGTTGTTGCGATTGCTCGTGTTACTACTTGTTCTTGATGATAGTAAAATCGCCCATCTGGTTGCTTCATGAAAGCACTGGTTGGTAACAAATCCCCTTTTCGTTTATGCATCATAGAAAGAAGAGAATCTTGTTTTAATTCTAATAATTCACTATCATCTTTTCTTATTGTTATTTCTTTTAAATAAGAAATCGCCTGATCTAACGATGCAATATTAGCACTAATTACTTCTTCACCCTTTTTTATAAACTTCTTCTGAATATATTGTACTAATTGTTCTTTAGCTTGTTCGTAGTCTAATTTCAGTAAGTACATCATTGCACTTTCCATAATCATACTAATTTTATTTTTCAGTCCCAATTCTTTTGCTAACTTGTAAGCATCAATCGTATACACCTGAATCTTTCTAGACACTAAAATTTCTTTATCATGTGTTGTCATATAACGGTTTAATTCTTCTTCCGTTTTTGATGTATTAATTAATATCATTCCATTTTCTTTGATTTGTTCAAAACATTCAAAATCTAACAAATAAGTATCTTTTGATACTATTACAAAAGCTGGGTTTTCTACATAATATGTTGAATGAATTTGTTTATCAGAAACTCGTAAATGACTAATCGTAACGCCTCCGGATTTTTTTGAATCATATTGAAAATATCCTTGAACATATTGATTTGTAATGTTACCAATCATTTTAATTAATGATTTAGAAGCGCTAATCATTCCATCACTACCATATCCATAAATTAAAATTTCTTTACTATTTTCTAGTTTAAACGTATCATCGATTGGTAAACTTAAATTGGTTACATCATCATGAATTCCTACTGTAAAATTATGAACTGGTTTCTCTTTTAGAAAATCATATACAGCTTTCATACAAGCTGGTGTTGTATTCTTACTAGATAGACCATATCTTCCACCATACACTTCTATATCCGTTAAAATACTTTTTACATCTAAGTATAATGGTTCTCCAATACTTCCATTTTCTTTTGTTCGATCTAATACAGCAACTCTTTCTACTGTAACCGGTAATACTTCTTTTAAATATTTTGGACTAAATGGACGATATAAATGAACTGTTACAAGTCCAACTTGATAACCAGTTTTATTTAATACATCAATTGTTTCTTTTATTGTTTCACAAACAGAGCCCATGGCAATGATAACGTGTTTTGCAACACTGCTTCCATAGTAAGTAAATGGTTTATAATTTGTCCCCTTTATAGCATTAATTTTTTCCATATATTGATTTACAATATCTGGTACTTGATCATAAAATTTATTTTTAGTTTCCATCATTTGAAAATAAACATCGTCATTTTGATTGGTGCCTACTGTAAATGGTGTTTTGAATAAAGAACGTGTTCGAAATTTTTTAACAGCTTCTTGATTTACAAGTGGTGCAATATCTTCTTTTTCTAATAAAGAAATCGTATTTAATTCATGACTTGTACGAAATCCATCAAAAAAATGAAGAAATGGAAGACTTGTATGAATTGCTGTTAAATGGGCGATTGCGGCCATATCTCCTGCTTCTTCTACAGAGGATGATGATAGCATATTAAATCCAGTCATTCTTGTTGCATAAATATCTTGGTGATCTCCTAAAATACTAAGTGCATGTGTAGATAAGCTTCGAGCGGCAACATGCATGACACATGGTAACATTTCTCCAGCCATCTTATACATATTGGGTATCATTAATAACAACCCTTGACTTGCTGTAAAAGTGGTAGCAAGGGTTCCTGCTTGTAATGCCCCATGAAGAACTCCTGCTGCTCCAGCTTCACTTTGCATCTCTACTACTTGCACTTCATCATCCCATAAGTTTTTCATATGATTAGAAGCAAAAACTTCCGTATGTTCAGCCATTGGACTAGAAGGCGTAATCGGATAAATACTAGATAATTCCGTAAACAAATAAGCAATTCTACTTACTGCTTCATTTCCATCCATTACTAATTTTTGCATAACAATCCTCCAATTCATTTTATTATAAATTTATCACTTTATACATTGTATCATAGTTTTATAAAAACACAAAAGATACATAATGTATATGTATCTTTTGAAATAACATTTATCTAATCAACTATTCTTTTTCATCTAAATTAACTAAAATCTTTTTTATCTTTCCCTTTATTCGTTGTAATGCATTATCAACCGATTTAATATTTTTATCTAAGATACTGGCAATCTCTTCATAAGTAAAATGATTCATTTTTAGTTCAAATACTTGTAATTCAAAATCGGTTAATTCATCATGAATTAATTCTTTTAAAATTTGTACTCTTTCATTATTTAATAGTACGTATTCTGGATCAGATGTT
This sequence comes from uncultured Bacilli bacterium, assembly GCA_944332435.1. Lineage (GTDB taxonomy): Bacteria > Bacillota_I > Bacilli_A > RF39 > UBA660 > MGBC107952. Next base: position 4,857 of record CALVJW010000003.1, on the reverse strand, counting down.
TCATCCTTTAATAAGTAATCTGCATAGATGGGCTCATCATTCTCCCCTTTCGTTTCAAAGGGAACAGATTCGTTTAAAATCTTATGTTTTAACCTTCTTGTACTTATTACTGTACTAATCATTCTTCGTTCTACACAAGTACGAGCAAAAGTATAAAAGGTAATATCTTTTTGTTCATTAAAATGCTCTATTGCACTATTTAATCCAATTAATCCTTCTTGAATCAAATCATTTAATTCAATTCCTCCTTGACTACAAAAAGGAATCATTTTTTTTGCATAAGAAATAATCATTGGTTGATATTTTTGATAAAGCAATTCCATAGCATCTTCATTATGATCACTAACCGCATAATTTACTAGTTCATAATCATTATATTCTTTATAGTTCATATTTCCTACTTTCTAAGTTTAATTGCTTCATAAATAACAATTCCTGCTGCTACTGATGCATTTAAACTATTTGTTTTCCCCTTCATAGGAATACTTGCGATAAAATCGCAATTTTCTCTTACCATACGTGCAAGTCCTTCTCCTTCATTTCCAATTACGATTGCACATTTTCCTGAGTAATCAATTTCACTATAATCTTGTCCATTCATATCAGTTCCTACAATCCAAAATCCTTCTTTTTTTAAATAACGGATGGTTTGATTCAAATTGGTAACTTGAGCAATCTTCATATAATCAATAGCACCAGTACTAACTTTAATGACCGTTGGATTCACACTAACAGATCGATCTTTTGGAAGAATAATCCCATCTACTCCTGCTGCTTCACAAGTACGAATAATCGCACCTAAATTATGTGGATCCTCAATGTGATCTAAGATAACTAATAATGGATTTTCCTCTACTAATAAATCATCTAAATTATCATACTGAAAATCTGGTACCGATAAAATGATTCCTTGATGATTTCCTTTTACTAGTCTGTCCATACCTTTTTTATCTAAGTATTTCACTTCTACTGGTATTTTTCTAATCGCCTGTAATACTTCTTGATCTTTAAAATTTTGACTTAAGAAAATACGATTAATTTTCTTTTTTGTTTCTATTGTCTCTAGTGCAACATTTTTCCCATATATATACATAATCTTCTCCTATCATTTTTGTAATTAATTCTTTGATTCTTTCAAAATTTCCATTTAAATAATGATATCCAAATAAAGCTTCTAATCCAGTAGATCGTTTATAAGTTACGATATCTGTATTTTTTGGATGCCTACTTCCCTTATGATTACGTGCTCTTTTTACAATGTTTATTTCTTCTTCTGTTAATAAGTTATTTTCTTCTAATTCTTTTAAAAAATTACTTTGTGCTTTCGCACTTACATATTTGACTGCCTCTTTTTGAAGTTCATCTACTTTACAAATATTTTGATAAATTAAATATTCACGAATTAATATTTCATAAATACTATCACCTAAATAAGCAAGTACTAAAGAATTCATGTTATGATCCATATGTTAACTCCTCAAATCTATCAAACGTAATTTCTTTTATCATACCATTTTTTACATCATTCATAATAAGTGACATTACTCTATCGTAATCAATTTCTCCACCTTTTATCATACATCCACGTCGTTTTCCAATCTCATCAAGTGTTAATACCATATCTTCTTCATCAATAGAAGTGATTTTAAAACGTTCTTCTAATTTGCTTGGGTAATACTCATATAACATTTTAATAATATACACAACGACATCATAAATTGGTAATACTTCTTCTTTGATTGCTGTTAAACTTGCAAGATTAAAAGCAACTGTTTCTTCATCTAATTTCGGCCATAAGATACCTGGAGTATCTAAAAGTTCTAAATTTTCATTAATACGAATCCAATCAAGAGATTTTGTAACCCCTGGCTTATTTCCAACGTTAACAGCTTTCTTTCCTACCAAGCGATTAATTAAGGTACTTTTTCCAACGTTTGGAATTCCTACAATTAAAATTCTTGTTCTCCTTTTTTTCATTCCTTTTTCTAATGCTTGTTGATTTTTTTCAGTCATAATCTCTTCGGTCTTTTTTAATAATTCATTAATTCCTTTTCCCGTTGTTAAATCAACACATACAACATGATATCCGTTTTGTTCATAATGAGTAATCCATTTATTTGTTTCTTTCTTATCACATAAATCCATTTTTGTCATAATTAAAATTCGTGGTTTCTGCTTTATAATATCATCTAAATCTTTGATTTTAGATGAATATGGCATTCGTGCATCAATTACTTCATATACAACATCAATAAGAGGTAATTTCTCTTTCATAAGTCTTTTTGCTTTAGCCATATGACCTGGGTACCAGTTAATACTTCCTTTTTGGAACCCCTTTTCTTCATTTGCCATAGAATCACTTCCTTACTTCAAATCTATTTCATTATATCATACTTTTTAATCAAAAGAAAAAGTAGACATTAATCTACTCTATAAATTGACTATCTAAGTTTTGTCAACACTAAATTTATATTAATATTATACCACGACTAAAAACACGAAAATATGCGTTTTTTTAATTTTTTTCGTGTAATGTAATTATATATATGTTAAAATTAATTTGTTAATTTATTTTGAATGTTGTATTATTTTTGCACATTGTATATAACATTCTTAATATTTTTGTAGAGCAAGCAGTTAGGTTTTCATAATAATGTTTACCTTCTGCTTTTTTTGTTAAATAATAATCATATACGGGGTGTCCAGGACATTGATGCCCTAACTTAACTACTATTTGACTAATATTAAATAATATCCATCTTGCATATTTATTTCCACGTTTAGAAATAGTTCCATGCACGTTTATACTTTTCCCAGATTGAATTATTGTTGGATCTAAACCACAGAAAGCAATTAATTGTCTATGATTATCAAATCTTGTTATATCACCTAATTCACCTAATAATTCGGTTGTTAATACTTCTCCTATCCCGTAAAAAGAATTAATTATATCGAAGTAAGGTGACTCTTTTGCAGTTTTTATCATCTTTTCTTTTAATTCATTTATTGTCTTAATATTCTCTTGTAAAATAGCAGCCATATCAGATAAGTTCTTTACATCCGAATGATCTTTATCGACACCTGGATATGAATTAACTGCTATATCTTTGATTTTGTTTGCTAACCTCTTATAATAATAATCATGTCTAGAATTAGTTTTATACAAATTATTGTATAATGCATCTATTCTTTTTTCTTTTACTATATAAGCATGAGGAAAGGTTTTAATAAAGTTTAATGCTGTTTCTTCATATATTCTGCTGCCTTTAAATATTTCTTCAAATTCTGGAAAACATATATTTATAAGTCTTTTATATCTATTTTTACAACTCACATTTAATTGAGTTAGATAAAAATATTGTCTTGTCATTGCTTTCAAATTAGCATATAAATCTTTTTTAGACAAATCATGATATTCTACTTCATTTACGAAAAATAATTTAGCTAATCTCATACAATCTTTTGTATCAGTTTTTGTTTTCCTTAATGTATCATAATTATTTTTGGTCGTTAAACTATTAATTACTAATGTATTAAAATTATTTTCTTTAAAATATCTTTCTACTGGCAAATGATATATTCCTGTTGATTCCATGAAAATAGTTAAATCTTCTAAATTAAAACTTTCAATTTTATCTTTTAATTCATTAAAATCACGAAAATTATGTTTTATCTCTTTAGGTTCAATCAATACTTCTCCATATTCAGTAGATAACATTATCATACTTTTTCCTTTAGCTACATCAACACTTAATACTGATTTCATTATTTACTCCTTTCTGAATTTAAGTCTCTTGTTTCCACCATTATTTCATCAAGCTTGTTATATAGATTCTACGACCTCACTATCTTAAACTAAATTAATAATAGAAATAAAAGCTGAACTGTCAATTTGTTAGATTCTATGACCTCTGTAATTTGCCGTTCTCACTTAAACTCTTGGTAAATAATTTAACATAAAAAAATAAGATATAAATATTAAATTATTTACATCTTAAAGTATACTTGTAATTTGTAATTAACATTTATCTATTTTTTTAAAGATAAACATACAGATAAGGGCAAATATTACAATAATACCTATTCTAGCTAAAAACACTTGCCAAGAAACAGTTGTAAAATTCTCTATAAGTGGAAATATAAAGAATAATGATACAATTACAAGCATAACAATAATAGTTTTTAATATACTCTTATTTGATGTTTTCTGATTTAAAAATTTGCCAACATATACATTAGAAAATAAATAAGTTAAAACACCAACTATAAATGCAATCAATACTCCTATATTTAAATATAGATTATCAATTTTAGGAATATCCACAAATGTTTGAATTAAATATATTCCTCCGAAAATGATAATAGCAAATAATATTGTGAAAACAATAGACTTATTACTTTTTACAGTATCCATTTTTTCTTGCATGTTATTAACAAGTTTTTTATCTTCCTTTAACATCTTATCGAGCGAGATATTAAATATATCACTCATTTTAATAATACTAACAAGATCAGGATAACTTTTCCCATTTTCTCAACTAGATATAGTTTGTCTTGAAACTCCTAATTGTTCTGCTAAACTTTCTTGACTAATATTATCATTTTGTCTAGCATCTTTTATACATTTACTAATTTCCATACTCTTCCTCCTAACAAGACAAATTCTATCATTTTATCATTTTATTTTCTATCAAAATTCCTTTACATTGTTTATTTTCGATGTAAAAATATCTTTACAAATTGTAATTTGTATTATTTTTAGCTAATATTAATTACTTATATATTATTATTTTTTTCATTATACATTCTTGCTTGTGAATCCTTTTGCATTTCATATCCATATTCAAATATATATGA
>CALVJW010000002.1 GCA_944332435.1 uncultured Bacilli bacterium | reverse complement strand
GTTAATTGGAAAAGTAATATGACAGGTGCATATTACTTTTTTTCATATTCATTAGTAACATTATATCTATTCTTTTTTTTTAAAGTTTGCTATAATATGATATAGGTGGTAGCATGAAAGAAATATATGGCCAAACATTTGAAATGTTAGAACAATATTTTATTGAAATTGGTGATAAAAAATTTAAAGCAAAGCAAGTATATGATTGGCTTTATAAAAAGCGTGTTACTAGTTTTGATGAAATGACAAATATTAAAAAAGAATTACGGGACCAATTACAAAAAGAGTTTGTGATAAACTCTTTAAAAATACTTACAAAACAAGTAGGAGAAGATGTAATTAAGTATTTATTAGAATTAAATGATGGTAACAAAATAGAAGCAGTATTAATGTTACATGATTATGGAAATAGTTTGTGTGTCTCTAGTCAAGTAGGCTGTAATATGGGATGTTCTTTTTGTGAAAGTGGAAGACTTAAAAAAGTGCGTAATTTAACAAGTGCTGAAATGGTTAGTCAAATATTACTTATTGAGCAAGATTTAGGTTTACGAATTACCCATATTGTATTGATGGGAATTGGAGAACCATTTGATAATTATGAAAATGTTATGAATTTTGTTGATATTATTAATCATCCAAACGGAATTGCTCTTGGATCAAGACATATTACAATTTCTACTTGTGGAATTGTACCAAAGATTAAAGGGTTTATGAATCATGGAAAACAAGTAAATCTTGCGATTAGTCTTCATGCTCCAAATGATACATTGCGTAGTCAAATTATGAAGATTAATAAAGCCTACTCATTAAAAGAATTAATTCCAGTTATTAAAGAGTATATTCGAAAAACGAATAGAAGAGTGACTTTTGAATATATTTTGTTAAAGAATGTAAATGATTCTTTGGAATGTGCAAAAGAACTTGCCATGTTGCTCCGTGGAATGAACTGTTATGTAAATTTAATTCCATATAATGAAACAAGTCATATTGAATACAAAAAAAGTAGTCAAGAACAAATTATGAAGTTTTATGATTGTTTGAAAAAAGAAAAAATTGCAGTTACCATTCGTAGAGAGTTTGGAAGTAAAGTAAGTGCAGCTTGTGGACAGCTTAGATCCAATTATGAGGAGGGAAAATAATGAATTACTATTATTTAACAGACCCGGGAAAAGTACGGGATCATAATGAAGATAGTGTTATTATTACAGAAAATTATGGAAAAGAAATCTTAATGGCTGTAGCAGATGGAATGGGGGGACATCGTGCTGGTGAAGTTGCAAGTTCGATAGCGATTACTCATATTGCAAGTCGTTTTAAAGAAATTAGTAGTATCGGCAATAAAGAAGATGCGATTAACTGGATAAAAGACGCTGTTAGTGAAGCCAATATGAAAATTTATAAGTATACGGAAGAACATCCAGAAAGTCAAGGAATGGGAACAACCTTAGTTGTCGCAATTTTAACACCAGAGTTTTTATTATTTGGAAATATTGGAGACAGTTCAGGATTTGTTGTAAAGAAAAATAAAATGTACAAAATTACGAATGATCACACATTGGTTAATTTATTAGTAAAATCAGGGGAAATTACAGAAGATGAAGCAGAACATCATCCAAGGAAAAATGTTTTAATGAAGGCATTAGGTGCTACGAATACAGTAGAAATGGATATTTTTGATGTAGAACATGATGTAGAGGGAATTTTATTATGTAGTGATGGACTTACGAATATGCTAGATAAAGAACAAATTGAAAAAGTAATTGATGAAGATTTAACACCAGAAGAAAAAGTAGTAAAATTAATTCATAAGAGTAATAACCGTGGGGGAAATGATAATATTTCAATCGCTTATTTAAAGAAAGTTGGTGCGTAGTGTGATAATAAAGGGACAAAAAATAAATGATCGATATGAAATTATAAGAAGCATTGGTGAAGGAGGAATGGCCAATGTTTATTTAGCACATGATATTATTTTAAACCGTGATGTAGCAGTTAAAATTTTACGTGGTGATTTAGCAAATGATGAAAAATTTGTACGACGTTTTCAAAGAGAAGCGATTAGTTCAAGTAGTTTAAATCATCCTAATATCGTAGAAATGTATGATGTAGGAGAAGATGATGGAAAATATTTTATCGTTATGGAATACATAGAAGGAAAAACATTAAAAAGTCTTATTAAACGTCGTGGCGCTTTAACATTACCGGAAGTAATTGATATCATGTTACAATTAACTAGTGGAATTGCTCATGCACATGAAAGTTATATTATTCATCGTGATATTAAACCACAAAATGTTATGATATTAGAAGATGGTACTGTTAAGATTACTGACTTTGGAATTGCAATGGCATTAAATAGTAATGAGCTTACACAAACTAATTCCGTAATGGGAAGTGTTCATTACTTACCACCAGAACAAGCGAATGGAACTGGAGCGACAATTAAAAGTGATATCTATTCACTAGGAATTTTAATGTTTGAACTATTAACTGGAAAGTTACCATTTAAAGGAGAAAATGCAGTTGAGATTGCAATTAAACAAATGCGTGATTCCATTCCAAGCGTTGTGGAAATGAATGAGGATATTCCACAGTCAATCGAAAATGTTATTTTGAGAGCTTGTGCAAAAAATCCAAAGAACCGTTATAATAGTGCTTTAGAAATGCATGAGGATATTAAAACAGCACTCAACCCAGAACGAGCTGATGAGCCAAAACTAGTTTATCAATATCCAGAACAAGATTTTGATGACACAAAAAAAGTTGGTAGTAGAAGTGAACGACATAAAGATAAGAATGAAAAGGATAAAGATAAAAAAACAAATAAAGCATTAATGATTACTGGAATTATTGCTGGTATTCTTGTTCTAATATTAGTAACAATATTCTTTATTGTACCAATGATTCAAAATAGTAGATCATTTACAATGCCATCATTAGAGAAAAAATCAGAAAAAGTTGCTAAGAAACAATTAGAGGATTTAGGTGTAAAAGTAAAAGTATCTAAGAAAGCGTCTGATAAAATAAAAAAAGGATATGTAATTGAAACGGATCCTAAGAAAGGTTCTTCTGTAAAAAAAGGTTCTACTGTAGAATTAATTGTATCTAGTGGCCCAGAAACATTCGAAGCAGAAAATTATGTTGGTAAAAATTTTGAAGCAGTCAAATTATTATTAGAAGAAAAAATAGAGGATATTAAAATTGAAGTAGAATATAAATCATTATCTTCTTCAGAAAAAGAAAAGGATGGAAAGATTTTAGAACAATATTTTGGAAAGGGTACTTATACAGAATTAGAAGTAGGTCATAAATTAAAAAAAGGTGATACAGTAACGTTTGTTATTCCAGAATTTTATACGGAATATCCAGATTTTGTTAATGATAATTGGACATTAGAGAAAGTAAAAAATTTCTGTGAAAAATATGGAGTAACAGTAGATGTTGTATATGAAGAAACTGATCAAGTAATGGAGGGCTATATTTTAAGTCAAAGTAGAAATGCAGGAACTCCAGTTAGTTCTGGTAGTTCTATACGTGTTACAGTAGCGAAAAAGCCTGCTCCGACGCCAAATCCAACACCTACTCCTACACCAACACCAACACCAGAACAGAGTCCTGAACAAGGAGCATAATTGTGATTGGAAGAATTATAAAATTAATTAGTAATGATTATACGGTATTAATTGATGATCAAGAATATGTTTGTAAAAGTAGAGGAAAATTTCGTAATGAGAAAATATCTCCTAAAGTAGGAGATATGGTAAAAGTTGATACCGTAAATCATTATATATTAGAAGTATTACCACGAAAAAATGAATTGGTAAGACCACCAGTTAGTAATATTGATCAAGTTATTATTATTACCAGTGTGAAGCACCCAAATTTTTCTACTAATTTATTAGATAAATTATTAACGATTGTTTCTTATCATAATATTGAACCAATTATCTGTTTTACGAAATTAGATTTATTAGATGAAGAAGAACTAGAAATAATAAAAAATTATCGTACTTATTATGAAAGATATTATCAAGTTTATTCTAATACAGAGATAGAGAAAATTAAGACATTATTTGCTAATAAAATAACGGTATTTACTGGTCAGAGTGGTGCTGGAAAAAGTACTTTATTAAATTGTTTAGATGAAAGTTTAAATATTAAGACTGGTGAAATTTCAATGGCTTTAGGTCGTGGAAAACATACGACAAGACATGTGGAATTGATTTCTCTTTACGGAGGATATGTAGCGGATACACCTGGATTTTCTGATGTATCATTTCAAGATATGGAACCACAAGATATTCGTGATAATTTTGAAGATTTTGAAAAGTATCGTGATTCTTGTAAGTATAAAGATTGTCTTCATAATAAAGAGGACCATTGTAAAATAAAAGAGTTAGTAGCTGCAGGAACTATTTTACAAGATCGCTATGATAATTATATTAAATTTATTGAAAGTATTTCCAAAAAGAAGTATTGAGGAGGATTTATGAAAGTTGCAACATCAGTATTGTCTTGTTCTACTACCATAGAAGATTGTATGACAGAGTTAAATCAAACTAGTTCTAACTATTTGCATCTTGATGTAATGGACGGTAATTTTGTTACTAATAATACGGTTGATATGATGGATAAAGTGTTAAAATATAATCAGTTACCACTGGATATTCATTTGATGGTAAAGGATGTTGATTATTATATTACCAAATATCAATCTTTTCATCCTGATTATATAACATTTCATATTGAGGTAAGTAAAGAGACTGAACGATTGATAAAAAAAGTGAAGAGTTTGGGCATAAAAGTAGGACTTGCTTTGAATCCTGAAACAGATATTTCTTTATTGGAACCTTATTTACGAGAAATTGATTTAGTATTAGTAATGAGTGTAACTCCTGGTAAAGGGGGGCAATCATTTAGAATGGAAGCATTAAATCATATTCAGTATTTGATACAAAAAAGAGAAGAAAATGGATATCATTATCAAGTTGAAGTAGATGGTGGAATTAAGGACGATACGATTTCTCTTGTGAACAATGTTGATATCGTTGTGAGTGGTTCTTATATTATTAGTGGGATATATGAAGAACAAATTCAGAAACTAAGAAAAAAGTGTAAATAATCTTTACACTTTTCTTTTTCTAATTTGACAGTTTTAAACGATTTATAGTATACTACAAGTGATAGGGAGATGTTAATATGAAGGATAATTTAGATGTACATCAATTTAAAAATGAATCTTCTGTAAAGGTAAATTATATCAATAGGGGCGCAACAAGAAATTTAGCAAGGACAAAAATTACGTTATGTAGTGTGATGGCTACTCTTTCGTTAGTTGGAGGTTTTGTTTGGATTGCTGCATCTACTATAGATAAAAATAACTATGAACAAGTAGCACACCTACGTGATACTTATGAGAACGGAAGGGTTCAACATAATCACGAGTTAGATTTTGAAGGTTTTGTTGGTGATTTTAAAATTGTTAATCCAGGGGGGGATGAAGAAGATATATACAAGGCGATTGAGAAGGGAGAATATGAGCATTATACTCGCCATGCAGGAGAAATTAAAATTGATAAAAATCTTCAAGGTGAACCACTTGAAAATGATGATGTAAGGGATTTCACTGAACAATTTTTTGCAAGTCGCGGTGGTAAAGGAAGTAAATAGTAGAGTAGAACTCTATTATTTTTTTATTATATTTTACAATGGTAATGTTTAGCATCCTAAAATAAAAGCATGAGCATATTTGTATCTTATTTTGGTGACAAAAATGTCATTGAAAATCGTAACGAAACATGGTATACTTATTTAAGTTACTAGAGGTGATTGAATGGATAGCATTAAAAAGAATTTTAATGATTTAATACAAAATACCAAGAAAAATTCAAAATCATATTTGAAAACTAATATTTTATTTATGACATTCGTAATTACATCTGTATTAAATGGTTGTTTATTACGCTTTTTAACCGTTAAAAATTATTTTGATTTTTATCCAATTATTGCAGATTTAGCAGTGGTCGTGATTATTGGCGCATTTGGATATTTTATTAAGCCAAAACATCAATTTAAATATTTTCTGTTTTGGTCAATTTTCTTTTCTGTTTTATGTATTATTAATTCAATGTATTATACGAATTATTTATCTTTTGCATCGTTATCACTACTAGAAACATCTACGCAAATTGTAGACGTTGGTGATGCGGTTGTTGAAAATGTCATGGAATTGAAGGATTTTAGTTATTTATGGCAAATTTTTGCTTTAATCATTGTAAATCAATCATTAAAAAAGAAAGATTATTTTACTAAAGTAAGTAAAATTGAAGTGGGAAAAATTAGAGCTTTAAATACATTAGTAGTAGGTTTAATTTTTATTGGATTCTTTATTTCAACATTAAGTAGTACTGACATTAGTCGATTAGGAAAACAATGGAATCGTGAATATATTGTCATGCGTTTTGGTATTTATACTTATCAAATAAATGATGTAATTTCAAGTTTAAAACCACAGATTAGTCCTTTGTTTGGATATGATGAAGCAGCAAAGCATTTTAGAGAATACTATGAACAAAGGGATAACAAGCATGAAGAAAATGACTATACGAATATTTTTAAGGGTAAAAATTTACTTATGATTCATGCAGAAAGTATACAGAATTTCTTATTAGATACAGAGTTTAATGGTAAGCCAGTAACACCAAATTTAAAACGCCTAGCTAGTGAAGGATTATATTTTTCTAACTTTTATGCTCAGGAAAGTGTTGGAACTTCAAGTGATAGTGAGTTTACTTTAAATTCTTCTTTAATGCCAGCAAATAGTGGTACTGTTTTTGTATCATATTGGGATAGAGAATATGTTACCATTCCTAAATTATTAAAAGAAAAAGGTTATTATACATTTAGTATGCATGGTAATAATGGAAGTATGTGGAATCGTAATGTTGTTCATCCACAACTAGGATATGATAAATTCTTTAATTATAAAACAGATTTTAAAATAGATGAAGTAATCGGACTTGGACTTTCTGATAAATCTTTCTTTAGACAGTCAGTTCCGAAAATTAAAAAAATTAATGAGACAAAACAAAATTTCTATGGAACAGTTATTATGCTAAGTAATCATACTCCATGGAGCAAAAATTTAGATTTATTACCTGAATATGATGTTGATTATAAATATGAAAAAGTAAATGAAACGACTGGAGAAAAAGAAATTGTTAGTGCTCCATATATGGAAGGAACCAAAATGGGAAATTACTTTAAATTTTCTCATTACGCTGACGAAGCAATTGGTGAGTTCATCGATGGGTTAGATGAAGCAGGAGTATTAGATGATACCGTTATCGTTATTTATGGAGATCATGATGCAAAATTGAAGAAGAGTGAATTTGATCGTTTCTATAATTATGATCCATATACCGATTCCATTAAAGACAAGTCTGATCCAACTTATGTTGATGTTGATTTCTATCAATATGAATTAAATCGAAAAGTGCCACTTATTATTTGGTCAAAAGATAAAAAGTTAGAAAAAGAAGTAACAAAAGTAATGGGAATGTATGATGTACTTCCAACCCTTGGAAATATGTTTGATTTTACAAGTCCATATGCTTTAGGTCATGATATATTTAGTGTTGATGATAATATTGTAGTATTCCCTGATGGAAATTGGCTTACAAATAAAATGTATTACAATAGTCAAAAAGAAGAGGGAAAACCGTTAACAGATGAACCAGTAAGCGTTGATTACATTAACGAAAAAAATGCTTATACACAAGAGTTATTATCTGTTTCTGATTCGATTATTGTATATGATTTAATTAAGAAGTCAAAAGAAACACAAAAATTAGTAGAGGAATATAGTGATAAGAAATAGGGGTAATTATGAAGAGAAAGAAGAAAAATAATAAAAAGAAAATAGTAATCATTTTAATCGCTGTTATCGTAGTATTTACTGGAATATTTGTAGCAAAGAGTGTGCTTTTTAAAGAAAAAGCAGCTCCTGCTGCTAAAGTAGTGGATAAATTAGATAAATACGGTTATACATTGGAAGATGATGCAACAAAATATTATAAAAGTTTATTTAATAGTTTAAAGAAAACACTTTCTAAAGATAGTGTAGATGATGAAGAATATGCAAAATTAGTAAGTCAATTATTTTTAGCTGATTATTTTAACTTAGAAAATAAAATTAGTAAGAATGATGTTGGAGGAGTTCAATACGTTTATACTCCTTATCAAGATAGTTTTATGAAAAAATCGATGGATGAAGTTTATCGATATGTTGAAAGCAATATTTATGGGGATCGAAAACAAGATTTACCAGTTGTAGCATCAGTAGAAGTTGATGATATTAAAACAATATCACATGAATATGATGGTAAAACGGATGAAAATGCATATTCTGTTGATCTTTCTATTTCTTATGAAAAGGAAATGGGATATCAAAAGAATGCTACCCTTGTATTAGTTCATAATAAGAACAAATTAGAAATTGTAAAGATGAGTTAATCATCTTTTTCTATATAGGAGACGTTTATGAGAAAAAAAAGATTAGTAATTATTAGTTGTTTAGCTATTTTAATTGTAGTATTAATAATTGGAAATATGATTTTAGCAACAAGGAGAAAAGAAGTTATTACCTATTTATCGAAACAAGAAATATTAAAAAATTATGAAGTTTATTTACAAGAGCAACATTTATTAACTAAATCGTTAAAAGAAGTGCAAACACATAAAAGTGAAGAGAAAGAAATATATGAGTTAGCAAATGATTGCTATTTTGTAATGAGTTTTCACGATAATTCAATTGAAAAAGTATATTTATATATGAAAAAAGAAAATCGTAAACAAGAAACATATTTAGAAGGAATGATTGATGCGGTACAACCTAAGCTTTCTATGAAAAAGAAAGAGGCAGTTTTAAATCAAATGTTAGCGCATGATGAGAAAGCAAGTGAATTGGGAGTATTGGAAAATTTTACAAAATATGGATATCAATATATGACGATTGAAAAAGAAAATGGCACGATGATAAATTATTTTATCTATTTTGATGAAATTTAATAAAAAATATGGTACGATAATAATAGAATAGATGAGGAGTTGTAAAAAATGGATTTAATCATTTTAGTACTTTTAATTTTGATCGTAATCTTTTTCTTTCGATCATTTGATAGTTTTGTATATTTTATGGCAATTGTTGATATCTTTTTAAGAATTGTTGACTTTGCTTGTTCTATTTTTGGCAAATATTTACCAGAAGTAGCAGAATTTTTGGATACTTATATACCATCTAATATTCCAAGTATTATTAATACTTATTCAACTGGTATTTTTAACGAATTGTTAATGATAGGGTATTTAATTATTTTTATTATATTTGAAGGTTATATAATAAAATATTTCTTTAAAAAGAAAAGAAGGTAAGAATATGAAGAAAAAAGGGTTTACATTAGTAGAGTTATTAGCTGTTTTAGCCATCTTAGCAGTATTAGCACTGTTAATTACACCAATCGTATTTCAAACAATAGAACGTTTTAAAAATAAGTCTTATGATAGTCAAATTCGTTCTATTGAAGTTGCAGCAAGTGATTATGCCAGTGATTATTTAGTTTTAATTCCTTTAAAAGATAATCAAGTTGTTTATATTACAGTGGGAGATTTAAAAGCCGAAGGGTATATTAAAAAGGATATCAAAAATCCCAAAACAGATGAACTCTTTCCAAATGATGCACTAATTGCAATTACAAAAGTAAAAAATAATTATTCTGTAAAGTTTGATGAAAAATCTGGAACAAAAGGAAAAAATTATGATTTAACTGGAAATAATGCTCCAAAAATTACGTTAAATGGCGAGAAAGTAATGCAAATTATGAAAGGTGTTGGATACGTAGAACCAGGTTATGTTGGTTCTGTTAGTGGTGTTACAGTTGCCTATAAAAAGGGGAAGACAGCTGTTACTGTAAATGATTTAAAAAATGAGGGAATTTATACTGTATATTATACCTTAGTAAAAGATGATATTACACAGGTTGTTACAAGGTGTGTGATTGTTGGTTCAACTAGTAATATAGTTACACCGACACCAACGCCAACACCAACACCTACACCGACGCCAACACCTACACCATCTACATGTTCTTTAGTAGGTGTTACTGGAAAAGGTGAAGTTGGAATCAATTGGGTTGGTAAAGATTTAGTTAATAGTAGTAATGCGACTGGGGAATATACTGCAGCTGGTGCTGCTACAACATTTATCGGAAAATTTATAGCTGGAAAAACAATTCGTATTTATTTCATGGCAAGTACTGGTTATACGTTTAGTACAAATATGTGGAATTCTATTAGATTAGAAGATGGAACAGAGGTTCCTGTAAGTACGTCTGGTTCTGGGACTAGTGGCTACATAGAGTTTACGCTTCCAAAGACGGTATCAAAATTTACATATTCATTATATTTTTCTGGTAAGGGTGGCGCAATAGGTACAAAGATTTTAAGTACTAGTATATTGTGTTCATAGAGCAAAATTTCTTGCTCTTTTCTTTTTTTTAAATCATAGACAAATGTTCGTGTTTTTGATATACTTGTATTGGTGATAATATGTATGCATATATAAAAGGAAAAATAACTGAGATTGGACTTTCTCATTTGGTTATTGAAAATCAAGGCATTGGTTATTTTATTGCAATGGCAACGCCAGAAAAATATCATATTGGTGAGGAAAAAACAATTTATGTATATCAATATGTAAGAGAAGATGAGAATAGTTTATATGGGTTTACTACGAAAGAAGAAAAAGAATTATTTTTAAGGTTAATTAACGTAAAAGGTGTTGGCTGTAAAATGGCACAGGGAATGTTTATTGGATCAGTTGATGGAATTGTTGATGCGATTGAGCGAGAAGATATTTCCTATTTAAAAAAATTTCCAAAAGTAGGAGAGAAAGTAGCAAGGCAGATTATTTTAGATTTAAAAGGAAAATTAGTAAGTGGAACTGATAATAAAAAAGTAGATTATACAGAGTTAGTAGAGGCATTAAAAGCACTTGGATATAAAGCACAAAATATTCAAAAGATATTACCAAAGATTGATGCGGATATGCCAATTGAAAAACAAATTAAAGAAGCATTAAAATTATTATAGAAAGGAGTTTTGTATGAATGATAGAATTGTAAATCCTGAAGTATTACATGGTGAAGTATTAGATGATAGTATTAGACCAGATACTATAGATGAATATATTGGACAAAGTGAAGTAAAAGAGAATTTAATTATTTTTATGAAAGCTGCTAAAATGCGCAAAGAAACATTAGATCATGTTCTTTTGTATGGACCTCCAGGTCTTGGAAAAACGACACTTTCTTATATTATTGCAAATGAAATGGGAACAAATATTAAAACGGCTAGTGGTCCTTCTATAGAAAAAAGTGGTGACTTGGCATCTATTCTTTCTAGTCTAGAAGAAGGAGATGTGTTATTTATTGATGAAATTCATCGTATGCCAAGACAAATAGAAGAGATTTTATATCCTGCAATGGAAGATTTTACTTTGGATATCATGGTAGGAAGTGAGTCTAGTAGTCGTAATATTCGAATTGATTTACCACCTTTTACTCTAGTTGGGGCAACCACAAGAGCGGGTGATTTAACCGGACCACTTCGTGATCGCTTTGGAATTGTTGCAAAACTAAATTTTTATACAGTAGAAGAGTTAACACAAATAGTAAAACGAACGAGTCGAGTATTGGATGCTCCTATTGATGATGAAGCAGCAATAGAACTTGCAACTCGTAGTAGGGGAACACCTCGTATTGCCAATCGCTTATTTAAACGTGTTAGAGATTATGCTCTTGTTATGGGTGATGGAAATATGACTTTAGAAATTACTAAGTTTGCGTTAGATAAATTAAAAGTAGATAGTTTAGGACTTGATGATACTGATTATAATTTATTAAAGAGTATTATTGAACGATTTAATGGTGGACCTGTTGGTTTAGAAGCGGTTGCTTCTTCCATTGGTGAAGAAGCAACAACGATAGAAGATGTTTATGAACCTTATTTGTTACAAACAGGATTATTAAAAAGAACACCAAGAGGTAGAATGGTAACAGAAAAAGCATATGAACATTTTGGTATCGAAATTCCTAATAAGTAAAAAAATTGACAACTAAAGTGTCAATTTTCTTTTCTTTTTTAAAATGTAAAAGGTATTCAATCTGGGTATGATATAATAAATATGGAGGATGAAGATGAAACAGCAAGCATTAAAAGAATTTATATATCAATTAAATTCCTATCAAGCTAGGAATGAAAAGGAAGCAAGAGAGAAAGAAGCTTGTTTAGAAAAAGCTCAATTTATAACTTGTATTACATTATTAAAGGAAATTGATCAGCAGCGTTTTTTTGAGATGATGTATTTATTACAAAAGCAGCCAACTTTCTTGGCTTATGCGATTTCTCTTACAACGTTAATTAGTCTTATTCATTATAACGTCGCAATTATTAGTTATAGTAAAGAAGAAGTTTTTCTAGCAATTCAAGCATTTAAAGAAATAGAGCCTAAAAATTATGCAGTTTATGATAATAAAACGATTCCTTTATTAAGTAATCGGATGTATCTTAGTCAAATGTTAGAAACATATTCAATGCAAGATGCATTACAAATTATACCTGAATATTTAAAGGGTAGCGAAGGTAATTATCAAATGGGAGTTACAAAATGAAACCAGTTATTATAATTGTAGGACCTACAGGAGTAGGAAAAACAAAGTTAAGTGTTGAATTAGCTAAAAAATTAGGTGGAGAAATTATTAATGCCGATAGTACACAAATTTACGAGGAATTAAATATTGCAACCGCTAAAGTGACAGAAAAAGAAAAGGAAGGAATTCCTCATCATTTATTTGATATAAAAGGAATAAAAGAAGAGTATACTGTTTATGATTATCAAAAAGATTGTAGAAAAGAAATTGATACATTACTACATCAAAATATTGTGCCTATTTTAGTAGGTGGTACGGGATTATATATAAAAGCAGCAGTCTATGATTATCAGTTTACGGAAGGAAAATTTAACAGTCAATATGAGTCTTTATCTGATGCGGAACTTTATCAAATGTTATTAGCTGTTGACCCAAATACGACAATTCATCAAAATAATCGAAAACGTGTAATTCGCGCCTACAATTATTATTTGGAAACTGGAAAATCGTTTAGTACAAAAGAAATCACAGAAAAATTAATTTATCCAGTTATTACAATTGGACTTACTACAGACCGTGAAATGCTTTACCAAAAAATTAATAATCGAGTTGATGATATGGTAAAACAAGGCTTATTGAAAGAAGCAAAGAAGATTTATGATTCCAATATTCGCTCAAAAGCAGTTATGACACCAATTGGCTATAAAGAGTTATTTCCTTATTTTGAAGGAAATGATACATTAGAACATTGTTTAGATAAAATAAAACAGAATAGTAGAAAATATGCGAAGAGACAGTATACGTGGTTTCGTAATCAAATGAAAGTAACGTGGTTTGATGTTAATTTTCAAAACTTTCAAGAAACTGTAGAAGAAGTATATCAATATTTGAAAACAACAATGTAAAAAGAGTTCTATAAAGAACTCTTTTATTGTGCCTCTACATAAATAGAAGAATCAAATTTATGATAAAGAGGGTCTCTTTGTTGTAATTGCTGATTAGAAATTAAAAAGTAATTATGAAGTAATAAATTTTCATTTGTATCAACAACCGGATCATCCCATGTTGCATCTAAATGATACCATTGATTATTGATATAGACTAAATTCCATACATGAGAATAAGTTGACACTTTCATGTTTGGAATATTTAATTTATCTAAGAAAATTGCGATTGCATCACTGTAGCCACCACATAAACTTTTGTGATTAAAAAGTAGTCCATAAGCATTATGTGCATTTTCAGCACGATTAATTTCTTGATTATTTTTTAATTTTTCTGCGTTCACACTATCGTATACAGTCGTATTGATTATATAGTCATGATATGCTTTAATTTTTTCTTCTGTTGTCATTGTTGGTTTAATAAGCGTTTTCATAATTTCATCAATTTTGTTATCCACTTGTTTGATTTGTTCTTCACTATATATTTTTTCTACATCAATTGTTACTTTGCCAAAATTATTATAATTTACAAATAATCGATTATAAGAATTATATGGACTTACAAAATTATTTAAATTAGAAAGTAAATCTTTATTATCAATTAATTCATTGACATCTTTGGTACAATCTTTATATTCAGTATCACAGAAAAAGGTAAAAGAATCCCATCCATTATTTAAAATGGTATAGATAATATTCATTAGATCTTTTTTATTATTTGGCTCAAAGTCAGATACTTCTGTAACATATTGATATTTTGTATTCTTTTTATATGGATTTGGTTCTTCTATTACAATATCTCGTTTATAAATAAAGTTTACCATAATGAAATTTGTAATAGTATCATTATAAAAAACGAGCGCCAGTAGAACAATACTCAAAGTAATATACGCTAATATCTTTTTCATAGCATCACCTTGTCTTATTATAACAAACTTTTAGGAAAATAAAAAGAAGTAATCTTTATTACTTCATTTCATTTACTTTTTTTGTCAATCTAGATTTATTACGAGCTGCGAAGTTACTAGTAACAACACCTTTGCTACAAGCTTTATCAATTCTCTTAATTGCAATATTTAAAGCTTCTTTTGCTCCGTCAATATCTTTTGCAATCACTGCTTTTTCTACATTTTTAATTGCAGTTCTCATACTTGC
This sequence comes from uncultured Bacilli bacterium, assembly GCA_944332435.1. Lineage (GTDB taxonomy): Bacteria > Bacillota_I > Bacilli_A > RF39 > UBA660 > MGBC107952. The sequence continues at coordinate 70,437 of CALVJW010000002.1, read as the reverse complement.
TTTAAATACATTATTACTTTCTTTTTTCTTTTTAATTGTTTTGATTGCTTTTTTAGCATTTTTCATATTTGCCATAGTTCTTTCACCTCCCAGTTCTTAAGCACACATCTATTTTATCATAATTATAAGAAATTGCAAATAAAAACGGGGATTTTTGGTAAAAATAATAGTGGTGATTATAATGAAACATGAAATTGATTTATCAAATTATGAAATTCGTACGGATCTTGCAATCGATGAAGCAGGAAATCAAAGTAAACAAGAGCGGATTTTGGAAGATAATATTACGGTTACTAAAATGATTTTATCAAAAGAAGAAGCGAATGTTATTGATAAAAAGAAAGGTAGTTATGTAACGATTAAGTTTCTAGATATTAAATATACACAAAATCGGCAAAAAGTGGAAGCAGCGGTTGTAAAACAATTGAGACAATTATTAGAAGAAATGGGAATGACAAAAAATAGTGTTATTTTAGTTGTAGGATTAGGAAATGATAAATCAACCCCTGATGCATTAGGACCACTTGCAATAGAAGAAGTGATTGTAACGAGACATTTATATGAAATTGGTGATGTAGATCCACGTTTCCGTAATGTTGCGGCAATTTCACCTGGGGTAATGGGAGAAACGGGAATAGAAACGATTGCAGTTATTAAAGGGGTGGTAGACGAAGTAAAGCCAGATTTCATTCTTGTAATAGATGCTTTAAAAAGTAGCTCTATTTCTCGAGTAAATAAAACAATCCAAATTACAGATACTGGAATTCATCCTGGAAGTGGAGTTGGAAATAAACGAAAAGAAATTAGTAAAGAAACGATTGGAGTCCCTGTTATTGCGATTGGAATTCCAACCGTTGTAGATTTAGTAACCGTGGTAAGTGATACCGTCAAATTTATGCATCAACATTTCTCATATACAAAATCGAATCATAAAAAACCATCTTCCAAACTAGTGGTGAGCGGAACTGTCAACTATTTAGAAAAAGAAGTAACCGCTTCCCCAGAAGATAAAGTGGAATTACTCGGATTACTTGGCTATTTAACAGAAGAAGAATTAAAACAATTATTTATTGAAGTATTAACACCTGTTGGATATAATTTAATTGTAACACCAAAAGAAATTGATTTTTTAATAAAAAAGCAAAGTCAAATGCTTGCAAGTAGTCTAAATCAGGTCTTACACCAGTTATAATTTTTTGTTGAATGTTTAGATTAAGAAAAATCCCGTTAAAAAAGTAGCAAGACTACTTTTTTTTGAAAGAAAAAGTGACATGTTTTTCGTATTCTAACATATATAATGGTGAAGGTGATATGATGAGAAGAAGATTTGTCGCAAAAAGAAGAAAGAAAAAGTCTTTAAAAAAAATGAAATATATAATTTTAATTTTGGGAATATATTTTATTTATCAAATCGGAAGTGGATTACTGATTAAAGTACAACTTACTAATAATAACGAAGATTTTTTAAGAGCAATGATGAAAGATAGTAATCATCATATTTTATACGAAAAAGATCAAAATAGTCTTCTTACAAAAGTAACAAAATTATTGACGGGAATTGATATGCAAAATCCTGAACAAACCTTAGAAACTGTATTTCATTATAAACAAGAACCATTTAAGAAAGAAAGTGTCTTTGTTCAAAATGAAAATAATAATTTAATGGAAGAACAAGAAGAAATGGTTAGTAAAGAAACAGAATATATTAAAGATCCAAATTCAGAAAAAGTAAAAGATGTTAGAGTATATCTTTACAATACACATCAAACAGAGAATTATAGTATGAAAAATTTAGAACCGTATAATATTACACCTAATGTTATGATGGCTTCTTATTTATTAAAAGAAAAGTTAAATAAGAATGGGATTGGAACGATTGTTGAAGAGACGAATATTAATGAGTTTATGAATTTAAATCATTGGACGGTAAAAGATACCTATAAAGCGAGTAAACAATTTATGAACCAAACACTTACAAAATATCCAGAAATAGATTTACTTATTGATATTCACAGAGATGCAATTCCTAAATCAGCTTCTACCATTCAAATTCAAGGTAAAAATTATGCAAAAGTATTATTTGTAATTGGATTAAATAATCCTAATTATCAGAAAAATATGACAGTTTCTAAAAAAATTAGTGATTTAATTAATACTAAATATCCAAAGTTAAGTCGTGGTATTATGCAAAAAAAAGGTGCTGGTGTGAATGGGGTTTATAACCAAGATGTAAATGGAAATGTTATTTTAATAGAATGTGGTGGTTATGAAAATACGATTGATGAAGTAAGTAATACGATTGAAGTGTTATCCACTGTTATTACAGAATATTTGGAGGAGATAGATTGAAACGAGAAGATAAAGTAAAAATTTATAAAAGAATTTTTCGTTTTTGTTTTACTGTTTTATTAATTACCTTTTTAACCCTTTATACATCACAGGCAACGGGTTATTATGAATATGAACAACAGAAAAAAGCAACTTTTACGAGTGAACAAATAAAAAAATTTGAAGCAGATGTAGCGGCTGGAAAAAAAGTTGACATTAATGATTATTTAGAAAATTCTAATAAAGATTATAGTAATAAAATATCTGATTTTGGTTATTCGATGTCGGAAGCAATTGGAAAGTATGTAACGATGGGAATAGAGGAAACTTTTGGTGCTTTAAATAAGTTAGTAGCAGAATAAATTGGAATATTCCATTACAAATTATTATAAAAAGAAAAATTTTAGTAATCGTTATTATGAAAAACAACTAGTTTGTTTTTTTTACTTTGAAAATATAGGTAAATAGAAATAAGTTTGTTATAATAGTGAAGTAGGTGATGTGGATGAAACAAGAAAATATTAGAAATTTTTCTATTATTGCACATATTGATCATGGAAAAAGTACGCTTGCTGATCGTATTTTAGAAGTAACGGGGGCAATTACAGAGCGAGAGAAACAAGATCAATTACTTGATAATATGGATATTGAAAGAGAACGTGGAATTACAATTAAATTAAATGCAGTACAATTAAAATATCATTATAAAAATGAAGATTATATATTACATTTAATTGATACTCCAGGACATGTTGATTTTACATATGAAGTAAGTAGAAGTTTAGCTGCTTGTGAGGGAGCTATTTTAGTAGTAGATGCAGCACAAGGAATTGAGGCACAAACGCTAGCAAACCTTTATTTAGCGCTAGAACATGATTTAAAGATTATTCCAGTTATTAATAAAATTGATTTACCAAATGCTGATCCAGAAAAAGTAAAAAAAGAATTAATGGATACATTAGGATTTGAGGAAGATGAGATCATTTTAACGAGTGCGAAAAATGGAATTGGTGTTAAGGAATTAGTAGAAGCAGTAATTGAAAAAGTTCCAGCACCAAAAGGGAATAGAGAAGATGCATTGCAAGCTTTAATCTTTGATAGTTACTATGATCCATATCGAGGTGTTGTGGCTTTAATTCGTTTAGTAAATGGAACACTTCATGTTGGTGATAAGATTAAAATGATGGCTACAGGAGCAACTTATGATGTGGTAGAACTAGGTATTCATAATCCAAAAGAGATGTTAAAAAAAGAATTGGTAACGGGAGAAGTAGGTTTTTTATCTGCTAGTATTAAAAGTATTACGGATGTAAAAGTAGGAGATACGATTACATTAGTAAAAGAAGAAGCTAAGGAAGCCTTACCAGGTTATAAACCAATGAAACCAATGGTTTTCTGTGGACTTTATCCAATTGAAACGAGTCGTTATCCTGAATTAAGGGAAGCATTAGAAAAATTACAATTAAATGATGCTTCGTTAGAATTTACACCAGAGACATCGAATGCTTTAGGATTTGGATTTCGTTCTGGATTCCTAGGGTTACTACATATGGAAATTATCGAAGAACGAATTGAAAGAGAATTTGGGATTGGTTTAATTGCAACAAGTCCATCAGTAGTATATGAAGTAACACTAACAGATAAAAGTGTTATCTTAGTAGATAGTCCGGTTAAAATGCCAGATCGTCAAAAAATAGCGGATATTAAAGAACCATATATTCGTACGAATATTTTTGTACCAAGCAGTTATATTGGACCCGTTATGGAATTATGTCAAAATAAACGTGGAAACTATGTATCAATGGAATATCTTGATGAAACAAGAGTTAATATTCACTATGAAATTCCTCTTTCAGAAATTGTATATGATTTTTTTGATAAGTTAAAATCTTCAACCAAAGGATATGCTTCTTTTGACTATGAATTAATTGGCTATAAAAGTAGTAATTTAGTAAAAATGGATATTTTACTAAATGGGGAAGTAGTAGATGCATTCAGTATTATTGTTCATAAAGATTTTGCTTATAAACGAGGAAAAGCAATCGTTGAAAGTTTAAAAAAATTAATTCCAAGACAACAATTTGAAGTGCCAATTCAAGCAAGTATTGGAAATAAAGTTGTTGCTAGAACAGATATTAAAGCATTACGTAAAAACGTTTTAGCAAAATGTTATGGTGGAGATATTACTCGTAAACGTAAATTATTAGAAAAACAAAAAGAAGGTAAGAAACGAATGAAGATGGTAGGAAGTGTCGAAGTACCACAAGAAGCCTTTTTAGCAGTACTTAGTATGGAAGAAGAATAAGAAAGAGTAAGGAAACATTTATATTGGTATTAAAAATATAATGATGAAGGAAATAGTAAAAAATTTAATATTTAATTTATGATTAATATGAACTAGAAAAAAATAATCATTAGTGGAAAAGAAAGTAATTGCTACTTTCTTTTTGTGTATAAATATTAATTTGCGCATATACTGTATTAGGTGGTTATAATGGCAAATAAGGAAGCATTTAAAAAGTTTGTAAAAGAAAATCCACAATTGGTAAAGTATGTACGAACAGGAGAAATGGACTGGCAAAAGTTTTATGAAATGTATGATTTATATGGCGATGATGATACTGTTTGGAAAGATTATTTAAATAAGAAAGAAGAAAGAGCAGAACAAACAGTGGCTAGTACTACGGCGGGAATTGGTTTCCCAGAAATTGTTAATTTTGTTAAACAAATTGATTTAGATAGTATTCAAAATGGGGTCAATAGTATTCAAAGAGTATTAGGCGTATTACAAGATTTTGGTAATAAAGATGAACCGAAAAAAGAAACTTATAAGCCAAGACCAATTTATAAACATTTTGAAGATTAATGACAATTGACTTACAATTTAAGATAAAGAATAATCCTTATTACCAAAGATACCTAAAAGAACATTCTTATTGGTATAAAATGCTAAATCGAGATCCAAGTACTTTTCAAACATTTATAGAAGAAGTAAAGGATACTTATCAACTTAGACCAAGTGATCGTTTTACAAAAATGTTGGAAACATTTGAAATTATGCAATCTTTAATGTCTAATTTAAAATAATTATGTTACAATAAACATATAAAAAATCCTATTTTTTAAATAGGATTTGAAGGGGAGTATATTTTGTAACTTATTTGTTACATTACTATATTGAACATAATGAAGAAAATTATACATGGGAGGTTGTTTTTTTTGCGAGTAATTAGTGGAAAATATCGAGGAATAAAATTAGATGGGCATGATATTGATGGGACAAGACCGACAATGGATCGAGTAAAAGAATCGATGTTTGCAATGATTCAGTCTTATGTAAAAGATGCAATTGCATTAGATTTATTTGCCGGTAGTGGCAATTTAGGAATTGAAACAATGAGTAATGGAAGTAAAGAAGTTTATTTTGTAGATTATAATAAGATTGCGATTACAACAATTCAAAATAATTTAAAGAAACTTCATGCTACAGAAACGTATCACTTAATGCATATGGATTATCATAAAGCATTACAAGAATTGAAACATCAACATATTCAATTTAATCTTGTATTATTAGATCCACCTTATAAAAAACATTTTATCAATAACATATTAGAAATATTAGTAAATTATAATTTGTTAAAAGATGATGCGATTGTAGTATGTGAGTTTGATGAAGAAGAAATAGCATCAGAAATTCTTGCTTGTATAAAAGAAAAAAAATATGGTAATAAGTATGTAAAGGTGTATCAGAAGAAATAAGGAAACTTATTTCTTTTTTTTGAAGGATTTTTAAAAGTTTTATCGAATGATATAAATGAGGGGGTGAAGAAGTACGGTTTTTAAAAAATATCCATTTGTGAAACAGCAAGATGAAACAGACTGTGGAGTTGCTTGTCTTTCAATGATTTTAAAATATTATGGTGGCTATGCTAATATGGAAAGGATTCGGCAATTAACACATACGACAAATAAAGGGACGAGTGCATATGATTTAATAGAAGCAGCGAAACAGTTTGGTTTTCATGCTTGGGGGATAAAAACTACACTAAATGAGAAAAAAAGATTACAGGTTCCTTTTATTGCTCATTTAAAAGTTGAAAGTTATCATTATGTCGTTGTTTATCAAATCAATTCATTGCGTGAAACATTAACAATTGCTGATCCTGCTTTTGGAGTTCAAACAATATCATTTCGAGAATTTCAAAAGAAGTGGACTAATATAGCGATTTTATTTTACCCTATCCATCCAATTGAACGATTAGATGTAAATACGTCTTTTTTCACATTTTTGTATTTTATTGTTCAACGCTTTAAAAAAGAATCAATCCGTTTATGTTGTTTTTCTATCATGATTGGTTTCTATTCTTTTTGCACGAGTTTTTTTACAAAATGGATGTTTGATGCAGTAGAATTTCGTATGGAGTATCAATATTTTTACGTATTATTTTTTTCGGGTGCTTGTATTTATTTGTTACTTCATGTCACAACGTATGTCAAAACAAGATTATATTTAAATTTTAATCATAAACTACAATTGTTTTTAACATCCAATGTCTTAAAACGTCTTCTTTCTCAACCTCAACAATATTATCAACATCGAACGGTTGGTGAATTACTTTCTAGAATAGAAGATTTACCAATCATTCAAAATTTTTTAGGAATTTGTTATCAATTTTTTTCTTTTGATCTTGTTATGTTTATTCTTTCTCTTATTCTACTATATCGATTAAATATTCAGTTATTTCAAATTGAAATGATGTTGCTAGTATTTTATTTGTTATTATTTCGTTTTACTTATCAAAACTATCAAAACAAAAATTATAAAGTAAAAGTGAAAAAAGCCAGTGTTACTACTGTTTTATCTGATTTATTATTAGGACTTAATACGATTCAAGGAATTCATATAGAAAAAAAGATACATTCTATGTATTTAGAAAATTTATTTTCTTATTTTAAAAAAGATAGAAGTTATCAAATATTTACTGCGAAGTATCAATTATTACAATCTTCTGTTTGTGATATTGTTGTTTTATTACAATTATTAATTGGTGGTATTTTGATTATGGAAGATAGATTATCCATAGGCAATTTATTATTATTTGAATTATTAAGTGGTTATTTAGTCGCGGCAATTTCAAAGTTTCATATGTTATATATTTATTATGGTGAAGCCAAGAATGCTTATGATCGAATTTCTTATTTATTACTCGAAGAAGAGGAGAATTCTTTATTACCTTATATGATCCAAGGAAATATTACATTTCATCAATTGATTTTTTCTTACCAAGAAGACCAAAACTTACTAAATGGTATTTCTTTATCAATTCGGAAAGGAGAAAAAATTTTATTATTAGGAGTAAGCGGTAGTGGGAAATCAACATTATTAAAATTGTTAATGAAGTATGAAAAAGTTAAGAGAGATATGATTTATTTTGATGGTGTAGATATTTGTGACATAAGAAAAGAAGATTTGAAACGAGCCATTACCTATGTACCACAGAAAGGAGTGTTATTTTCTGGTACACTTTATCAAAATATTTTAATGAATCGAGTGATTTCCCCACAAACTTTTTCAGAGGTATTAAAACTTTGTGATATCAATTCAATTTTAAAAAAATACCAGTTGGGAATGCATACAATGTTGGATGATAATAGTAATCATTTTTCTGGTGGTGAAAGACAACGAATTATATTAGCTAGAGCTTTATTAAACTCTTATCAAATTTTATTATTAGATGAAGCAACGAATCAATTAGATGAGCAGTCAGAATATCAAATGCTACGATTGTTATTTTGGAAGTATCCAAATAAAACAGTAATCGTAATTTCTCATCGCAATCGTATGGAAAATCATTATTTATATAATCGTATTTTAGAATTAAAAGATGGAGTATTAAAAGAGATATGTTTCAGCTAGAAGAAAAATACGAATTTTATTTCTATCAAAAAGAAGAAAAATTAGCAACTTATTATTTGCTTCTTTTACTTATTTTATTATTATTTATATATGTTATTCTTATGATACCATATCAAAAACAAGAGCATCTAATTGGTATTACTAAGAAAATAGAAAATGAAGTAATTATAGTTGTTCATATGAGTCCTACTACTATTTCTCAAGTGAATTCGAAAAAATTATGGATTGGGAAAAAGCAATATCGCTATCAAATACGTCATACTAGATTTTTAGAAAATAATGAAATCGAACTTTCTTTACAATTAAAGTCTAAAATATTTCAAACAGAAAATGAATTTGTATCCTTACGCTTTTCTCTTGGAAAAACGACAATGATGAAAGAGGGAATAAAAAAAATGAAAGGATGGTTTTTATGAAACAGATAGAAAACTGTGAGTTAAAGACAATTTATGGAGGAGGGGTATCCATTGGTGCTGCTTCTATCATTGTTGCAGGAATTGTTTTTATCATCGGTGTTATTGATGGTTTTTTAAGACCATATCAGTGCCGAGAATGAAATTAGACAAAGAACAATTACAAAATATACGAGGTGGCATTAATATAACAGGAACCATGGTATCTTCTTTTGTTAGAATATTAGATATTTTTTTAGATGTTGGTCGAAGTTTTGGAAGTGCAATTCGTAGAATAAAGGATCATAATGCTTGTCCTTATTAAAAAAGCAATGTTGTATTTAGTTCTATTTTGTTTTTCACTAATTTTCTTTTATTTTATATATCGAATTGGGTTGGAATTTGGAATTTTATTACGACAATTTGTGTTTTCCTTTTCTTTTTCGATGTAAAATATTTTTAATATCGTAATTTTTGGTTGAAATCCCTTATTATCCGTGTTATAATATCGATAGTTTTAGAAGGGAGGGATTATCTAATGGCTACAGTTGTTGTAAGAAACGGTAACGTTGACGGTGCACTTCGTACGTTGAAACAAAGAAACGCTAAAGATGGCCTCCAAAAACAAGTACGCGATAGATTAGATGGTTATATGAAACCTGGAGTAAAAAGAAGAAAAGCGAAAAAAGAAGCAATCAGAAATAGTCGTAAAAGAGCGCGTAAGGAAAATCGTTATAATTAATGACAAGAGGAAGAGGCTAATAGTTAGTCTCTTTTTGTCTTAAGGAGGAGCATATGAAAGAAAGATTATTAAATGATTTAAAAGAAGCAATGAAAAATAAAGAAAAAGAAAAATTATCAGTTATTCGTATGGTAAAAGGGGCAATCCAATTAGAAGAAATTAATAAAAAAAGAGATTTAACGGATGATGAAATTATTACAATTATTGCCAAACAAATAAAAACAAGAAAAGAATCGATTGTTGAATTCGAAAAGGGTGGAAGAGAAGATTTAATTAGTCAAACACAAAGTGAAATTGATTTATTAAATGTTTATATGCCAGAACAAATGAGTGAAGAAGAAGTAATTGCTATTATCGATTCTGTATTTGATGAAGTAAAACCAACTAGTGTAAAGGATATGGGAAAATTAATGGGAGCCATCACTCCAAAAGTGAAGGGAAAAGCTGATTTAGGATTTGTAAATAAAATAATTCGTGAAAAATTAAATAATTTATAAAAAGATATTGTTAATAGGAACAATTTCTTTTTTTCTGCATAAAATTATTTTGTTGTATATTATATAAGGGAGGGTAAAATACCATGAAAAAAAATAATTGTCAACATCATAATATTAGAGTAATAGAAGAAACTGCTTTTGATAAAAAAGGAATATGCGATGATTGTGGAATTAAAATTCCTATTATATATTTAAAAGAAGGATTATATGCAATTGGGGTAGGGAATGAAACCTATTTAGTAAACTCTACCACTACTATGAATCTTGATAAAATGAGTTATCAATTTCAAGCGAGAAATTCAGAGCATATTTTTCATATTTATAAAAAAGAAGAAAATCGTTTAACGGATATATCTTGTAAGAAATTATGTAAAAATATGAAAAAATCATGATTTACAAGACAATTTATTATAAAAATGCTATATTGAATAATACGTGAGGTGATATAATGCAACAAAAAGAAGAAACTAAATTTCTAGCTTTTCTTGGTATTTATGATTATGAGGAAAAAGGTGTAGAAGTTGACTTAAATCATATTTCTGATGATATGTATGAGAATATTTATTACATGTTATGTCGTGATATTGAAACTGGAGATATTATTATCTTTTTAAAAAATAAAAATGGAAAGAATGAAATTAAAGAAGTAATAGAAGATCAAGCTAAAACAATATTTGTTCATCCATTAAATCAGGTATTTTCACTTGGTGAATTTGTTACACTATTTAATTTTTATCAACAGAACAAAGAATTGGGAATTTGTCCAACTATGTCAGAAATACAAGAACAAGTAGAAAAACTTACTTTGACAAAAAATAAAGTAAAAAGATATAGAAAATAAGTAGAATTACTTGTTTTTTTCTTGCGACTTTCTATAAATTATGATATATTATTAGTGGCTTTTTCAAATACACATGTTATGGATTTTTATGCCGAGTGCCATTTGTGGTGGTGTAAAAAGCAGAAGTAACAGAGGACTAACAAAAGGAGGAAGAGAATATGGCCGTTGTGTCAATGAATTTATTATTAGAAGCTGGGGTACATTTTGGACACCAAACAAAAAGATGGAACCCAAAAATGAAAGAGTACATTTATACTTCAAGAGATGAAATTTATATTATCGATTTACAAAAAACAGCTAAGAAAATTGAAGAAGCTTATGCTGCATTAAAGAAAATTGCTGATAATGGTGGAAAAGTGTTATTTGTTGGAACTAGAAAACAAGCACAAGAAGCAATTAGAGAAGAAGCAATTCGTAGTGAATCTTTTTATGTAACAGAAAGATGGTTAGGTGGAACTTTAACAAACTTTAAAACAATCAGAAGAAGAGTAAAACGTTTAGAACAAATTGAAAATATGGAAAAAGATGGTACATTTGATGTATTACCTAAAAAAGAAGTAATTGGACTTAAAAAAGAATACGCAAAATTAGATAAATTATTATGTGGTATTCGTGATATGCACAAATTACCAGATGCAATGTTTATTGTAGATCCATCAAAAGAAGATATTGCAATTCGTGAAGCAAGAAAATTAAATATTCCAGTATTTGGTATTGTAGATACTAACTGTGATCCAGATATGGTAGATTATGTAATTCCTGCTAATGATGATGCAATTCGTGCTGTAAGATTAATTACAGGTGTTATGGCAAATGCAATTTGCGAAGCAAATGGATTAAAAATGAACAGCTATGTAAATGATGATGACAAGAATGCATCAGAAATTATGCAAAAAGCTGTAGATTCAGTTCATAAAAAAGAAGATAGAAGAAGATTTGATCGTAATAAACGTTTTGAAAAGAAACCATTTAACAAAGATAAAAAAGTTGATAATAAAAAAGAAGTAAAAAATGATACAAAAGAAGTTGCAAAAGAAGAAGTAAAAACTGTAGAAGCTACTGAAAAAAATGAAAAAGCTGAAGTAGTAGATTATTCTAAAAAAACAGTTGGAGAACTTCGTGAACTTGCAAAAGCAAAAGAAATTAAAGGTTACTCAACTATGAAAAAAGCAGAATTAATCGATGCTTTAAAATAAAGGTAATGAGATGACTTACAGTCATCTTTCATTTTAGAGGAGGAAAATATATGATAACTGCTAGTTTAGTAAAAGAACTAAGAGAAAAAACTGGAGCTGGAATGCTTGATTGTAAGAAAGCATTAGAAGCATGTGATGCAAATTTAGAAGCTGCAGTTGATTGGTTACGTGAAAAAGGAATTTCAAAAGCTGCAAAAAAAGCAGATCGTATTGCTGCTGAAGGTATTGCTGCTATCAAAATTGATGGTAATAATGCTGTTATTGTAGAAATGAATTCTGAAACTGATTTCGTTGCTAAAAATGAAGAATTTACAGGATTAGTTGATGTAATTTTAAATACAATTTTAGCAAACGATCCTAAAACAAATGAAGATGTTTTAGCATTAGAAGCAAATGGAAAAACAATTGAAGCAATGATCGTTGATAAGACTGCAACAATTGGAGAAAAATTAAGTTTTAGAAGATTTGAAAAAGTCACAAAAGAAGATGGGCAATCATTTGGTTCTTATATTCACATGGGTGGAAAAATTGCTGTATTAACATTAGTTGATGGAGCAAGTGAAGAAGTAGCAAGAGATGTAGCAATGCATGCTGCAGCTATGAGACCTACTTGTGTAAGAAGAGATGAAGTTCCACAAGAAGATGTAGAAAGAGAAAGAACTGTCTTAAAAGAACAAGCAATTAATGAAGGAAAACCTGCTGATATTGCTGAAAAAATGGTACAAGGAAGAATTAACAAATTCTATAAAGAAATTTGTTTAGAAGAACAACCATTTGTTAAAGATGGTGATATTAATGTTGCTACATATGTTAAAAATAACGGTGGTACAATCGTACTTATGAAACGTTACGAAGTTGGTGAAGGAATGGAAAAAAGAGAAGAAAACTTTGCTGATGAAGTAATGAACCAAATAAAAAATGCATAAGGGTAATCAAATGATTACTCTTTTTTTTAATTTAATTAATGCGAAATAGTTATTGTTATATTATATTGTAATGATTACAATGATAAGTAGATATAAAATGATAATAAAAAAGAAATGCTTAGTCCATTTCTTTGGTCATATAAATTTCTTGTTCTAAATTACTATCTAATAGATAAGAATTTAACTCTTTTAAAATTGTCTCTTTTTCTTCCTTTTCGATGTGAATTATATATGTAATCGTTTCTTGAAATTCTTTCTTTATTATTTGTATGGTTTTTAATAAATAATCTATTTGCTTTAATGCGTCATATGAAAATTTTAGTTTTATTTCATAACCTTTTATCATTTCTACTAGACTATTCTGTTCAAGTGCTGAAGTAACTGCTTTAGTATATGCTCGAACTAGGCCACCAGCACCTAATTTAATTCCCCCAAAATATCGAATTACAATACATAAAATATGATTTAAATTGTTTGATTCTAATACATTTAACATGGGCATACCAGCAGTTTTACTTGGTTCGCCATCGTCACTACAACGTTTCTCCTGGTCAATGATATAGGCATAACAATAATGAGTTGCACCAGGGTAAGTTATTTTCACTTGTTGTAATTTTGCAATGACTTCCTCTTTGGTATGAACAATGGAAAAATCTGTAATAAACTGAGATTTTTGAATCGTATACTCTGTTGTTTTATTATTTTTTATTGTTTTCATAACAATATCACCAATGTTATTATACATGATTTTGACAAATAACAAAATAGTGTTACAATAAAATAAGATAGTAGGTGAGAATGTGGTAGCTGAAAAAAGAACGTTTATTAATCAATTAAAGTATCAAGAATTGAAATCTTATTTTGAGACGAATAGCAAGGAACGAAAAGATTTTAATCAAATTATTTATAAATATAAAAGTGATGTTGATTTTCGTTTTGTATTTGACCATGAGTTAGCATTCTTAAGACTTAGAGGAGGATTTTATACAAAGGAAGACTTAATTGTACCAGTGGCATTAAAAGATATTAAAACAATGAAATTGATGTTGAAAAATTTGGGAATGCATATTGATATAAAATGGTTTCGTCATAGAGCAATTTATCAATATCAAAATTATACAGTTACGTTAGACGAAACTTATCATTATGGCTATGTTGTTAGTATTGCTAAAGAAATTTCTAGTATAGAAGAACAACGAGGTGCTTACCAGGAATTAGAACGATTATTTCAACAATTACAAATTCCAATTACAACACAAGAACAGTTTAATGATCGTTATAAATTTTATAAAATTAGTTGGGTTGATGTAGCTAATAAAATTAATGAAGATCAATTTTTACAAAATTAAATTCAGTATTTCTTACTGAGTTTTTTTAGATATGGTATAATAAAAAAAGAAATGCGGTGATAAGATGAATGACAAAGTAAAGGAACACATTAAACAAAAATTATCATTAGTTCCACAACAGCCTGGTTGTTATTTAATGAAAAATCAAGCTGGTGTTGTTATTTATGTGGGAAAAGCGAAAAAATTAAAGAATCGACTTAGTTCTTATTTCCGTGGCACTCATACCGGGAAAACTGCTCGTTTAGTCAGTGAAATTGTGGATTTTGAATATGTTGTTGTAACAAGTGAAACAGAATCGTTGATTTTAGAGTTAAATTTAATTAAAAAATATGATCCAAAGTATAATATTCTATTACGCGATGATAAAAGTTATCCTTACATTGAACTTACAAAAGAAGCTGTTCCTAGACTAACAGTTGTTCGTAATATTAATCGTAAAAAGAATAAGCATAATCGATTATATGGACCATATCCTAATGTTTCAGCTGCAAGAGAAACTGTAAATTTATTAAACCGAATGTATCCTTTAAGAAAGTGTCGAACTTTTAATAAGAAACCATGTTTATATTATCATATTGGACAGTGCTTAGGATATTGCAGTTACGAGATTGATAAAAAAGTAATTCATGATATGGAACAAGATATTATTCGTTTTTTAAAAGGAGATCATTCTTTAATTACGAAGAAGATTACCGATGAAATGCTTAAAGAAAGTGAACGACTTAATTTTGAAAAAGCAAAAGAATTAAAAGAGTTATTAGATTATATTAATATTACTTTAACAAAGCAAAAAGTAGAAATTGGTGATTTGGTTGATCGAGATATTTTTGGCTATTATTTAGAAAAGGGTTATCTATCAATTCAAGTGTTTTTTATTCGTGGTGGAAAAATTGTTGAAAGACATTCTCATATTTATCCAATTGTCGATGAATTAGAAGAAGAACTTACAAGATATATTGCAAAATTCTATGAAAAATCAGTATTACTTCCAAAAGAAATTTTAGTACCAGAAGAAGTAGATGAGAAATTACTAGAATCATTTTTAGGTGTAACTGTTAAAAAGCCAGTACGTGGTGTGAAATATCGATTAATTACTATGGCGAAAGAAAATGCAAAAATTTCTTTAGATAATAAGTTTGAATTGATTCAAAAAGATGAAGAAAAAACAAGTGGAGCTAACGAAGAATTAAAAGAAGTATTACATTTAGCAACATTAGATCGTATTGAATTATTTGATAACTCTAACTTATTTGGTACCTACAATGTATCTGGTATGGTGGTATTTAAAAATGGTGTTCCTAGTAAAAATGATTATCGTAAATTTAAGATTACATTAGATCATAATGATGATTATGGTACGATGAAAGAAGTCATTTATCGTAGATATTTCCGTGTATTAAAAGATGATTCAGAACGTCCAGATTTAATTATTGTCGATGGGGGAATTGGACAGATGCATGTTGCAAGAGAAGTACTAGCAAGTTTAGGAATGAATATTCCAGTAGTAGGACTAAAGAAAGATGATCATCATGCGACAAGTAAGTTATTAGCCTTTGATCCGATTGTCGAGATTGATATTAATAAACGTAGTAATTTATTTTACTATTTAGAAAGAATGCAAGATGAAGTTCATAACTTTACTATTCACTACCATAAACAAATCCGTAGTAAAGGTTCATTAGAAAGTATTTTAGATAGTATTGAAGGAATTGGCGAAAAAAGAAAGAAAGAACTACTTAAGAAATATCATACGATTACAAAGTTAAAATCACTATCAAAAGAAGAGTTAAGCAAAATATTGCCAAGTAAGACAGCAGAAAATTTATATCAATTTTTAAAACAATACGAAGTAGAGTAAGAAAGGAAAAAATACTTTCTTTTTTTCTTGGTTTATTTTATAATAACTACTTAAGCAGGTGAGTGTATGAAAGAAAATAAAATTAAACATAATATTGAATTTTCGAATCAAAAAGGAAAATTAGAATTTATTCAATTTTTACTTCAAATTTATGAAATACAAACAAAAAAACGAGATGATATTTTACGATTTAGTCAGTTTAAAGACTGTTGTCAAACTATCTTTTCGAAAGAAGAAACATTGATGCTTGTTACTTCTTTTCTTACCCAATATTTTCCATCTTTGTTAAGTGTATTAGAAGAAGTTTTTCAAAAGGACATGATTCATTTTTATCAACCAAATGAAACAGAATTACCAAGTTCTTTTAACGAAGAAAATTTAGCCGCATGCGTTTATGAAAATAATCAGTATTGTGTTTATTTACCTCTTACGAATACCATTATTGATGGTAGTAATTTTATTCATGAGTTCATGCATTTGACGAATTTAGAAGGAGAAACAGAAGAATTTTATTATATTCATGAAATTATTCCATTTTTAATGGATCAATTGTTTCAAGACTTTTTAGCTAAACACCAAATTGGAACAAAAGAGGAAAGAGAATTACTTTCATTAGAAAATCATTACAATAGTTTTTATTTAAATGATATGTTAATTAGAGAAGATAGTGCCTATTGTGATAGTGAAGCAACCATTCGACTGATTTCTCATACGCTTGCTTTAGTTGTATCATCTTATTTATTAGAAACAAAAGAGAAAGAAATATTATATGAAAATTTATTAGAGTGGAACGAAGATAGTTCATATCAATTTACTTATGAATTTATGGAGTCCTTGGGACTTATGATGCAAGAAAAGAATGGTGTATTAGTATTTACTAAGGATAGTCTTAATCTTTTATTTCATTGTTATCAAAAGAGTTTCGAAAAGAGCGGATGTTATCAAAAAGAAAAAAAGAAAATATGATATAATAAGTAATAGAAATGATTAGAGGTGGATGTATGCCAAAGATAAAAGTAATGGATGAAATTTTAGCAAATAAAATAGCCGCTGGAGAAGTAGTAGAACGCTGTAGTTCCGTTGTAAAAGAATTGGTAGAAAATAGTATTGATGCAGAAAGTACAGAAATCAAAATTGAACTTGTTGATGCGGGAACGAAAGAAGTAAAAGTAACGGATAACGGAATTGGAATGGAAAAAGAAGATGCGATTAATTGCTTTGGACGGCATGCGACTAGTAAAATACATGATGAAGAAGATTTATATCATATTGAGACATTAGGTTTTCGTGGTGAAGCGCTTGCTAGTATTGCCAGTGTTAGTCAAGTTGAACTTCGGACTTCAACTGGAGAAGTAGGTACCATTGTAGAAATGAATGGTGGCGTGTTAAAAGAAGTTCGCAATGGGGATGCGAGAAAAGGAACCATTATGTCCATTAAAAACTTATTTTATAATACTCCAGCTCGTTTAAAACATTTAAAAAGTCTTTATACGGAACTTGCTAATATCACAGATTATGTTAATAAAATCGCATTATCACATACCAATATTAAGTTTACTTTAATTAATAATGGAAATGTTATATTAAATACGGATGGTACTGGAAATTTGCTAAAAACGATTAAAGATGTATATGGAATTCAAGTTGCAAAGAAGATGGTAGAAGTAAAAGGCGAGGATAGCGATTATGAAATTACGGGGTATATGTCTTTACCGGAAGTGCATCGTTCTAATCGTAATGGAATGATTACTTTAGTCAATGGAAGAGTTGTTAGAAATACCGAATTAAATCGCGTAATTAATGATGCTTATCATTCTTATAAACCAGATACGAGATATCCCATTGTTGTATTTAATATTACAGTTGATCCTAGTTTAGTTGATGTTAATATTCACCCTACGAAAATGGATATTAAATTTAGTAAATTAGAAGAACTTATGACGTTAATACAACATATGATTCAAAATAAACTTTCTCGTAAAACATTAATTCCTCATATGATAGAAGAAAAAAAAGAAGAGCAGAAGATGGAGTCTTTGAAGATAAAAGAAAGTATTACAAAACCAAAATACGAAGAAATCACAATTAATTTTGATACCAATATTTATGAAACAGAAGAAGATGATATTTCAGTAAATGAAGCATTAATTGTTACAGAAAAAAAAGAAGAACAAGCGAATGAATTATTATTTTCCGAAGATGTTTCCAATAAAAAGGAAAGATTTCCGCTTATGTATCCGGTTGGGATTGTTCATGGAACTTATATTATTTGTCAAAATGAATTGGGAATGTATATGATTGATCAACACGCAGCAAAAGAACGTTGTAATTATGAACGGTATAAAAAAGAAATGGGAAATCCTAGTACGAATTCTATTCCTTTAATGTTCCCAATTACGATTGAACTACCAGCAAATGAATTTATTGTGTTAAAAGAGCATTTTGACTTATTAAAAAAGATGAAATTTGATGTAGAGGAATTTGGAGTAAATTCAATTATCGTTAAAGCTCATCCAGTGTGGTTACCAAAAGATCATGAAGAACAAGCAATTCGTAAAATTATGGAATTAATTGTTACTTGTGAAAAGAATTTTTCAATAGAAAAATTTAACGAAAAAGTAGCTACAACATTAAGTTGTAAGATGGCAATCAAAGCAAACCAATTTATTACAATGGAAGAGGCTAGTGCTTTATTAGAGGATTTAAAAAATTGTGATAATCCATTCCATTGCCCACATGGAAGACCAACTACCATTTTTTATTCTAATTATGATATAGAAAAATTGTTTAAGCGAAGTGGTTTTTAAAAAAGGTTATTTGGTTGTAATCTTTTTTTATGGTATAATACAAAGTATATAAGCATGAAATAACATGAAGGAGGAAGTTTATGAAATTAAAAAATAGCTTCTTTTATACCTTACGTGAGGATGTAAAAGATGAAGATTCAAAAAGTGGTAATTTATTAGTTCGAGGGGGATTTATAAAAAAAACAAGTGCTGGAGTGTATATGATCATGCCACTTGGGTTACGAGTTATGAAAAATATTGAACAAATTGTCCGAGAAGAAATGAATCTTGCTGGTGCGAATGAACTTTTAATGCCATGTTTAATTCCTGAAGAAGTATATATCAAAAGTGGTAGAAGAGATAATTTTGGTAATAGTATGTTTACTTTAAAAGATAGAAATAATCGTAGTTTTTCTTTAGGACCAACACATGAAGAATTATTTGTACAAGCGGCGAAAGAAAAAATTCGTTCTTATAAAGATATGCCATTTAATATTTATCAAATTGGTACTAAATTTCGTGATGAAGCTAGACCAAGATTTGGGTTAATACGTGTAAGAGAGTTTTTAATGAAAGATGCATATAGTTTTGATACTTCGTTAGAAGGATTAGATCATAGTTATCAATTAATGTTTGATGCTTATAAAAGAATTTTTGATCGTGTAAAATTAGACTATAAAATTGTAACTGCTGATACAGGAGCAATGGGAGGATTATTATCAGAAGAATTCCAAGCTGTAACTGAAATAGGTGAAGATGTATTAGTATTATGTGATAATTGTGATTATGCATCTAATTTAGAGGTAAGTAAATGTATTTGTGATAAGAAAGAAGAAAAAGTAGCAGAACTACCAAAAGAATTAGTATTTACACCAAATGCTGGTACGATAGAGGAAATTTCTAATTACTTAGGAGAAGGAAAAGAAAAATTTGTCAAAACATTAATTTATAAAGCTGGTGATGACTTTGCTGCGGTTATGGTACCAGGAAATCGTGATGTAAATGAATTAAAACTTTCGAAATTATTAGGAGTAAATGAAGTAGAACTAGCTGCTTTAGATGATGTAGAACGTATTACAAATGCGAAAGTTGGATTTGCCGGACCAATTGGGTTAGATTGTAAGATTGTTATGGATCAAGATATTCGTTATATGAAAAATTTTATTGTGGGAGCAAATCGTACGGATTATCATTATAAAAATGTAAATATTAGTGATTTTACTGTTGATTATGAGGGGGACATTAAGAATGTTATAGAAGGAGATACTTGTCCAAATTGTGGTCATTCATTAGTATTTAAAAAAGGAATTGAAGTTGGAAATACATTTAAACTTGGAACAAAGTATTCTGATTCTTTAGGATTACAATATTTAGATCAAAATAATCAATTACATTCTGTAGTTATGGGATGTTATGGAATTGGTATTGGTCGAATTATGGCGGCTATAGCAGAACAAAATTGTACGGAAAAAGGAATTTTATGGCCTAGTAATATTGCACCATTCCAAGTGGGAATTGTCTTAATTAATGAAAAAGATGATACTCAAGTAACACTTGCTAATCAATTATATGAATTATGTAATGAAAAGGGAATCTCTGTTGTTTTAGATAATCGTGATGAGCGAGCAGGTGTTAAATTTAATGACATCGAATTAATTGGTGTACCAGTTCGTATTACAGTTGGAAAAAAGGCAAAAGATAATATTGTAGAATTTAAAATACGTAATCAAGAAATAGAAGAAATAAAAGTAGAAGATGTATTAGATAAAATTAAAGATTTTTTAAAGCAAGATATGAAATAGGGGAAGAAATTTCTTTTCCTATTTTTATTTAATCTTAAAATAAAAAAGATAGGTTGCTAGTATACCAAAAATATATCAATTGATTGTAGTAAATGAATAAAAATACTTTTTTTTTTATTCTAAAATCGGTATAATATTAACAAGAAGAGGTGAAAATATGTTGAGTGTAAAATTACATAAGTGGAAAAAAATATCTAGTAAAACGCAAGCTAGTATTTATAATAAACCTGCTTATGTTTATATTCCTCTTATTAGTCAAGACGATGATAATATCACTTTGTTAGTAAAAAAAGGTGATTATGTATATAAGGGAAGTATTATTGCTAGAAGAAAAGGAAATCTTAGAATTCCCATTCATTCTAGTATTAGTGGAACAGTAGTTGGTTTTGAAGAAAAATATTATCAAAATGGAAAATTGGAAAAATGTATTGTAATAGAAAATGATTATAAAGAAAAGTATCAAGTAAACAAAGGTGTAAAAAGAAATCTTACTAAGTATAGTAAAGAAGAATTTATTGAATTATTAAAAGAGTGTGGAGTAGTGGGACTTGGTGGAACTGGTTTTCCTACTTATGTTAAATATAGTAGTAAAAGAAAGATTAATACTTTGATTATTAATGCGATTGAAGCAGAACCATATATTACTTGTGATTCTGTTTTAGCTGCTTCAAAGTGTGAAGAAATATTAGAGGCAATTGATGCAATTATGGAAATTAATCAAATACCAGAGGCTATCATTGCTGTTAAAAAAACAAATACGGAATTAATTCATACGATTAATAATTTTATTGGTACTTATTTAAGAATCAAATTAGTATTAGTTCCCGATATTTATACATTAGGATATGAAAAAAAATTAGTACAATATTTAAAACATGTTAGTTATCAAAAGTATTCTATGGATGTTGGTATCGTTGTAAATAATATTTCTACGATTTATGCTATTTATCAAGCATTAAAGTATCAACATCCCTTAACAGAACGTATGATAACATTTACAGGTGATGCATTAAAAAAGCCACAAAATGTAATTGTAAAAAATGGTGTGCTTGTAGAAGAAGTAATTGAACATATTGGGGGATATAAAAGAGATAAGAAGATTCAATTAATTGCTGGTGGACCAATGATGGGAAGAGCAATTCCAAGTTCTGATTTGGTAGTAACATCAAATTTAAATTGTGTGTTAGTTTTAAAACCAAATACTGGGAAAGAGGTAAGTGAAGTATGTGTTCATTGTGGTAAATGTGTTGAATATTGTCCAACTAGATTATCACCAGTTTTAATTAAGGAACACTTAAATCATCCTAAAATATTAAAACAATTAGAGCCACAACGTTGTATTGAATGTGGTTTATGTACTTATTTATGTCCTTCGAGAATTAAAGTAAGGGATATGGTACAAGAAGCAAAGCAAAAGGTAGGGGGTAGCAAATGAAGGATTTTCAAGTAGGGACAGGTACTTATGTAATTACTGAAAAGAATAATCAAAAACGTTCCATTCAATTATTTTGCTTACTCTGCATTTTAATTTTATTTTCTGTGATTAAAAATGGTTTATTACCATATTTATCAAAACAAGTAGGACTATCTGGGTTATTTTTTCCAATTCTATTTGTATTATCAGGAATGATTATGACATTATTAGTGGATTTAATTTGTCATCAATTATTAGAACCAAATAAAAAGATTAACTATTTTCATAGTTTAAATTTAGGTATTATTTATACATTAATATTACCATTATATACACCACTTTTATTTGTAGTACTTGGTGCTGCTGTAGTCATTATTTTTGAATATTTCATGCGTAAATTATTCGGTAAAATTTATTTATCTCCAGTTTTAGTTGGTTGGATTTTCATTATGGGATTACATTTATTATCTTTTATTCCCACTTTAGATTATTTGAATCCATTAGAAGTTGAATTGGGTACTCCCCTTGGAATGGCTAGTACGATTTCTGATTTAGGTAATTATCAAACGATTGTAGAACCATATGGTTCATTATTAGATTTCATTTTAGGATTTGTACCTGGGGGAGTAGGTACAACAAGTATTTTACTATGTATGATGCTTGCGATTTATTTAACAATAAAAAAAGAATTGAAATGGCGTATTCCGTTAGTTACAATTGCAACGGTATTTGGTATGACGTTTATGATTGGAGAGTTTAGTCATTTATCGTTATGGTATCCGTTATTTCAAATTTGTTCAGGATCTTTAGTTTTTGGTAGTATTTTTATTGCTGCTTATGATGAAACAAGTCCAGTCACACCAATTGGTCAAGTATTATATGGATTATTTTTAGGAGTATTAATTGTAATTTTACGATATATGACTCCACTTACAGATGGAGCATTAGCTGCCATGCTTATTATTCCAGTTTTTAATTCTGTATTTGATTATATCGGGGCCATTGCAAGATTTCATTTTACAAAATCAGTTATCGCATTTATCATTGCTTGGTTCTTAATTTTATTGTTTGCTTGTTTTATTGGAATTCAAAATATGAAACAAGAAAAAATGATAGAAACAAGAGTAGAGCAAATTGATTTAATGTAACAAAAAAGATAGGAAATAATTCCTATCTTTTTAAGCGATTTCTCCAGTTTTATTTGCTTTATTTAAAGTTCTGATTTCTCTAGCACTTAGTCTAACTGATTTTCCATTAATTGTTACTTTTTGTAAGTTTGTTTTTTGGAAATGTTTAGTAGCATTTAATGCGTGAGATCTTCTATTTCCTGCTAATGGTTTTTTAGCACTTACTTTTCTAGCCATTTTGAATTCCTCCTTTATTTTGTTGGTTTTTGTCCTATGCCTTATAACTTTATCATAATATTGGTGATAAGTCAACTATTTAGTCATATAATTCATTCTTGAGTAAATCAATATTTTCATTCATTAATGTAATATAATCTTTGTTTGCTGTTTCATCTTCTTCACTAATATTAGAAATAGAATGAATTTTTAATAATTCAACATTTGTTTCCTTTTGAATTTCTTTGATTGTATTTGTAACTTTTCCATTTTCTGGAATATATATATAATCAATTTCTCCTTGGTATATCATATTTTTTACGTCCTCAACGGTCTTATCTGTTAAATTATTATTTTCTTCTAAAGAGATAACGGTTAAATTATATTTTTCTAAGAATTTAAATAAATCAGATGATACTACAATTGTTTTATCAGTACTACTTTCTGCAAGCAATTTTAATTTTGCGTCAATTTCAGATACTTTCACACGTAGATCTTCATATTTTTCATTAATTTCTTCTTTTAAATAATGATTATTTATATACTCCCTAAGTCCATCGCGAATATTTTGTGTTAACATTAAGAAGTTAGAAGGATCTAACCAAAGTTCTTCAACTTCATTTGTATATTCCATACTAAGAGATGTATCAATAATTTTTAAATCAGGATTATTCGTAATCATCGGAATGACATAGTCCTTTTCTTTACTAAGTCCATTAAAGATAAATAAATCCCCTTTATTACTATAATGATTCATTTGTTTTTTTGAAAGTTCAAAGTTTTTGATATTAATCCCCGTTGGATAAATACTATGAATCGTACTATGCTCTCCGTATAAATACTCTGTAATATATGTTATCGGATAAGCAGTTGTATAAATTTCAATATCTTCAAAATTATCTCGTTTAAAACATCCTGTTGTACTAAGAACAATCATTCCTAGTAAAAGTCCAATTTTCAATACTTTTTTCATTTTTTCTTCTCCTTTTTTATGACCGGATCATATCCATAAGTTCCCCATGGATTGCATTTTAAAATCCTCTTAATTGCAAGGATACTTCCTTTCCATGAACCATAATAATCAATTGCTTCAATTGCATAATTAGAGCAAGTAGGAATGTGTCTACAAGAATTATGAAAGGAACCAGGAATTTTTTGATATCCTCGTATTAATTTTATTAAAATATGTTTCATATTAATCACAAACTTATTATACTAAAAATCATAGTGATTGTAAACACAAGTCTTATTTCTAATGGTAGCCTTTTTTTTAAAAATGTGGTATAGTAACAAAAGACCGATTACAAGAAAACTTATCATGTAATAAAAGAGTACGTAATTTAATAAACCTTTTTATTCATTATGAGTTTTATGGAAAATAAAAATAGAATATTAAAAATAATATTATTATGGAGGAAGGTGTTAAAATGATAAAAAAAATATTAATGATTGGAGATTCATCATCAATGGAACTGGAAGGAGCAGAATTTGGTGTTCAATTGATTTCATGTTCCTCTTGTAGCCAATACTTTAAGCAATTGCTAAAGCAAGATGTGGGTATCTTACTTTTCGTAAGTGAAATAAATATTACCCTTAGAGAAACTGTCTTATGTGCGACGCAATTTCCTGATTGTCCATTTTTAATTTATCTTGATACCAAAGATGAAAAGGAAGAGCAACAATTAAAACAAGAGGTAGAATTATTACTTGAAGAATATGCGTTAGATAAAAATAAAATTTTGGTGACAAAAAAAGATATTACACAACAACAATTAATAGAGAAATTACTTTTATGTGCTAATGATGAAAAGGAAGAATGTCATTCAATTAAAACAAGTGGTACTAACTCAGTTGGTGGGATATGTGATTTTGTGAAAACGTATCGAAAAACAAGGAAACCATTTCCAAGGAAACTAGATAAATAATAGGAAATGTGCTAAAATGAAAAAGGTGATACTGATGAAGTTATTAGAAACATTAAAGATTGAAACAACGAATCTTTCTTTATATGAAACAGCACTTACTCATACTTCTTATGCAAACGAGCATCATGTAGAAAGTTATGAGAGATTAGAATATTTGGGAGATGCTGTATTAGAATTAATTATGAGTGATTATTTATATCGTAGTAGTCACGAAGAAGAGGGGACTATGACTAAATTACGTAGTCAATATGTATGTGAAAATGCTCTTTATGAATATTCATTACGACTAGGATTAAATGAAGCATTACGTTTAGGACATGGAGAAGAAGAGAATGGTGGAAAATATCGCAAAACGATTGTTGCGGATATTTTTGAATCTTTTATCGGAGCGATGTATTTAGATCAAGGATTTCCTTATGTTAAAGAATTTATTCATACTCATGTTATACCGATTATTGAAAATGAAACAATAGACTTTTTTGATGATTATAAATCTATTTTACAAGAAAAAGTACAAACTGATAAACGTAGTTTACAATATATTGTAATTGATGAAGAAGGACCTGCTCATAATAAAGTATTTACTGTAGAAGTGAAAATTGATGATATTGTATATGGTAGGGGAACTGCTCATAGTAAAAAAGAAGCAGAACAAGAAGCTGCAAAAGATGCATTAAGGAAAAGTGTGAATGGAATTAATCATTAAAAAAATATTTGAAGAAGAAATCATACCTAGCGTAAAAGAAGGAAAAGTCTATATTAAAGAATATGATCCTTATACAAAAGAAGAAATAACATTTACATATAATATTCGATATGATGTAGGAGTAACAAGTAATCTTATGATGCCGGTATTAATAATTCATCGGGAAAATCAATTTTATCAATTATTAGAAGAGTATGTAATGGAAATGATGAATACTTATCCCATTGATGAGGAAATTATTAGCAAGAAAGAATATGTAAAAAAAATAATTGCACTTGCATTTAATAATGCAACATACGATGATTTTTTAAATCCAGAACAATATTTGAAAAGGAGAATTGATTTTTTAGAAAGTGGAAAGAAATTACTGCAGGAACCAAGTACTTCTTACTTTTTAGAAAATAATAAACTTTCTTGTTCTGCAAAAATTGAAAAACAAGGAATTATGTTAGAAACGCCATATCGATTTTCTTCTATCATAAAAAAGGATGATTTAGAATATGAATTACCAAATATATCATTTGGAATTCAAAATCAAACTTGCTATATTTATAATATTCAGGAAGGAAAACATTTCAAAAAACCAGAAGAGATTGAACAGATTATTAAAATGAATTTTAATAAAGTGCCAGTGGATGAAGAAATGTATCATAGTTATTATCGAAATAAGTTGAGAAATGTAACACCATCGTTTCTTATGACCATGGCTTTTTTCTTAAAATATATTTATGACCATGAGATTGAAACAGTAATGGTTGTTCCATATTTACCAATTCGTTATCAAGCTAAAAAAGAAGCACACCAAGTAATTGCTAAACAAAAAGCAAATACGAAGGAAGAAGAATTAGAACTTTTACAACAATTAGAGGAAAAACAAAAAAGAATTCAGGAGAATATTACGAATAAATTTTTACGCTTATTTGAACGATTAGAAGTAATGACTGATATGATAGAAGTTACGTTACAACCTTTAGAATATGATGACATGATGCATATTATATTACACCCATTTACAAAAGCTTCATCATCAATATTAGAAGAATTATTAGAAAAAGAAATGTCAGCAAAAAAGGTATTATGATAGTGATTAAATAAATGGATTGTCAAAAAATAGAAAAATTCTAACAGACTATATAAGAAATAGTTGTCAAAAAAAAGAAAATCGCGTAAAATATAACACGTAGAAAGAGTGATAGTATGGGAAGAGCGTATGAAGTAAGAAAAGCAAGTATTCAAAAAACAGGAGCAGCAAAGTCTAAATTATATTCAATGTATGCAAGAGAAATTTACCAAGCTGCAAAAACAGGTGGTACAGAATTAGAAAGTAATGCTTCTTTAAAACGTTTAGTAGAACGTGCAAAAAAAGAACAAGTACCATCAGACATTATTAAACGTGCAATTGATAAAGTAAATAGTGGTGCTGATGAGAGTTATACAAGTGCTAGATATGAACTATTTGGACCAAGTGGTTCAACGGTTATCGTTGATTGTTTAACAGATAATGTCAATCGTTCTGTAAGTAGTATTCGTGCAGTATTAAATAAATGTCATGTAAAAATGGGAGCAATTGGAAGTGTTGCTTATATGTATGAACATTTATGTATTGTAGGATTTAAAGGAATGGATGCAGAACAAGCATTAGAAGTAATGATTGATGCTGGTGTAGATGTAGATGATATTGAAGAAAATAATGGATTAACAGTGATTTATGCAGATCCAACTAATTTGTTTGAAATTAAAGAAGCAATTAATAATAAAATTCCTAATGTTGAATTTGAAATGGATGAAATTGTAATGCTTCCAAAAGAAAAAATAACATTAGCAGGAGAAGAATTGGATACTTTTAAAAAATTACTTACTATGTTAGATGATGTAGAAGATGTTCAACATGTATATCATAACGTAGAATTATAGAATCATAGATAGTATGATTCTTTTTTTCTTGCATTTTTTTAAATTTGTGTTACAATAACACCTATAAAAAAAGGGGGATTAACAGTGAAGGAGTTTAATGGTAAAAAAGGATTGCAAATATTAAATCATAGTTCTTTTCGTCTTATTAAAGAAAATGTTATTATAAAAAGCAAAATAAAAAAATTTAAATTTGTGTATGAACCAGTAATTGATTTAAAAATTCCCTTTCAATATGGAATTGAATTAGAGTTTGTTGGTGTTTCTCGGATAGAAGTTGAAAATAAATTGAAACAATTTTATCAAACAAAAGAATTAATTTATGGAAAAACTTGGTTTGTGGATAAAGATGTATCAGTAACAGAAGGAATTTATGGTGGTGAGTTACAATCGCCAATTTCTTATAATGAAGAAAAAGATTGGACTTTATTAGCACAAATATGCAAGTTGGTTCAACAGTTAGGTGGTTTTTCAAACGATAAGTGTTCTGTGCATATTCATGTTGATTTTAGGCGTTTAAATTTTTCTATGGAAGATTGGAATCGGTTTTTAAAACTATGGTGTGCTTATGAAGATGTTATTTTTAAATTTAGTCGTGTAGGACAAAAGAACATGAGAAATTGCTATTTTACGTTTGCTCGTCCTATTAAAGGTTATATTTTAAAAGTAATGAGCAAGGGAGAAGCAAGTGATGCGATTACTGATCCAATCGGTAAATTAAATAAACAGAGTTGTCTTAATATGAGAAACTTATATCGCTCTTTATCTGGCATGAAAACATCTATTTCAACAATTGAAATTAGAAGTTGTAATGGTACATTAAATCCTATTTTTATTCAAAATATTGTTCGAGTATTTAGTAGATTGTTAGAAACCGTGAATTTAAAAAAAGAAGCATTAGATCCTTATATAGAAACAAGATTATATGAAAAACATCCTAATTACAGGGAAAAAGAATTAGAATTATCGAATTTAATTTTTACAAATGATTTTGAAAAATATAGTTTTTTAAAGCAGTGTAATATGAAAGTAAAAAGAAAAGATTAAGGGGGGGATATTATGTCTTGGAATT
This sequence comes from uncultured Bacilli bacterium, assembly GCA_944332435.1. Classification (GTDB taxonomy): domain Bacteria; phylum Bacillota_I; class Bacilli_A; order RF39; family UBA660; genus MGBC107952. The sequence goes on along the minus strand of CALVJW010000002.1, from coordinate 41,429 downwards.
ATAATATTAGTAAATTAGGAAAGAACTCTTTTATTCTTACAAACAAAAATCCTTATTTAAAAAAATCTATAGGAGAATTTCAATTTATGTATCAACCAAAATTAGATTTAACAATTCCGTTTCAATATGGAATCGAAATAGAATTTACGGAAGCTTCTCTTGAAGAGGTAGAAGGAAAAATAAAAGAATTTTATCAAGTAAGTGAGTTAGTATATGGTCAAGATTGGTACGTAGATGTAGATGAATCTGTTACAGATTATCATTATGGTGGAGAACTGAAATCGCCAATCTTTTATAATGATGAAAATGATTGGTATGAATTAAAACAGTTGTGTGAAATCGTACAGTCATTAGAAGGAACAACTAATGAGAAGTGTTCGATACATTTGCATGTTGATTTTCATCGCCTAGATTTTAAATTAGAAGATTGGAATCGATTTTTAATGTTGTGGTGTGCTTACGAAGATGTTATTTATGAATTTAGTCGAGTAGGAAAAGAAAAGATAAGAGATTATTATCTTGAATATGCGATTCCAATTAGAGATTATATTTTAAATGTAATGAGTAAGGGAAAAGCAAGTGATGCGATTACAGGATTAGTTTGTAATCTAGATAAAAGTTGTTGTTTAAATATGAAAAATTTATATCATTTTTTATCTGGTGTTAGTAGTACGCTTCCTACGATTGAAATTAGAAGTTGTAATGGTACATTAAATCCTATTTTAATTCAAAATATTGTTCGATTGTTTGCAAAAATGTTAGAAGCAGTAAAATTAACAGAAAAAGAATTAGATTTTTATATTGAAAAAAGATTATATGAAGAATGTTCTGATTGTTGTGAAAAAGCATTAGAATTATCGAATTTGATTTTTAGTAATGATTTTGAAAAACTTAGTTTTTTAAAACAATGTATGATGTATGAAAAAAATAATACCTGCATGCGCTAGGTATTATTTTCTTTCAATGAATAAATCTTTGATGGTTACGTTTAATGCCATTGCTAATTTAGATAATGTAGTAAAAGTAACGTTTGTATATTCTGCACGAGACTCAATTTGTTTGATATAAGAAATACTCAAATCGGTTTTTTCTGCTAATATTTCTTGTGTATAATGTAATTGTTTTCGATAATATTTAATATTTGAACTAAAAATACTATATTGTTTGCTAATATCTTTATTTGTAACCATAACCCCTCCATAGTTGGTAAATATTTCCAATCTCATTTTCTCATAAAACGACCACAAAAACAGTACACTGACAGTAGACTAAAAAAGTACTTTTATGTTATAATAACGGTGTGAAGAAGTGGAGGTCACAATATGTATTATGCATTGAAAGAATTGCGTTATAAAAAGAAATTAACAAATAAAGATATGGCAGAACGATTAGGAATTAGTAAACCATTTTATTGTCAAATAGAAAATGGTAGCCGTAGATTGTCTTATGATATGGCTGTTCGAATTGCAGAGATCTTTGGAAAAAAACCTGATAAATTGTTTTATGATGATTATATGATACATCGTAATAAAACAAATCAAGATAAATAAGTCTGAAAAGATAAAACTAAAGTATGAAATTTTGCATTTCATCTTTTTTAATAGATTTAAATGTGATAAACTAACATTAGTGGGGTGAGTGTATGAATACAACTATTTTGTTGCCAGCAGATACTTATGTTGTGATTAATAAAACAATATTAAGTGATCAAGATAGAAAGTTATTAATTAGTTTGTACCAACCTATTATTGGAACACTCGCCATTAGTCTTTATTTTTCGTTATGGTCTTATTTAGATAAGATGGAATTATGTTCTAGTTCTTGGACACATCATCATTTAATGAGCAATATGGGAATCAGTTTAAATGAAATAGCAATTGCAAGAGAAAAGTTAGAAGCGATTGGATTATTGAAAACATTTGTAAAATATGACCATGTTAATCATTATGTATATCAATTATATTCTCCACTTAGTGCTTATGAATTTTTTCAAAACCCTATTTTATCAACAACACTTTATAACAACGTTGGTGAATTAGAATACGAAAAAATTGTTGATTATTTTAAAATGCCTAAAATTAATTTAAAAGATTATACTGATATTACTAAAAAATTAACAGATGTATTTGATTCTGTAGCAACGGATTTATCAAGTCATTTAGGAACAGATATTAGAAAACGTACAAAAAGAAAGTTAGAGTTAATTTCTAAGATTGAATTAGATACGGTATTTTCTTTTATTCCAGAAGAAATATTAAATTTTAGAAGTATTACAAAAGAAACAAAAGAATTAATTTATCGTTTAGGATTTATTTATGATTTTGATAATGATGCGGTATTAGAACTGATTCGTAATTCGATTACTGAAAAGAAAACGATTGATAAACAATTATTACGAAAGAATGCGAGAAATTATTATACCTTTGAAAGAGATGGAAAACTTCCAAGTTTAGCTTATAAAAATCAACCAGAATACTTACGTAAACCAACGGGAGATAGTTCTCCACGAGCAAAAATCATTTATCAATTTGAAACAACATCACCATATGACTTTTTATGTGGTAAGAATCATGGAAAGGAACCATCAAAGAATGAAAAATTAGTATTAGAATATTTACTAATTGACTTGGGACTTATGCCAGGTGTTGTAAATGTATTAATTGATTTTGTATTACGTATCAATAATAATAAGTTGACAAAAAGTTTTGTAGAGGCAATTGCATCACAATGGGTAAGAAGCAATGTAAAAACTGTGGAAGAGGCAATGAGGTTAGCACAAAAAGAAATAACAGGTAGAAAAAAGAGTACGATAAAAAAAGAAGTACGTACGAGCATTACAAAACCAGAATGGTTTGATCAAAATATCCAAGAAGAAAAAGCAAGTGAAGAAGAAATGAGTGAAATGAAACATTTACTTGGACAATGGTAAGAAAGAAGGATAATATGGAAGAAATGAAAGAAGTATTAAAATCGATATATCCCAAAGAGCGTATTAGAGAAAATTTACAAAACAATTATGAACAAGCAAAAAAAGATCCGGTATTTCGTTTGCTTATTGATTCTTTACAACTAGATGAAAAAAAATTGATTCATTACACGTCGAGAATCGAAGATTGTGTTATAGAGTATAAACATTGTAAAGATTGTAAAAATTTACTTTGTTGTAAAAATAAAATCACAGGTTATGTTTATTTACCACAGAATATTGAAGGCAATTTAGAATTTAACTATGTTGCGTGTAAGTATCAAAAAAAATTCTTAAAAGAACATCAATATTTAAATAATATTTCTTTATTTGCAGTTCCAAAAGAAATAAAAGAGGCACGTTTAAAACAAATTTATGTCGATGATAAAAAACGATTTGCTGCAATCAAAAAAATCAATGAATTCTTATCAAACTACCGTAAAAAACAAGCTGTAAAAGGACTTTATTTATATGGTAGTTTTGGAAGTGGAAAAACATATTTCATTGCTGCTTTATTTAATGAACTTGCAAAAGATAACGTGAAAAGCGCCCTTGTTTTTTGGCCAGAATTTTTAAGAGAATTAAAAGCATCCTTTCAATTTGGATATCAAGAAAAATTTGATACTATCAAAAAAGCTCCATTATTATTAATTGATGATATTGGTGCTGAAGTTGTAACAGAGTGGAGTCGAGATGAAATACTTGGGCCTTTATTACAGTATCGTATGCAACAAAAATTACCAACCTTTTTTACTTCTAATTTATCAATCAAAGAATTAGAAGAACATCTTAGTATTACTAAAGGAAATGTAGATCAAGTAAAAGCAAGAAGAATTATTGAACGTGTAAAACAATTAACAGAAGAAGTAGAAATGATTAGTAAAAATTTGCGATAAACTCTGGGAGGCTTGGTTATGAATCAAAGAGTATTAACAGCTATGTTAAGAAAAAAAGAAGTTACAGTTGAAGAGATAAAAGATTTTTTTGGTATAAATATTGAACAAACAATTGAACTTCTTTTGAATTATTTAAATAGCATGTTAGATGAAATAGAACAAAATAATCAGTTAGAATTTCCAAAATATTTATTTCGTGTTTTACAAAAAGTAGATTACTTATATGGATTCTATATTGATGATGGAAAAAATTGTCATTTACCAAATTATCGCTTATATCAGGAAATACAAGATCGAATATTTTCTCTGTCGAAAACGAAGAAAATTATTTCAAATGATGATTTTAAACGCAAAGATGAGTGGTATTTAAGCGTTTATTATTACCATCAAGAAAGTCTTGTAAGACATCTCATGAACCAACCTGATTTTTTAGCATTATTTATTCAAGATAAAATAATATTAGATGATTTTTTTCAAACTTATTTAGAACAATTATTTACGGATGATTATGCAGAATATAGTTATTGGAAGTCTTTGCTTCGCTACTTATTATTAGAAACAGAACATATTGAGTCATGGTCAAATGAGTTTGCTCAAAAACTTGATTACTATATTCGCAATCATTTAACAGAAATTCCATTAAAGTATCGTTATCGATTAAATGAATTGATGCATATTTGCATTCAGATGAAATATCGTGAATTACCACAATTTAATCGCTATTCAATGCAATTTTTGTCATCTAAAAAAATACCTTCCTCATTAGAAATTTTTACGATTGATGAAGAAAGTACAGGTCTTAGAGAAGATGCACTTTCTATTTATGAAGAAGATGGTTTAACACATATTACGATGTATATTACAGATCCTACAGAACAATTTATGGAATCGGAAGAATTGATAGAGGAAGCATTTTTAAATTGGTTTGTTTATCGAAAAGATTATGTATTTGACTATGAATATGCAAAACAAAATTTTTCATTAGATTCAGGGAAAGAAAGAGCAGTCATTGCTTATGAGATGATATTTAATTATGAAAATCAATTAACTGAAGTACTTGTATATCCGGCAAATATTTCTGTTTCTAAAAATTATAGTTATGATTGCATAAAAGATAAAGTTAGACGAGCGAGAAAAGGGAAAAATAGTGAAAAAATAAGGATTTATGAGATTGCAAAAGTATTGCATGAATCAAATTATTCAAAAAAAAGATATCATAAAGTAAAAGAGTTAAAATATTATTTAGAGTACAGTAGGAAATATGAACCAGAGTCAAAATATATGGTAGTAAGTGAATTCAAAATTTTATTAGGTACAATTTTAGCAAAAGCCTTTTTAGAAAGAGATTTACCACTTATTTATCGAAATAATGAATCAGAAGTAACAAAACAGGCAGTAGAACAAATTGAAGAGAAATGTAATCAAGAAAATGAAGAATCTTCGATTAGAAGAAAAATTGAAAACTTGAATTTACGTTCATATTATAGTTATGAAAATGTTGGTCACCGAGGATTAGGAGTGAATCAATATACTCATATTACAACACCACTTAGAAATTATTTTGCATTAATTAATATGATAATTTTAAAAGAGTTGTTAATTTATGATAAAAAAGAGGAAATTTCTACTTATCAAGAATTAGTTGAAAAATTAATTGAAATACAATATGGAAAACAGCAAGATAAACAGAAAGTTTTAAAATTACACAATATAAAACAAAGTTGTCAGGGGGAATAGAAATGAATTTAGAACAAGTATTACAATTGTTAAAAGCAAAACATGGAATATCCATTGCAGAATTAAGTAAGAAATTAGAAGTAACAGAAGAAGAAGTTACGTTAGCACTACAAGAATTACAAAAGACATTACAGGTAAAAGAAATTACACCAAAACATTATGTAAAGACTACCGATAAAAATCATGTAGTTGGAAAGTTATATATGACAAAAAGAGGATTTGGATTTTTAGTAAATGGTGAAAAGAAAGTTCTTGTGAGGCAATCTGATTTGCATGGAGCTTTAGATGGTGATACCATTTTAGTTGAATTACAATCTAGTAATCAACAAAAATTACGTGGTAAAGTAGTAGATAGAGTGATAAAAGAGCAAGAACATGTTGGAATGGTATATGAACAAGATGGCAAATTTTTTGCTAAATTAGATAATCCTAAATATCCATTTCCCGTATTATTAGAAAATATGGGTGGAGCATATATTGATAATAAAGTATTAGTTAAAATTGGAAAAAAGTATAAAAAAGACTATTATATTGGATCAGTTACTAGAGTATTAGGTCATAAAAATGATCCAAGAGTCGATGTACTGTCAGTTATGAAAGAACTTGGTATTCCTGATCAATTTTCTAAAAAAGTAATGGATCAAGTAGAAGAAATACCAACACAAGTAACAGAAGAAGAACTTGAAAATCGAGTTGATTTAAGAGATGAAATGATTGTTACTATTGATGGGGATACGGCAAAAGATTTTGATGATGCAATATCGATTAAGAGATTAGAAAATGGAAATTATGAATTAGGAGTACATATTGCTGATGTTTCTCATTATGTAATAGAGGGAAAGGAAATTGATAAAGAAGCATATAAACGAGGTACTAGTCTTTATACACCAGGATATGTAACACCAATGCTTGCAAGTAAATTATCAAATGGTATTTGTTCATTAAATCCAGGTGTTGATCGGCTTACTATGACATGTAAGATGGAAATTAATACTAGAGGTCAAATTGTTCATACCGATATTTTTGAAAGTGTTATTCATTCTAAAAAGAGAATGACATATCATAATGTGAATGAAGCATTAAAAGGTAATCCTAAAGAAGATTATCAAGAATTTACTGAATTGTTACAGACTATGTTAGAATTATCACATATTTTAAGAAAAGCCAAAAAGAAACGTGGTAGTATTAATTTTGATACGGAAGAACGAATCATTGATACAAATGAATTAGGAGAGCCAACGGCTATTAAAAGTTATCAGCGTGGTGAAGGAGAACGAATCATCGAAGACTTTATGATTGCTGCGAATGAAGCGGTAACAACTCGTATGGTAGAATTAGGCTTACCATTTATTTATCGAGTACATGAAGAACCAGATGAAGAAAAGTTAAATATGTTTGTTGAAACAGCAAATAAATTAGAATTACCAGTACGTATTGATACTAGTCATGGACCTGTTTCAGCAAAATCTTTACAAAAAGAGTTGGAACGTTTTCGAGAAACAGAAAAATTTGATATTCTTGCCAACTTACTTCTTCGTAGTATGAAAAAAGCTTGTTATTCTAATTCCAATCAACATCATTATGCACTAGCAAGTCGTAATTATACACATTTTACATCGCCGATTCGTCGTTATCCAGATTTAATGGTTCATCGAGCTTTAAAAGAAATGTTAAAAGGTAATATCAATCGTTCTAAATTTAATGCGATGGAAAAGAAATATGAAAGAATGACAGAACAAGCGTCTTATTGTGAAAGAAGAGCTGAGGAATGTGAACGAACCGTAGAAAAAATGAAATGTGCTGAATACTTAGAATCTCATATTGGAGAATTGTTTGAAGGTAAAATAACATGGTTAGATAAAAAAGGAATTTATGTTACATTAAAAAATTTAATTGCGGGACAAGTGAATGCCGAAACATTAGAGGATGTTTGTTATCATGAAGAGAAACTTACTTATGAAAATCCAAATCATAGTAAGGTTTACAAAATTGGTAATAAGGTAACATTACGATTAATTCGTTCTGATAAAGAGCAGCAAGTAATTGAATTTGATATTTTACCAACTACAAAAGTAAAAGTAAAAAAATAAGATTGATTAAATTATTAATAAGTAAAGACAGAGAAGAAAATGTTCTCTGTTTTTCATTTATAGAAATAAATTAAATAATATAATAAAATTTGACAAATGACATAAATTTGATATAATTACTCATATAAATAAATGAATGGCACATTATTCTAGTCAATTTTATTTATTATGAAGACGGGGCTAAAAATCCGTTAAAGAGCATATCTATGAAACTTTTGGTGCTTGCTTCATACGCCCAGTTTGGGGTGGGTGCTGAAAGGAAGAGAAATTGGGCGACCGTAATGGCATACGATCACGACCCAATTTTTCGCGGAGACCTAATCTTGTTATAGTTTTAGCTATGACGACTTAGGCTTGAACCTACTATGTGAGGTAACTTACGAGTAGTGTAGCTTGTCTTGAGTGGTAGCTTGGAATATTTGATCAAGCAAACTGATTGTGGCCACAATTCGTTTGTTATTGCAAGTTGAAATTGTTACTGCAAAAGAGAATTAATAATAAAGGATTGTTGAGGAAAACTCCTAGAATGTAGCTCCATGTAGGATTGCAGTGTGTACTAAGTGGTAATCAAGTCATGTATGCGGTGACGCTACATTTATCCTTTTAATGGGGAACCGCTTTTCTGGTAACGGAGAGTAAGGATAAGGGAAAACCTACTTGACCTGAAGGCGCAAAGTTTACTATATGGATAGCCATTCATTTTTTTTATAATCATGAAGGAGTTAATCATGGAAAAAAAAGAACAAGAAGTAATTCGAAAATTAAAAAAGGCAAACAAGAAAAAAGAAAAATCGAATTATGTGTGGGTAGTAAAAATTACATTGATTGCGTTATTTATTTCTTTTTTCTTTTCATTAGGATCAGAGACCATTTTACCAAATGTTGGTATGTTTATTAGTATTATTTTGGTCATTGTTTTTATTGCAATTGGTATTATTTTTGATATGATTGGTGTCTCAGTAACAGCGGCGAATGAAAAACCATTTCATTCGATGAGTGCGCAAAAAGTTAAGGGTTCAAAAGTAGCAATTAAATTTATTCATAATGCGAATAAAGTTTCTTCTTTCTGTAATGATGTAATAGGGGATATTTGTGGTATTATTTCAGGGTCTGCGGGAGTAATTGTTGCAAATAATATTGTTGAGACTTGTCATACTGATCCGCTTTTTACAACATTAGTAATTACAGCAGTTATTGCAGCACTTACGATTGGTGGTAAAGCACTTGGAAAAAGTTTTGCAATTAATCAAAGTAATATGATTTTATATGAATTTGCGAAAGTAATCTCATATGTATATAAACCCAAAAAAGTAAAATAAAAAGTTGTTTTACTTTTTTTCATTTTTCGGTATAATATGATTGGTGATTAGATGCAACGATATTTTAGTAAAGAATTAAAAGATGGTTATTTTATATTAGATGAAAATGATTTATATCATATTCGTGTTGTGATGCGGATGAAGGAACAAGATAAAGTCGAAGTTGTTTATCAAGAAAAAATGTATTTATCGTGTATAGAAATTGTCAATGAAATGTATAGAATAAAAGCGCTGGAAATCGTGGAAAATGAAGTTCAAAAAATACCAGAAGTAGTACTTTGTATTCCACTTTTAAAAGAACAAAAAATGGACTTTATTATTCAAAAAGCAACGGAACTTGGAGTACATAAAATTATTCCATTAAAATTAACGCGAAGTGTTGTAAAACTTGAGCAAAATAAAAAGATGAAGCGTGTGGAAAGATGGAACAAAATTGCCAAAGAAGCGAGTGAACAATCAAAACGTATTACGATACCAGAAGTAACTAGTGTATTAGAGATAAAAGACTTAGAAAAAATGGAAGGTTTGAAACTTGTTTGTAGTACAGTAAGTCATAATAATAATTTACATATTCTTTTGCAAAACCATGTAAACTGTGATAGAATAATAGTAGTGATTGGTCCTGAGGGAGGACTAACAACGGTAGAAGAGAACACACTCATGAAAATTGGCTTTCTTCCTGTACGTTTAGGGAATAATATTATGCGAGTGGAAACTGTGCCAATTTTTTTCATGAGTATTATTAATTATGAATATATGGAGTGATATATATGGTTTTATTTGCAATATCTGATACAGAATTAATTTTCATTATTTTAATTGGGCTTGTATTAGTAACATTAGCTGGAATGGGTTTTCTACATTATGCGAAAAAGAAAGTAGAAGCTGAAATCGATGAAATTGAATCAGAAACAAAAGAAGAAAAAATAACACCTTTAATACAAGAGGTAGAAGAAGTAGATTCTATTCCAGAGATTGAACATTTAGTAGAAAATTCAGCAGTGGAAAAAGTAGAAGATAATAAGACAAAAGAATCTATTTCTGAAATTGAATTATTATTAGAACAAATGCAGTCTGACTTAAAGAAACATGAAAAAGATCCAATTCATACTTTTGAAGAAGAGCAAGAAGAAAAATCAATTATTAGTTATCAAGAATTAAAAGCGATGAAAGAAAAGCAAGATCATACGAAAGAAATTGAACATTATGAAAAAGAACAGGAAGCATATTCTGTTACCAAACGACCTGAAATTGATAAAGTAATACCACCTCGAATAGCAGAAGATAGATTAGAGCCTACTATAGAAAAAGAAGTAGTAAAACCAAGTGAAGTTACAAAAGATAAAAATACGTATTCGAGAACAGAATTTATTTCTCCTGTTTATGGAAAAGTAGAAAGTGGAGAACTAGATTATCCTAAAATTCCTAATTTTAAGGAGGAATTTCAGATTCATCATGATAATAAAGAATTACAGTTTGATGATGTAAAAGTAAATTTAAAGACAAATGAAATTCCAGATTTAGAACATACTTTTGACTTAGGACCATTATCAGATGAAACAAAAAAGAATGATGAATTTTTAAAAGCATTAAAAGAATTTAGAAATAATTTAGAATAGGTCATAATGACCTATTTTTTGAGAGTGAGGCATTTATGAAATTTAAAATTTATACATTAGGATGTAAAGTGAATACTTATGAATCGAATGTAATGAGTGAAAGAATGAAAGAAGCAGGTTATGAAGAAGTAAAAAGTGGAGAAGAAATTAGTATTGTCAATACTTGTACTGTAACTAATACAGCCGATAGTAAAAGTATGAAAACGATTCATCATATTATAAAAGAAGATTCTCATAGAATTGTTGTTGTAGTAGGTTGTATGTCACAAATTCGTTATGAAGAACTAAAAGAAAATCCTAATATCCATATTATTTTAGGAAATAAATATAAAAGTCAAATTGTAGAGTTGATAGAACTGTATCAAAAAACAAAAAAACAAATTGTAAAAGTAGAAGATATTATGAATACGTCTTTTGAAACGATGAAATTAAATAATTTTAATCGTACAAGAGCATTTGTTAAAATTCAAGATGGGTGTGATAATTTCTGTTCTTATTGTATTATTCCTTATAGTAGAGGAAATGTTAGAAGTAAAGATCCATTAGATGTCATTGATGAAGTAAAAACATTAGTTAAAATGGGTCATCATGAAATTGTCTTAACAGGAATTCATACAGGGCACTATGGGGCTGAATTTGAAGATTATCATTTTTCAGATTTATTAGGTGCCTTAATTAAAATACCTGGATTGGAACGGTTACGTATTTCGTCAATTGAAATGAATGAGATTACAGCCGAAGTATTAGAACTTATGAAAAAATCAAATATTTTAGTAGATCATATGCATATTCCATTACAAAGTGGATGTGATAATACATTAAAAGCAATGAACCGAAAATATAACATGAAAGAATTTGAAGAAAAATTAAATATGATTCGTAACATTCGACCAAATATTTCGATTAGTACTGATTTAATTGTTGGATTTCCAGGGGAAACAGACGAAGATTTTAAAGAAACTTGTGATTCATTAAAACGATTACAATTTTCTAAAATTCATGTATTCCCATATTCTGAAAGAAGAGGTACGAAAGCATCAGAGATGAAGGATATGAATGGTAAGATTAAGAAAGATCGAGTACGTAAGGTATTAGAAATAAGTAAAGAATTAGAACAGAAATATATGTACCAATTTATAGGGAAAACGATTACATTGATACCAGAAGTAGAAAAAGATGGTTATTTGATTGGACACACTGGAAATTATTTATTAGTAAAAGTAAAAGGAGATATCTTTTCTTTAAATCAAACAGTGTCAGTATTATTAGAAGAAGTAAAATATCCATATATAATTGGGAAAATGGAAAAAGATTGTGATTAACATATAATTTCGTGTATAATAATAGTTAGACAATGAGAGGTGGAAAAATGAAATATGCAGTTATATTAGCTGGTGGTTCCGGAAGTAGAATGGGAAATACGGAGCGACCAAAACAATTTTTAATGTTAGGTGATAAACCTATTTTAATTCATACATTAGAACAATTTTATGTACATCCTGAAATTGACAAAATTGTTATTTGTATAAATCCTGAATGGCTTCATTATGCCGAAGATTTAATTTCTAAATATCTTCCAAATACTGAAAATATTGATATTGTTGAAGGTGGAGAAACAAGAGCAGATTCCCTTATGAATGGTTGTTATCATATTAAAGAAAAATATGGATTAAAAAAAGATGATATTATTGTATCACATGATGCTGTAACACCATTTTTAACTCAAAAAATGATTACAGATAATATTGAATTATGTTTGAAATATGGGGCAACAGATACCGTTTATCCAGCAGTAGAAACAATCGTACAATCAAAAGATGGAAAATTCATTACGGAGATACCAATAAGAAAAGAAATGTATTACGGACAAAATCCACAAGCATTTAATATTCAGAAGTTAATCAAATTATTTGAATCTTTAACGGAAAAAGAAAAGCAAACTTTAACTGATGGTTGCAAAATTTTTACAACAAAAGGTGAGAAAGTGGCTCTTGTAAATGGAAAAGATTATAATATTAAAATTACAACTTTATATAATTTGAAAGTTGCTAATGCAATTTTAGAAACTGGTGTTAACCATGATTAATCAATTTTATCGCTTAAAAAGTCCTAGAACATTTGATATTGACTTTGTATCAGAAGAACTAGAGGAAAACCAAGTTATTGTAAGACCAACTTTTTTATCTATTTGTAATTCAGATTTAAAATATTTTTATGGAAAAAAAGAAGAAAAAGTGTTAAAAGAACGATTGCCACTATGTTTAATTCATGAAGCAATTGGTAGTGTTGTTTATGATCCTATGGGAAAACTAAAAAAGGGAACGCAAGTAGTATTGATTCCGTTAATTGAAAAAGGAAAAAAATCTTGTATAAAAGCAAATTACTTACCGCAAAATCGATTTAGTTCCAGTACGGCAGAAGGATTTACAAGAGATTATGTTTTTATTGATCGAGAACGATTGGTACCATTTGAACATATTGACGAAAAAGTAGCTGTATTTAGTGAAATTATGACAATTGGAATTAATGCTATTCAAACCTTAAGAAAATATAAAGACTCTTTTTCTGATATTGCAATTTGGGGAGATGGAAATATAGGTTATGCAATAGCCGTTTTAATTAAATATTATTTTCCTGATTGTCGTTTAACAGTGATTGGAAAAAGTGGCACAAAATTACCTTTTTTTACATTTGCTGATCAAACTTATACAACGGAAGAGTTGCCAAAAAACATGAAATTTGATTGTGCTTTTGAATGTGTTGGTGGAACACAAAGTGTAAATTCTATTGAAGGTATTTTGGAACATATAGAACCACAAGGGTTTATATCATTAATTGGTCTTGCAGAAGAGAAGATTCCTATTAATACTAGAAAGATTTTAGAAAAAGGGATTGTTATCATTGGGAATAATCGAGCAGATCGAAATGATTTCTTAGAAGCAAAAAAAATATTAGAAACAGATGAAATTGTATGTTCACGTATTAAAATTTTATGTTCTGATGTGATTTCTGTTACCAATGAAAAGGAATTGTCAGAAGCTTTTGATATCGATATAAATAATGAATTTAAAACAATTATTAAGTGGGAAGTATAATATGCAACAGATAAAAAAGAAAACAAGAGATAGTAATTTAGAAATTCTTAGAATTATCAGCATGCTTCTTATTATTGGCCATCATTTTGCAATTTACGGAGTTTTTCCAAAAACACCATTATTTCCTCGGTTATTTGTTGATTTTTTGGCAATAGGTGGAAAAATTGGTGTAGTTTGCTTCATGATGATTACGGGCTATTTTATGCTCGAGTCTAAGTATAAAACTAAAAAATTATTGTCATTAATTATTCAAACATGGACTTATTCAGTTGGAATATTAATTGTTTTTACTTTCATTGGAAGAACGTTTAGTTTAAGTGAAGTAGTACATTCCTTGTTTCCAATTATTTTTAGAGAATATTGGTTTATAACTGGTTATGTAATTGTCTATGTATTGTCACCATATTTAAATATGATGGTACATAAAATGAAGCGAAAAGATTTAGAAACGTTACTTATGACTTTTTTTATTCTATTTATTGGAATCAATACTTTTTTCTTTTCTTCTTTGGGAAACCAACATGAACATTTTACTTATTTAATATATATTTATTTAATTGGTGCTTATATAAAAAAATATTATGAAAAGTCTATATCATCGGGAGTGAATAAACACTATTTTTATGGCTTTATTTGTTGTTACATATTTATCCTTTTTTCAATGTTTGGATTTGAAATTTTTCATGCTTCAAACGAATGGGTAAAAACATATATTGCATTAAATCGTATCCCAGCTTTTTTAGCAGGAGTATATTTATTTTTATACTTTAAAACATTAAAGACAAAACAATATCCATTACTGAATAAAATAGCGGGTATGACTCTAGGTGTTTATTTATTTCATGATAACCCATTTGTTCGATATTATTTATGGAAGAACTTAGTGAATACTTATGCTTTATTCTATAGCCGTTTATTTATTATTTATAGTATTTTAATAATTTTAGCTATCTTTATTACTGGTATTATCATAGAGTGGACTAGAGTATGGTTGATGAATAGAAAAATTATCCAAAAAATTTATAATAAACTAGAAGATAAAGTGTTAAAAATATTGGATTATGATGTTAGTAAAGCTTGGAAAAGTAGTTTTCATTTTCTCTTTTTAAAATAGTTATGATTAACATGAGTTTTTGCCTTGAAAGGAAGAGTATAAAAATCTTCCTTTTTATATTTGATAAATTACGAATATACTTTGAAAACAAATAAAAAATTGTTATAATATAAAAGGAGGAATAGAATGATGTATACAGAAATTGATAATAAAACGTTAAAGAAATTACAAACAGTTCAAATAGAAATTTTAGATGAAATTATTCGTATTTGTGATAAATACGGACTGAATTATTTTTTGATAGGTGGAACTTTGCTTGGTGCTGTTCGTCACCAAGGTTTTATTCCATGGGATGATGATTTAGATATTGGAATGCTTAGGAAAGACTATAATAAATTTTTAGAAGTAGCACCAAAAGAGTTAGGTGAAAAATATTTTCTTCATACAGATACTACTGATTCTAAATATTGGTTACCATTTTCTAAAGTCAGAAAAAATAATACCTTATTTTTAGAAAAAACATTAGATGGAATTGATGTGATACATAGGGGAATTTTTGTTGATATTTTTCCATTTGATAATATGCATGCAAAAGAATCAAAAAGTGAAAGAGTAAGAGCTAGTCTTCTTAAAATTATAGCAGAAGCACTTTTATATAAGAAAAAAATTTATACATTAAATAAATGCCATCATAAATATTTAGTATATTGTTTTCATTTTTTATCTTATAAAAGATTACATTCTTTGAAAAAATATTTAATGAGTCTTAATCATGATGATAATAGTAGTTATATTAATACGTTTGCTACAAGAGCAATTTATCCAGATGATAATCATTTAAGAAGTGATTTTTTTCCACTTGTAGAGATGAAATTTGCTGATAAGCTTTATAAGTGTCCAAATAATTACGATAAGTATTTAAAACAGTTATATGGTGATTATATGAAACTACCTAAGGAAGAAGATCGTATCAATCATCAGACATTGGAAATTGTATTCGATACTCAAAAAAATAGATAGGATGGTGTTATGAAAATAAAAAAGATTATGTGGAATTTACTAACTGATGTAATTCCATTAATAATTATTTCTGTGCTAGGAATATTTAAATTAAAATTATTTATTCAAATATTAGGAAATGAAACATTAGGTTTATATCAATTATTTACCCAAATTATGGTTTATGTTGCTTTGGTTGATGGTGGACTAAGTAGTGCTGTTTTATATGCATTATATAAACCAAATACAGATCACGATGAAGAAGAAATGAATCATATTTTAGCTGGAGCTTTAAGGATTTTCTCTTTAATAGGAATTGCGGTATTTGCAATTGCGTTCTTAGTATCATTTATTGTAC
Organism: uncultured Bacilli bacterium; assembly: GCA_944332435.1. Classification (GTDB taxonomy): domain Bacteria; phylum Bacillota_I; class Bacilli_A; order RF39; family UBA660; genus MGBC107952. The sequence continues at coordinate 25,297 of CALVJW010000002.1, read as the reverse complement.
CATTTTTTATAAAAGAGACAACATTTTCTTATTTTTATATTATTATGACTTTTATGTTATTTTCACTTAGTAATGTTGTTACATACTTTTTTGTACCATATCAGTGTTTATTAGAAGTAAAAGAGAAAAAATATATTTGCAATTTGGCATTGCAAATTGGGCAAATTGTTCAAACTATTTTAGAAATTATTTTATTGCTATGTAGAGTAGATTTCTTTATTATTTTATTTATGCATAGTGTTATCAAATTGTTATCAAATATTGTAATTGTAATTGCTTGTAAGAAATTATATCCTGATTATAAATATCGTGGAAAAGAGAAAAGTTATGTATTTACTTCTCAAGTAAAACATTTGATTTTTCATAAGATTAATGGATTAATTGGCTCTAATATTGACGTATTAATCATTTCTAAATTTTTAGGATTAATTTCAGTATCTATTTATTCTACCTATAATTATATTATTAATATGCTAAAAACTATTTTAGGAAAAATCTCTAGTTCTATGCTAGCAATTATCGGTAATTTACTCGCAAAGGGAAGCAAGGAAGCTTATCAAGTTTTTAAAGAATTGAATTCAATGCTATTTTTACTTATGACAGTTATTTGTGTTCCGCTTACTTTAGCAATCGATTCTTTTATTGATATTTGGTATGAAGGAAATATTTCTACTAATCATTGGATTGCACTTTCTTTTGTTGGGATTTTATGTCTGTTCATTGTAAAAACGGCAACTACGACATTTGTGACTGCAAGAGGATTATTTAAAGAAACGAAAATATGTGCACTAGTTGATACGATTACCAATTTAACTTTATCTTTATTGTTAGTTCATTTTATTGGAATTCCTGGTGTATTAATAGCAACTGTGATGTCTGTCTTTATTTCAGAATATATTATGAAAACAATTATTGTTTACCGTAATATTTTTGAACGTTCTCCATGGCCATATTTTATTGGTAATATGAGATTTATTTTAATTTATATAGTTGATTTAGTAATTGGATATTTTTTAGTTTCATTTACAACTATAACGAATATTTTTATGTGGTTTTTAGTATATGGTGGATATTTCGCAATCAATACGGCCATTATTTATGGAATTTATTATGTATTAGGTGAAACTACGTTTATGAATCGTGTTAAGAAAGGTCTAATTAGGAGGTAAATTATGAAACAAAAAATTTCTCTAGAGGAAATGAAACAAATTGAATTAGAATTGTTAAAAAAAATTGATAAAATTTGTAAAGAAGCAAACGTACAGTATTATTTAGCTGGTGGAACATTACTTGGAGCAGTTCGCCATCAAGGATTTATTCCATGGGATGATGATATTGATCTTATTATGAAAAGAAGAGATTATGAAAAATTAAAAGAATATATGAAAAATCATGAGAAAAAAGGAATTCAATTATTATCATATGACATCACAGAAGGTTATTATTATCCATTTATGAAGATTGTAGATACAACTACTGTTTTAATAGAGCATAATGTTAAGCCATATTCAATGGGTGTTTATATTGATATTTTTCCAATAGATGGTTTTCCAAGTAATAAATTCATTGGGAAATTGCATTTTAGTAAAATTATGTTTTATCGTAAATCGCTTAGTATGTATCAAGTTCCAGAATTCCACACCAATATGCGATATTTTAAATTTTTAAAAAAATGGTGGTTTCAATGGTCACAGAAAAAAGGATATAAGTATTTAATTCAACACATTGAAAAATTAGCTACAAAGTATGAATATGAGGATAGTAAACTGGGTGGATGTGTTGTTCATGGATATGGATTGCCTGAAATCGTTTCAACTGATTCTTATAAAGGAACCATTTATTTACCTTTTGAAGATGAAAAATTTCCTTGTCAAAAGGGTTATGACGAATATTTAACTGGATTATATGGTGATTATATGAAATTGCCACCTAAGGAAAAGCAAGTAACACATCACCACTATGATTTATATAGAAAGTAGGATTTTATGAAACGATTGGTGATAATACAACTAAAAGGGAATTCTTTTGGCGGAATATGGCAAGTGAATAAACAAATTGCCATGAAATTATTAGAAGAAGGAATGGATGTACGTGTTATTTCTATGCGCGATAATCCAGGACCACTTGTTGATGAATATGATCCAAGATTACATGTTCATGCTGTAAATCCAAATGAGTTATGGGAGTTTACAAGAAAACAAGATGTAAAAGATACACTTATGAAAGGAAATTTATTAAAAACTTGTTTTCTATTAAAAAAAGTGGTTCATGAAAAAATCGTGTTAAACCGTGATTATCATGCACTGAAACGAGAGTTAAGAGCGTTAAATCCGGATTATATTTTAGTATCACATTATCAAATTATTAAAGGTATACCAAAAGAATTTTACTCACGAACAATTTTTCATCAACATTGCTCTTTTACTGTTACTAAAAATCATAAGCCTACTATTACAACTTTGATGAAATATAGAAATCAATTTAAGTTTTTATGGTTAAGTAAAGCAATTATGAAAGAAGCAAAAGAATATGGATTTCAAAACAGTACCTATATATATAATCCAGTTCGTTTTACTGTAAAAGAAAAAGCAGATGTTGTAGAAAATAAAAAATTAGTGACAATTGCTCGTATTTCTGAAGAAAAAAGAATTCCTTTCATGGCTGAAATTGTAAGTGAAGTTTTTGGAAAAGAAAAATTTAAAGATTGGACATTTGAAGTATATGGAAATGGGGATAATCAGGAATTAGAAAAGATGAAAAAGCAGATGAAATACCCTGAAAGAATGCATTACATGGGCCTTACCAATCATCCCAAGGATGTTTTGTTGACATCGTCTCTGCATTTAAATACTTCAAAATATGAAGGCTTTTCTCTTAGCATATTAGAAGCGAATGAATGTGGAGTACCAACAATTACATTTCCTTTTGGAGAAGCTGTTTATGAAGAAATAAAAGATAATAAAACAGGAATGATTGTAAGTGAGAATACAAAAGAAAAATATATTTCTATTTTAGAAAAAATCATGAGTGACTCTAATAAATTAGAAGAACTTTCTTGTAATGTAAAGAAATTTTCAAAACAGTTTCATATAGATGAAATTATAAAAGATTGGCATAAATTATTTGAGCAAATTGATGGTGATGATTATGAAAAAAATTAGTATTATTGTTCCAGTTTATAATGCTGAACCGTATTTAAAAAAATGTTTGGATAGCCTTTTTAATCAAAATTATTTAAACTATGAAGTGATTGCTATTAATGATGGTTCTAAAGATCATAGTTTAGAAATATTAAGAGATTATCAGAAAAAATATGATAATTTAATTGTGATTGATGATACCAATCATGGACAAGGACATGCTCGTAATCTGGGTATAAAGAATGCTAAAGGATCTTATCTTACATTTGTCGATAGTGATGATTATATTGCAAGTGATTTTCTTATTGATTTAGCAAATAAATTGGAAGAGGATGATTATGATATTGTAATCAGTGATTTATGGAAAGTATACGATAACTATACTGAATATTTTAAACAGTATCATAATTTTTCAAAAAATAGTAATATTTCGTTTATGTTATCACACCCTGGACCAGTAGGTCGATTATTTAAAAAAGAATTGTTTACTAAAAATAATCTCTTTTTTAAGGAGGGTGTTTACTATGAAGATTTAGCAACAATTCCATTGCTAGCAATTTATGCATCTAAAATTGCTTATTTAGAACATGCATATTACTATTATGTGATTCATGAAAATTCTACGATGAAACAAGTAAAATATAACCCAAAATTAGATGATATTTTTGTTGTTTTGGAGAGTTTAACAGAAGAATTTACTTATCGTAGTGGAAAAAAATATCAAAAAGAATTGGAATATTTATATATTGAACATTTACTTTATAGTGCATCTTTACGATATTTAAATTATTCAGAGGGAAAAGAAAAGGGAAACCAAATCAAAAAAATATTTCATGCAATGTATCCAAACTATAGGAAGAATGAATATTACAAAAAAAAGAGTAAGAAGTTTAAGTTAGTATGTTTTTGTGCTTATTATGATTTTAGAATGATGTTAAAATTAATGAAAAAGATAGGTGGTAAATAATGCCGGAATTAAGTATTATCGTTCCTGTTTATAATGTTGAAAAATATTTAGAAAAATGTTTAACTAGTTTGGCAAATCAAACGATTGATCCAAAAAAAATAGAAATATTGGTAATTAATGATGGGAGCCCAGATAATAGTCAAAAAATTATTGATAAATTTAGTAAAAAATATTCTTTTATAAAAAGTTTTACAAAAGAAAATGGTGGACTTAGTGATGCACGTAATTATGGAATCAAAAAAGCAAAAGGGGATTATATTGCTTTTGTCGACAGTGATGATTTTGTTTTACCAGAAATGTATGACTCAATGCTAAATAAAATAAAAGAAGGATTTGATCTTGTTGTATGTGATTTTAATGAAGTATATTCAGATAAATTAAAAAGGGGATATTCTAATATTGAACATGATTTATTTACAAAGCAAGAAGTAAAAGAAAATATGCTTACAATTTATCCTTCAGCATGGAATAAAATTTACAAAAAATCATTGTTTGAAAATATTGAATTTAAGAAAAAGGTATGGTTTGAAGATGTGGAATTTTTATATCGATTATTACCGAATATTCATTCTATTGGAGTAATAAAAGAACCATATTATCAATATGTTCAAAGAAGTGGTAGTATTACAAACACTAAAGATGACAGAATTTTTAATTATATTGAAAATTGGAATGGAATTATTGAAGATTATAAGAAAAAAGATTTATATTTTGAATATCAGTCTATATTAGAATATTGTTATGTGAGATATCTCTATGCAACGTTTATTAAAACAGCAACAAAATATGATAAAGAAATGTTTCAAAAAGCGGTGAACGAAGCAAGAAAGAATGTTAAGGAAAAATTTCCACATTATCGAAAAAATAAATATTTCTATAAAAGTATTAAAGGAATTTATTTAATTATGTTTAATTCTTTTATAGCTAATATATATTATTTTAAATCTCATAAGAGGTAAGAGGTGAATTATGACAAAAGAAAAACTACGAGAAATAAACAAATACTTAATTGTATTATTAATTTTAGTTCAGCCATTTATCAATATAATTCAAGCTTGTATTGTAAGAGATGTTCAAGTATTTGGCTTTTCATTGTTTGAAATGATTAATGTTATTTTAATTGGCTTTTCTACTATTTTAACTATTTATTTATACGATGATAAGAAAAAATTCATCAAATATATTCCATATATTATATTACTTGGTATTTATTTTATTTTACATTACTATAATACAACTTTATTTAATTTAGATGCATATTCAAAACAAAAACCAAGTTTAATTATTGAAACATATTATCTTGGAAAATTATTTATTTTGCCACTTATGTTAATTTTTAACGTTTATTATAGTGGAATAAAACAAAAGACTTGCGTTCGTATCCTTCAAACATTTTTATTTATCGTTTGTTTTGTTATGATTATTACCAATTTACTTAAAGTTGCTCATGTAAATTACTCTGAAACAGTAACTAACAATTTATATTCTTTCTTTGATTGGTTTAGTTTTAAAAACACAGATGCTTATAGTTATTATAAGTTAACGACAAAAGGATGGTTTTTATCTGGAAATCAAATGTCAGCAATTTTATTTATGACATTACCTATTACCCTTTATCTTGCATATAAAAAGCGTAGTCCATTTGATTATTTATTATTGGTAATGCAATCACTTTCTATGTTTATGTTGGGAACAAAAACAGCTAATCTAGGTGTGATGTTAATTTTTTTAACGTTTATTATCATTTGGTTATTCTTTTATTTATTAAAATATAAATTAACGAGTTTAAAACCAATTTTAGTAATTGGATTAGTTTTTTATTTTTTATTTCCTTTTTCTCCAATTGGGTATATGTCAAAAAAAGTGACAGTACCTAAATCTGGTAGTATGTTAGGAAACTTAAAAGATAGTTTTACAGATCCTATGGAATATGAAAAAGTAAGTAAAGTTGTTGATGAAATTGATAAGATGAATTGTTCTAGTTTAAATAACAAAGAAAATAAAGTAATTAAAAATTTTATGAAAGATTATTCTGGATATTTTGGAATTGATGATTACATAGTTACTAATTATAATGATTTAAATCATAGTGGTTTTTGGTGTCAATATTTAAAGAGTCACGCAAATAATGATTATCGTGTTTTAAAGAAATCTGTATTAAAAGATATTTATAAAAATAATCATAACCAACTAGATCGTTATCTTGGTTTGGGGAATACTTTAAATTTTATTTATACAGAATCTGATTATAGTTATCAATATTATCTATACGGAATTATTGGAGTTATCTTATTTATTGGACCATATTTTGTTTTACTTGGTTATCTTGCTTATAAAGTACTAAAGAATTTTAAAAGTTATTTTATCATTAAAACAGCAGTGTATGCGATGGCACCTGTATTAGGATTATTTATTGGATATTACTCAGGTCATGTATTAGAAAGAAATTTCCCGCTTCTTATTTTGGGATTTGTAATGGCGATTAATTTATTACATATTAAAGAAACGGAAGAAGAATTAGATGATAAGGTAATGTTTATTTCTAGTACTGGTGGTCATTTATCAGAACTATTACAATTACAGCCAATGTTTTCTAAATATGATTATCAATTAATTACTGAGAAAACAGATTCTACGATTGGCTTAAAAAATACTTATCACAATCGAGTTCATTATTTAATTTTTGGAACAAAAGATCATTTATTTTCTTATTTGTTTAAATTTAGTGCAAACATCATAAAAAGTTTTTATTACTTTATAATTTATCAACCAGATTATATTGTTACAACAGGAACACATACAGCAGTTCCAATGTGTTATATTGGTAAATTTTTTGGTAGTAGAATAGTGTTTATTGAAACTTTTGCTAATAGAACAACACGTACATTGGCTGGGCGTTTGGTTTATCCGATTGCCGATAATTTTATTGTGCAGTGGGAAGATATGTGCAAGTTATATCCTGATGCAATTTTTGGTGGATGGATTTATTAATGGAGGTGGGTCATGATTTTAGTTACATTAGGAACCCAAGATAAGAGTTTTAAACGATTATTAGAGAAAATTGAAGAAGAACTAAAAAAGAAAAAAATTAAAGATCGAGTAGTTGTACAAGCAGGACATACTGTCTTTGATAGTAAGTATATGGAAATCAAAAAATTGATTCCAATGGATGAATTTGAGAAATTAGTTGAAGAAGCGGATATTTTGATAACACATGGTGGAGTAGGGTCAATTATTTCAGGATTGAACCATAACAAAAAAGTGATAGCATGTGCAAGATTAAAAAAATATCAAGAGCATACGAATGATCATCAATTACAAATTATTGATTCGTTTACAAAAGATGGCTATATTTTAAATTTAGATGACTATAAAAGTGTCAGTGATGCAATAAAAGCAGCAAAAAAATTTAAACCAAAACAATATAAAAGTAATCAAAAAAATATGATTCAATTAATCGATAATTATATTGATGCTGATAGTCATAAAAGGAGTGAATCTTGGAATAAGAAAAGAGAAAAGGTATTTGATAATAAGACAAAAACAATTTTATCAACAACAATCATTTTCTTATTATTTTATTGCATTTTTATGATGGTACCATTAACAGGTGATGATTTTGGTAACTATTTTAATGGTTCTTCAGGAATCTGGAATTCCATTTCTTTTGCAATTAATAGTTATCAAACTTACGAGGGAAGATTCTTTAGTAGAATATTTATCAATGTTTTAACTTATAATAAGATACTTTGGAATATGATAAATGCATTATGTATGACAGGTATTTATTATTATGGATTAAAAATGATTAAAGTAAAAAATATGATGTATCCATTATTATTACTTTTAGGAATTTTACTTGTTGACGAAGAAGCTTTTCGTCAAGGATATATTTGGCTAGCAGGGAATATTACGTATTTATTTCCAACCTGCTTTGTAATTATAAGCACTTATTTATGTACAAAATTTGATAAAGTTCATAGATGGGTACGTTATATATTACCAATTTTCGCTTTTATTTTTAGTATGTTTGTGGAAAATGTTTCTATAGTTATTGTTACTTTATTCTTAATCTTTACTATTATTCATTCCATTCATGATAAAAAAATTAGTAAGTCTTTACTTATGAGTACAATATTTTCATTTATCGGTATGATTCTTACAATTTGTGCACCAGGTAATATGAATCGCTTAGGAGAATATTCAACTTTTAAAGCGATGAATCTTTTTGATAAAGTAGTATTTAATTTACCTAATTTTATTTCTTATACATTTTTACGCAATAGTTTCTTACTTATCTTAATATTTATTGTAATTTTATTATTGGTAAAACGTTATGTGAAGAAGAAATCATGGATGCTAGTAACTTGTATTTATTTATTCCCTTTATTAGTAACATCAATTGTTAATTATGCTGAAACATTGGGAATTAATATTTCTAAATTATTATTTTTAGTAGATGGTTCTAGTATATGGATTATGATTTATTATTTTAGTATTATTATAATGTTGTTAATTTTATTATTCTATTATTATCGAGAATATAAAAAGGAATATGCATCATTTACTTTACTTATTGGGGCAATTCTTTCTAATGGAGCAATGTTTTTATCACCAATATGGGGTGGTAGAACAGCATTGCCAACAACGTTATTATTAACGATTTCTTTATTGATAATTTTAAGTACCATTTATAAAGTAAAATATGAGAAAGTAATAAATAGTATATTATTTGTTATAGTATTAGGGGTATCTATTTTTTTCATAAATGGTTATATAAGAGTATATAAAGAAAACAAGGTAAGAGAAGAACATATCAGAAAACAGTTAAATGAGGAAGTTGATGTGGTTGAATTTGATGTATTATCTGAGCGCTTTTTATGGAATCCGAATCCATGGGATAATGATGGTTATTTAGCAAAAACAATGAAGCAATATTATAAAATTGATGCTGATAAAGAAATTAAAGTAGTCTTTGATCATAACCATTTTTATGATAAAAAGATCAATAAGAAGCAAAAATAATGAAGCGAATGAAGAATGATCCTTATTATAAAGGCAAAATTAAACTTAATTGCTTATATTCTATTTTGGGTGACACTCGCTAGTTACTTTATAGGGTGGAAGAGAACGTGGTAAGTTCTCTTTTTTCTTGAAAATTTAATAATTTTTGAATTTTCGTGTATCATGACAGTAAAAATATGTTAAAATGAGTTAGGAAAAGAAAATAATATGTGATTAGGAAGGAAGTTATAGAAATTATGACCAAAACAAAAATCAGTGTGATTGTTCCTTGTTATAACGAAGAGGATTCACTGCCTTTATTTTATAAAGAAATAACAAAAGTAGCAAAAAATATGCATGATTTTGATTTTGAATTTTTATTCATTAATGATGGCTCTAAAGATCAGACATTAGATCAATTACGGGCGTTACATCAAGAAGATAAAAGAGTAAGATATATTTCATTTTCAAGAAATTTTGGAAAAGAAGCTGCTATTTATGCGGGACTTGAAAATGCTAGTGGAGATTATATTACGACGGTGGATGCTGATTTGCAAGATCCACCAGCACTTTTAAAAGAAATGGTGCCTATTTTAGAATCAGGGGAATATGATTGTGTGGCAACTAAAAGTACTAATCGTAAAGGTTATTCCTTTTTACGAAAAATATTTACAAAATGTTTTTATAAAATTATTGGGATAATATCAGATACAGAAATGGTATCTGGTGCAAGAGATTTTCGTTTGATGACTCGGCAAATGGTGACTGCTATTTTATCTATGAAAGAGTATAATCGTTATTCCAAAGGACTATTTAGTTTTGTTGGGTTTGATACAAAATGGATTGAATTTGAAATAGAAGAAAGAGTTGCGGGGACTACCAAATGGAATTTTTGGAAATTATTCTCTTATGCATTAGAGGGAATTGTCGCATTTTCTACGACACCACTTGTAGTAGCAGCTTTAATAGGGGTAATTTTCTGTTTTATTTCATTTGTTTTAATTATTGTTATTATTATAAAAACACTTGTTTGGGGAGATCCTGTAGCTGGTTGGCCTAGTATGGCATGTATTATGTTTTTTGTAGGTGGAACTCAACTATTTTGTACTGGAATTATTGGAGAATATTTATCTAAAACCTATTTAGAAACAAAGAAAAGACCAATTTATATTGTGAAGGAAACAGAAAAAACAAAAAAAACAAAATAGCATTATTTTATACTATTTTAGTTATTAGTAAGGAGAGAAAATATGAGAAAAATAGAAAAAATATTTATGACATATAAAGAAATTATCTTATATCTTATTTTTGGTGTATTAACAACACTTGTTAATATTATCTCATTTTATTTTATGGACTTAGTTGGAATTAACACTTACGTTAATAATACAATCGCTTGGATATTATCTGTTATTTTTGCGTATGTTACCAATAAAATATATGTATTTGAAAGTAAAACAACTAATAAAAAAGAGTTAGTAAAAGAAGTATCTTCTTTTTTCCTAGCACGTGTATTTTCATATGTTGTTGATATGATTGGAATGTATTTATGTATTAGTGTTTTATGTATGAATAAAATGATTTCTAAAGTTCTTATCAATTTTATTGTAGTAGTATTAAATTATGTATTTAGTAAATTATTTATTTTTCAGAGGAGTGAAACAAGATAAATGTTAAAAGAAAGGATTTCTTTTTATGATAATCTAAAATTTCTTTTAATTGTCTTTGTTGTAATTGGACATTTTCAGTATTTTATTTTGAATTTACGTTTAGCTAGTAGTTTCTATACTTATATCTATATGTTTCATATGCCTTTATTTATCTTTATTACAGGCTTTTTATCTAAAAAATTAACAGATAAAGATGATCATTTTCGTTTAGAAAAAGTTTTGAATTTTATTTTGATTTATTTGTTATTTAAATTAGCTATTTATTTTATTTTAAATGTTGTTTTTAAACAAAATATTGAAGTATCAATTGTTACAGAAAGAGATACACCATGGTATCTACTAGCATTATCATTATGGTTACCTATGACTTTTATTTTGAAAAGAATAAAAGTCAAATATTTATTACCAGTACTTTTTGTTATTTCTATTTTAGCTGGTTATGATACTGAAATTTCGGATGTATTATGCTTGTCCAGAGTAATTGTATTTTATCCATATTTTTTAATAGGGTATTATGTTAGTGAAAGACAACTTGATGAATTTATTTCAAAATTACATGATAAAAAAAATAGGATTATTTTTGGTGCTATCTTAGTTATAGTATTTTTGCTTACTTTATTATTTCCTTGGATAGTATGTAAATTAAATTCTATTTTAACAGGACAAAATCCATATATATATACGAAACTACCACAATCAATTCCTTTTGCTGGTGCCCTTTCTAGAGTGTTAATGTATTTTATTCAAATTGTAATGTCACTTGCTGTGTTATCTTTTATTCCGAGGCGTAAACTATTTTTTACTAAATATGGAGAAAGAACAATGCAGGTATATGTATTACATTATTTATTTATTCTAATTTTTGTTAATACTAAATTTCATCTTAGTTTAATGAATTTCTTTGGTAATTTTTTACCATTGATCTATAGTTTATTAGCTATATTTCTAACATTTGTTTTATCAAATCATTTTTTTAAAAAAATATTTAATAAAATAAGTAATATTAGTTATCAAAAGTTTTTTGAATGAAAAAGAAAAATAATTTATGCTTGTTGGTAATAGAATTTATTTATGTTATAATGTTGGTGAAAATTGTTGGGAATAATGATAGGTATTATTAATCAAAATTGGAAGGTGAATCATATGAATTTATTAGTAACAGGTGGAACAGGATTTATTGGTAGTCATACTGTTGTAGAACTTTTAAACAATGGTGATGAAGTAATTATTATTGATAATTTATCAAACTCTAAACGTGAAGTGGTAGATAAAATAAAAGAGATTACAAAAAGAGAAGCTATCTTTTATGAAGGAGATGTTCGTAATAAAGAATTATTACAATCTATTTTCCAAAAACATAAAATTGATGTAGTCATACATTTTGCTGGCTATAAAGCAGTTGGTGAATCAGTTGCTAAGCCATTAATGTATTATGATAATAACTTAATTTCAACACTTTGTCTTTGTGAAGTGATGAATGAATATAAAGTAAAAAAGATGGTTTTCTCATCTAGTGCAACCGTATATGGAAATCCTAAATCATTACCAATTAAAGAAGATTTTCCACTAAGCACTACGAATCCTTACGGAGAGACGAAGTTGATGATTGAGAAAATTTTAAAAGATTTAGCACATGCTGATAAAGAATGGTCTATTGCTATTTTAAGATATTTTAATCCAATTGGTGCTCATGAAAGTGGCTTAATTGGTGAAAGTCCCAATGGAATCCCTAATAACTTAATGCCATATATTGTCAAAGTGGCAATTCATGAATTAGATCATTTAAATGTTTTTGGAAATGATTATGATACAATTGATGGTACGGGAGTAAGAGATTACATTCATGTTGTTGATCTTGCAAAAGGACATTTATGTGCAGCAAAGAAAGTATTTAACTCTCATGGAGTAGATGCATATAATTTAGGAACTGGTAATGGATATAGTGTTCTTCAGATGGTAAAAAAATTTGAAGAGGTAAATCATGTTAAAGTGAAATATGAAATTACCCAAAGACGTGCTGGTGATATTGCAGCTTGTTATGCAGATCCATCCTATGCTTATCAACAGTTAGGATGGAAAGCAGAAAAAACATTAGATGATATGTGTAGAGATTCGTATCACTTTATTCAGAAAAACAATTAAAATTTGTTTTTCTTTTTTAATAGTAAATGTTGAATAAAATTGACTTCAAATATATGTCATGCTAGAATAGATTTAATTTGTAATCGATGAAGAGCAGGTGTTTCCATGGAAAAAATCAGAAAAACACTTTTTTATTGACTCTCCATTTAGGTGTAGTGTTATAGTATTTGCGAGGTGTGAAATAATGAAAAAGAATTTAGAAGATTTTAAAATTATCAAAAAATATTTAAAGAATAAAAAATTGTTATGTACTACTTATATTATTTTAGTATTTTTAGATATTATCCCATCCATTTGTGCAGGATTAATATGGGGTTTTGCACTAGAAGCATTACTGAAAGGAACCTTTGAACAATTTCTTTTATGGATTTTAAGTTATGGTGGAATGTATGTATTGTTTGGAGGAATCATTAGTAATATTCAAGCTAGAGTTTTTATTCAATTAGAGAATGAATTTATTTGTAATGCCACGAAAGATTTATATCATAAAATTAATGATTTGCCAGCTCGGGCTTTTGAAGAAAAAGGTGTAGGGGAGTTTATCAATCGAATTTGTAATGATCCAGAACAAATTGTTTCTTTATTAGATAAACTGGTTCATTTAGTATCAAGAAGTATTTCTGGTATCATTGCTTTAGTTTTTGCATTCTCTTTATCTATTGTTTTAGGAATTGAAGTTTTGATTTTCGCATTTATTATGGGAATTTATGCTTATAAAGTATTCCCTAAAATTAAAAAAATACAAAAAGAAATTAAAGAAGAATCAGATAATTATGTAAAAGCTGTAACAGAGAATCTTACTGGTATTCGAGAAATTAAATCATTAGGTATTAAAAAGGAAACTGAGAAAAAATTATTCGCTTCTATTGATACGATTTATGATCGTACCAAGAAAAGTAATATTTTCGAAACGAATTATTATTCTATTAATAATTCATTATATTATATCATGCAGACAATTATTTTTATTACCTGTGGATACTTTGTTATGCAAGGAAATATTGCTTATGCCATGTTCATTACATTAAATACTTATTTATGGCGTATTGATTATGTTGTTGAAAATATTGGACAGTTTGGTATTAACTATAATAAAGTAGTAGTATCTTTAAATCGTATGTGTGATATTTTAACAAATCGTTTATATTCAGATGAACAGTTTGGTAAAATTGATTTAAAAGAATGCAAAGGAGTTATTGAATTTAACAATGTTAAGTTTCGTTATGCCAAAGAGGAAGATGACGTTTTAAAGGGAATTAGTATGAAATTCTTACCAAATCGTAAAATTGCAATTGTTGGAAGAAGTGGAAACGGTAAAAGTACTATCTTTAATTTATTACTTCGTTACTTTGATGTAACAGAAGGTAAAGTCTTAATTGATGGGGTAAACATTCAAGATTTAACGGAGGATAGTTTAAGAAATAGTATTTCTATTATTCGACAAAGTCCTTATTTATTTAATATGAGCTTAATGGATAACTTTCGTTTAGTAAAACCAGATATTACATTAGAAGAAGTAAGAGAGGTATGTAAGAAAGCTTATATCGATGAATATATCATGAGTTTACCAAATCAGTATGAAACCATGATTGGTGAAGGTGGAATTAATCTTAGTGGTGGACAAAAGCAAAGAATTGCGATTGCTAGAACATTGCTTTTAAATACAAAAATCATTTTATTTGATGAAGCAACTAGTGCTTTAGATAATGAATCACAAGAATATATTAAGAAAACAATTGATGGGTTAGTAAAAGATCATACTGTTATTATCATTGCTCATCGTTTATCTACAATCATAGATGCGGATGAAATTCATGTTATTCATAAAGGAATGGAAATAGGGCTAGGAACACATGAGGAATTATTAAAGACAAATGATGTGTATCAAAAATTATATCATACAGAGTCTTCAAACTAGAAAGGGATTATTACCTTTCTTTTTTTATTGACTTTATGATAGAAAGACGATATAATGAAATTGTAAGTAGTAATAATTACTACTTTAGAGGTGATAATATGAAATATTCAAGACAACGAGAAGTCATATTAGAAGAAGTAAAATTTAGATATGATCATCCAACTGCAGATATGATTTATCATTCGGTTTTAGAGAAAATACCAAATATTAGTTTAGGAACGGTATACCGAAATTTAAATCAGTTAGTAGAACATGGTCTTATTAGAAAAATATTGATTCCTGATGATTCCGATCGTTTTGATTTTAATTTAAAAAATCATCAACATTTATATTGTACTTGTTGTAAACAAGTGTTTGATATCGAAAGTAATGTATTAAAAGGAATTGATAAAGTAATTGAAAAAGAGACCAATTATATCATATTATCACATGAAATAGTATTCACAGGTATTTGTGAAGCATGTAATAGAAAGAAGGTTTAAAGGATGGAATTAAAAGGAAGTAAAACAGAACAAAACTTAATGACTGCTTTTGCAGGAGAAAGTCAAGCTAGAAATAAATATACTTATTTTGCTAGCAAAGCGAAAAAAGAAGGGTATGAACAAATTTCAGCAATTTTCACTGAAACTGCTAATAATGAAAAAGAACATGCTAAATTATGGTTTAAATTATTAGAAGGTGGACAAATTAAATCTACAATGGAAAACCTAGAAGCAGCTGCTGCTGGTGAAAACTATGAATGGACAGATATGTATGCTACTTTTGCAAAAGAAGCGAAAGAAGAAGGATTTGATCATATTGCATTCTTATTTGAAGGTGTTGCAAAAATTGAAAAAGAACACGAAAATAGATATTTAAGATTACTTGAAAATGTTAAAAATGGAGTTGTATTCGAAAGCGAAGAACCAACGATGTGGATTTGTCGTAACTGTGGACATGTACACTATGGAAATGAAGCTCCAGAAGTTTGTCCAGTATGCGCTCATCCAAAAGCTTATTTTGAAAAAAGATGTGAAAACTACTAAAATAGGAAAGAGAGGAGCGTTTGCTCCTTTTTATAGAGGTAATTATGAGTAAACATGAATATGAAACAGTAAGAGTACCCATTGAAGATGATAATCCAGCGATTGTAAGAGATAATTCAAAATGTATTTTATGTGGTGCTTGTAAAAGTGTATGTAAATTTAGTCAGGGTGTATTTGGAAATTACAGTTTAGAAAAAACCGGCGATAAAGCAATCTGTATTAATTGTGGGCAATGTACGTTAGTATGTCCAACTAATGCGATAACAGAAGTAATGGATTATCATAAAGTAAAAGAATTTGTAAAAGACCCAGATAAAATTGTTATTTTTCAAACATCGCCATCGGTTCGAATTGCAGCAAGTGAATTATTCGGCATGGAACCAGGAACATTAGTAGAAGGAAAAATCATTGCTGCTTTAAGAAAATTAGGTGCATCTTATGTTTTTGATACGACATTTGGTGCTGATTTAACAATCATGGAAGAAGCAAAAGAACTTGTAGATCGAATAAAAAATGGTAGCAAGTTACCACAATTTACCAGTTGTTGTCCAGCATGGGTGAATTTTATTGAAACATTTTTTCCAGAATATATCCCAAATCTTTCTACGACGAAAAGTCCTATTTTGATGGAAGGTGCTATGATTAAAACATATTTTGCAGAAAAAATGCAAATTGATCCTACGAAAATAGTAAATGTAGCAGTAACTCCATGTACAGCTAAAAAAGGAGAAATTTTAAGAGAAGAAATGAATAGTAGTAGTAAATATCATCATATAGATTCTCTTAGAGATATGGATTATGTTATTACAACTAGAGAACTTGCCTTATGGCTAAAAGAAGAAGAAATCGACTTTGCTACATTAGAAGATTCTACTTATGATGATTTACTTGGAAGAGGTACAGGAGCAGGACTTATTTTTGGAAATAGTGGTGGAGTAATGGAAGCTGCTTTAAGAACAAGTTATTATCTACTTACAGGTGAAAATCCTAAAGATGTTTTTTTAAATTATCAACCTGTTAGAGGGCTTGATAATGTCAAAGTGGCAGAAGTTACGATTGGAGATACTGCATTAAAAGTAGCTGTGATTAATGGAACATTCCAAGCACGTAAATTTTTAACGACATTAAAAGAGACCAATGAACAATATGATTTTATCGAAGTAATGTCTTGTCGTGGTGGATGTATAGCTGGTGGAGGAACACCAAAAACAGAGATTCCATTACCGGATGAAATAAAATTACAGAGAATGAATGGATTATATCAAACGGATGCTGATTCGCAACTAAGAAATAGCTATGAAAATCCAGATATTAAAGAACTTTACCAGACATTTTTAGAATCCCCTGGTAGTTCGTTGGCACATACTTTATTACATACTTCTTATGTGTCAAAGAAACAGATGTTAGAAGTAGAAAAAATGATTGTTTAGAAAGGAAGAAAATTATGATTAAATTTTATCGTTGTAAACATTGTGGAAACATTATTATTAAACTTCATGATAGTAAAGTACCTGTTGTGTGCTGTGGAGAAGTGATGGAAGACTTAATTTGTAATAGTGTTGATGCTGCAAGTGAAAAACATGTTCCTGTTTTAGAGAGTAACAAACAAATGGTAACGGTTACAGTTGGATCAGTACTTCATCCAATGACAGAAGAACATTATATTGAGTGGATTGTATTAGAAACAAAAAATGGAAATCAAATTCAATATTTTAATCCTTCTGATGAACCAAAAGCAGTATTTGCATTAACAGAAGATGACGAAGTAATCAATGCTTATGCATACTGTAATTTACATGGTTTATGGGTAAACAAAGGAAAAGAAAAATAAATCACGGTCTGTGATTTATTTTTTTTGGCCCAATCGTTTTTAATTTTTGTGTCTCGTCATATTGGTTCATTTTTAGTGGATTGATTTCATTCACTTTATTTAACGATTTTTGGTCTGTCGTTTTATTTATTGAAAGATTATTATTATGGTCATCTATTTTCTTTTGTCTTTCTTTTGTCTTATAAGTATTCAAATAATCACGGAAGGTTTGATGTTGAACAATAGCAGTAATAGGAATTAACAGATTAGAAATCATGTTAATAATAGGTGAGATGCCTTTTAAATATCCACTTGCAAGTAAGATACATAGTAAAACTTGTTTTTTTCTTCCGAGTTGACTTGTATGAGGTTGATTTCTTTTTATTTGATGGGAATATCCGTTTAAGCATGCGATTGCTAGCTCGTAGACTAAATTAATCATAATGAGTGGTGCTTCTATTATTACCATTGGTAACACACCAAACATAATGACTTTATCAACAATTGCATCAAATTTAGCACCAAATTTTGTTGTTTGATTTAATTTTCTTGCAACAAAACCATCAATTCCATCAGTTGAAGCAGCTAAAATAAAATAAATACCTGCCAAAGGAATATTACCCGCAATTCCTAACCCAATACAAGGAATCATAAGTAACAAACGGATAGCAGTAATCATATTAGGAATATTTAATATTTTTTCATCTGATTGTTTTTCCATAAGTACCTCCAATTACCGTATATTGTAGATGCAAATTAAGAAATAGTCAATAAATTTTATTACATTGTTTCATTATTTTTCCAAAAATTTAAAAAAAGATATTGTCAATCGTAATTTCTTTTGATATAATGATAGTGCTTGTTGAAATGGCGATGTAGCTCAGCTGGCTAGAGCGTCTGGTTCATACCCAGAAGGTCGGGGGTTCGATCCCCTCCGTCGCTACCAATTTGAATTGAACTGGATAGTGATATCTAGTTTTTTTAATATCATTTTAAGGTATGTCTCTTAATAAATAATATGGATAGGATGATAGAGTGAAAAAAAGAGAATCTAATTTTGAATTAATGCGTATCATTTCAATGCTTTTTATTGTAACAACTCATATTTTTTCTTGGGGTGGAGTAATGAATGCATCTAGTTATGAAATTCAAAAAATTATTTATTTTATCTATGCAATTATAAGTATTCATGTAAATTCATTTGTCTTAGTAACTGGATATTTTCAATCAAAAGCAAAATTTAAAATTAGTAAAGTGATTAGATTGCTATTAATTATGTGGTTTTATAAAGCAACTTTAACAATTATTGGATATAAGTTAGGCTGGTTTACATTATCAAAATTTGAATTATTGTGGAACATATCGCCATTTGATCTTTCAAACTATTGGTTTATAAAGTTATATATTGTTTTATATTGCCTTAGTCCTTTTATTAATAAAATGATTGCAAAATTGAATCGAGTTTCATTTAGAAAGTTATTGATTGTAATGTTTTTCTTTTGTTCTGTTGTGATGACATTAACAAATTATGAACTTTTTAATAATGCCAAAGGTTTTTCTTTAGTCAACTTTGTTTTATTATATTTAATTGGTGCATATATAAGAAAATATGTAATTAATGAAAGAACGAAAGAAAAAGTAACAGGCAGTAAAGAGAGACGTCGTTATTTCATTATTTTCGTTATATGTTTTTTAATTAATTATTGTATTTTTAGAATTGGTAATCATTTTACTGTTTATGATGGAGTTTACAAATTTTTTGGCGATAGAGTCACCAATTTCTTTATTGCTTATGATAATCCATTGTTGATTATAGGGGCAGTTGCTTATTTTATGTTTTTTGGATTGATAAATGTAAAAAATAGAATCATTAATTTCATTTCACACTTTACTTTAGAAATATATATTATTACTGAAACTGCATTATTTAGACCGATATTGTATGGCTGGTTCCATCTTGAAGGTCCATTTGATTCAAAAATGATTTTATTAAAAGTTTTAGTGGTTGCTATTATCATTTTTATTAGTTGTCTTGGAATCGCATGGATTAGAACGCAATTATGTAAATTGATTGGTTATTTTTCTTCTAAGATTAAAGTAGTAAAAAAATTCCAACAAAAACTTGCAAATATAGAAACTCGTGTAAATGAATGGATGAATGTCTAAGTTAATTGTTTCCATGATTGAAAGATAGGAAAAATTTTGTAAATGGTTGTAAATTGCTTCATAAGAAATTGTCATGAATTGTCGTAATTTGTAAAAAGATATAAAGAAAGTTTCATTTTTATGTTATAATGAAAATAGGAGGAGTATAGGTATGAATATTCTTTGGCTATTATATTGGATTGGAGTATTAATCGCAGTTGTTCTTTCTTTTCAAGCGATTAAACAAAAAAGTTTTATTACCGGACTTGTTCAATTAGTACTTTCTATTGTAGTTCCTTTGGGACAATTAATGTTTTCTGTAGTAAATAATCAATCAGCAACAGGAAGAAATCAATTTTGTTTTTTAATGGACTATGTAGTAAAGTTTGATTTTGTTGCTATTTTAATATTCTTTGGGTATATTGCTATTATTGGTCTTACTTTTTATCACTTAGAAAATTTTTGTGAGAAAAGTAAAAAATTGAAAAAGTCAAAGAACGGAAACAGTTCGCGTAAAACAAGTAAAGTGACTAAAACTAGAAAGTCTAAGAAAAAATAGACTTTTTTTATTGGAGGTGTTTTTTTGAAAATCTATGTTGATGCAGATGCGATGCCTAGTATTGGTATCATAGAAGATACGGCAAGACAATATCAAATACTATGTATTTTAGTTAGTGATGATTCTCATCAACTAACCAGTTTTTATAGTACCATTATTACCGTATCGAAAGGTTATCAAAGTGTCGATATGTGGCTTATTAATCATTTACAAAAAGGAGATATTGTGATTACACAAGATTATGGGGTTGCTGTTTTAGCACTGACTAAATTGGCAAAAGTAATAAATCCGAAAGGAATGATTTATACGAATGATAATATTGATACATTGTTAGAACAACGACATCAAAAGCAAAAATTAATTAGACAAAAAAAATATGGGAAGGGTCCTAAAAAAAGAACGATACAAGATGATGTGCAATTAAAAAAGAGTTTGATTACTTGTATAGAAGAAGAGTTGTAAACAAAACAAATGTTTGTTATAATGAGATTGGTGAAATTATGAAAATTAATCATATCAAAAAAATGAGTGGAGCAAAATATAAAATTATTTTGATGAATGGGGAAGAATTGATAGCGTATGAAGATAGTATTTTAAAATATAATCTTTTGTATAAGAAAGAAATTGATGCTGAATTACAGTTACTCATTCAAAAAGAGAATCTTTATTATGAAGTATATCATAAAGTAGTAAAGTATATTATGACAAAGTTACGTAGTAAAAAAGAGATTGAGGTGTATTTAAATAAGTATCCTTTAGAGGAAAAAGAAAAAGAAAATATATTGGAAAAACTGAAACAAATTGGTTTAATCAATGATGAAAAGTATGCGAAAGCTTTTGCCATGGATAGATTACATTTAGGAAATGATGGACCTAATAAAATTAGAAGTGAGTTAGAACAAAATCAAATTGATTCTGTTATTATTGAAGAGGTTATGGCGTCGATTGATGAAACAGTTGTGTTAGAAAAATTAAAACGGTTACTTTCTAAAAAGATAAAGCAGAATCGAAAATATTCTGAATATTACTTGAAACAAAAGATGGTAACAGAATTTGTTAATTTAGGTTTTTCAAGAGAACAAATTATTTCTTTATTTGATGAATTATTTCAAAAGAATGATGCGGTAATTGAACAAGAATATCGAAAATTAAAAATGAAGTTAGAAAAGAAATATCAAAAAGAACAATTGAACTATCAAATTAGACAAAAATTGTATCAGAAAGGATTTACGAAAGAAGAAATAGAAGAAGTAATAGAAAAAAGTAACGATTAGTCGTTACTTTTTAATATTTGATAAACTTCGGCTACTTCCATTTTACGTTGTTCTTGTTGATAATATGGTTTTAAATGAAGATGAAAATGTTTAATTACTTGAACATCGCCATTATTTTGAATTAATGCAACACCATCACAGTGTAATTTTTCATAAAGTAATGCTTTCATTTCTTTTGCTACATCAAGAATATGATGTAGAGTTTCTCTTTCAATTGTATCAAGGTCAAGCGTATGCTTTTTTGGAACAATTAGTAAATGTCCATTACTATCTGGATAAGCATCTAAAAAACATGCGACAAGTTCATCTTCATAAATCATATTGGTACCTAATTCATGATTTGCTAATTTACAAAAAATACAATCCATTTTATCACGCTCCCGATTTTATTATAACACGATTTTTCTAAACAAAAAAGAAAGAACTCTTTCTTTCGTGAATATCTGCGAATATTCTATTTATATCTTGGTGAAAACTTTATTTTTTATACAAATTAGTCGTTTAACCTATAAAAAATATGATAAAATAAGAGTGGAGTTGATCATATGGCAAAATTAGAAATTAAAAATTTAACAGTTGAAGTTGCAGGTAAAACGATTTTAAATGACTTTAACTTAACAATTAATGATGGTGAAATTCATGCGATTATGGGACCGAATGGTACGGGAAAATCTACGTTATCAAAAGTAATAATGGGTGATCCAAATTACAAAATGCTTTCTGGAACTATTTACTATGGTGATCAAAATTTAGAAACATTAACAGTAGATGAACGAGCACGATTAGGAATTTTTTTAGGAATGCAGATGCCACTTGAAATAGAAGGGGTAACGAATGCAGATTTTTTACGTAGTGCTTTACATGCGAAGGAACAACAAAATTTTAAATTGATGCCATTTATTAAAGAGTTAGATACAGTTGTAGAACAATTATATATGAATAAAGATATGATTCATCGTGGTGTTAACCAAGGATTTTCTGGAGGAGAAAGAAAAAAGAATGAGATTTTACAAATGTATTTATTAAAACCAAGTTTTGTAATATTAGACGAAATTGATTCTGGATTAGACGTTGATAGTTTAAAAATAGTAGGAGATAATGTTATGAAGTATCATGATGAAAAAAATCCTGGTATTTTAGTTATTACTCATTATCAAAGATTATTAGATTATATTAAGCCAGATTTTATTCATATTATGGTAGATGGAAAAATTGTAAAAAGTGGAGATGCTTCATTAGTTTCTTATATTGAAGAACATGGTTATGATGAATTTAAGAAAAAAGAAACGAAAAAAGTAGTATCAATTGGGACTTGTGCAGTAAAGGAAACATTAAAACATGAATAAACTATATATAGAAAATGATACGATTATAAAACAAGAATTAGATGGAGCAATTAAATTTATTACAGAAGAAAAAAATGATTTTTTTATGGTAAATCGTCTTTTATTAGAAGTGATAGAAGATACTGAATTATGGATTGATTATCAAGCACTTGAAAAAACGAAGTTAGAAGTATCGATTCAAGTTAATCCTCATGTAAAATTTGTATTATATGAAGTACGGAATGGAAAAAAGATGAAAATAAAATATCAATATCATTTAGATGAATATGCTGATGTACAAATACATAAATTTTATTGTGCCAAACAAGTAAGAGAATTTGATATTGTTCATTTAAATGGGATTGGAGCTTCTGTAAATCAAATGATAAAAACGATTGCTACAACAGAAGAGAAATACGATATCGCCATTTATCATAATGCAGAAAAAACAACTAGTAGAATTGTAAATCATGGAGTTACAATGGACGATGGAAGTATTATTTTTAATGTTACTAATGTTGTACCACAAAACAAAAAAGGATGTATTGTAAGTCAACAAAGTCGTATTATTATGAATGGTCAAAAAGAATGTAAGATTAGTCCTAATTTATTAATTGATGAATATGATGTAGAAGCAAATCATGCTGCTTTGATTGGTAAATTTCAAGATGAAGAGTTATTTTATTTACAGAGTAGAGGAATACCAAAAGAAATGGCAATTTCATTATTAACCAAAGGCTTTTTATGCAGTATGATTACAGAAGAGAATATGCGTAAAATAATAGAAGATAAAATAAGTGAATATTGGAGGTGATAAGATGAATCGAGAAGATTTTCCAATGTTAAAACAAAATTTAATTTATTTTGATAATGGTGCTACTTCATTAAAACCACAACAAGTAATAGATAGTATTGTTGATTATTATCAAAATTATAGTGCGAATGCACATCGTGGTGACTATGATATTAGTTTAAAAGTAGATAGTAATTACGAACTTACAAGAATTTTAGTAAAAGAATTTATTCATGCTAATAGTAGTAAAGAAATTGCTTTTACAAGTGGAACAACAGATTCTTTGAATAAAATTATTTTCGGTTATTTTCGTTATTATTTGAAAGCCGGAGATGAAGTATTATTAACAAGATCCGAACATGCTTCTAATTTATTACCTTGGTTTGAATTACAAGATCAAATAGGAATTCGCGTTCGTTATATTGAATTAGATCAATCACATAGAGTAACAATGGAGAAAGTAAAAGAAGCGATTACGCCAAAAACAAAAGTAATTAGTATCGCACATATTACCAATGTTGTTGGAGATATAAGACCAATGAAAGAAATTACTAAGTATGCTCATGAACATGGTATTTTAGTTGTTGCTGATGCCGCACAAAGTATTGGTCATATGAAAGTGGATGTTCAAGATTTAGATGTTGATTTCTTAGCTTTTTCTGCTCATAAAATGTGTGGTCCAACAGGAATAGGAGTATTATATGCAAAGGAGAATTTATTAACAGATACCAAACCAATTATTTTTGGTGGAGGTATGAATGCTAGTTTTGATACAGATGGTACAAGAATTTATAGTGAAATACCAACTTTATTAGAAGCAGGAACACCCAATATTGCCGGTGTTATTGGTTTAGGAGCAACAATTTCTTATTTGACAAAAATTGGTATGGAAAAAATTGAACAATATGAACAAGAATTAAAACAGTATTTGATGAAAGAATTAAAAAAGATACCAGAAGTAATTGTATATAATGAAGAAAGTGAAAGTGGAATTGTTGCTATGAATTATAATGGTATTTTTTCACAAGATTTGGCCATTTATTTAAATAAATATCATATTTGTGTAAGAAGTGGTAGTCATTGTGCAAAGATTTTAAAAGATGAGATAGGAATCAAAAATACAACACGTATTAGTTTATCTTTTTATAATACCAAAGAAGAGATTGATCAACTCGTAATGGCACTGAAAAATCCAAATATTAAAATAGATATTATTTAGGAAAAATAAATTGACAAAAGAATAAATACTTTATATGATGAAAGTGTAAAAAATATGAGTCTCTTTCATTAGCAAAAAGCAAAAATGGGAGGGGGGCGAATTTAGCCCTCTCCCTATTTTTTATAGAAGAGACTCAATAAAGGAAGTGATTTGAAAATAGAAAATTGTCGAGAAAAGTATATTGATAGAATGATAGAAAACTGATATACTAGAGTTAGAATAGAAGGAATGAATAAAAGAATGGAGAAAAAAAGAAATACAGGATTTACGTTAATTGAATTACTCGCAGTTATCGTAATTTTAGCT
>CALVJW010000001.1 GCA_944332435.1 uncultured Bacilli bacterium | reverse complement strand
TGTTTTGAAATATAGGCTTATAAAATTTAAAAAATTTCTAAAAGCTATTGACTTTTTATTAGCAAGTTTTTGTGTAAAGAAAAAGAAGAGTTATTTCTCCTTTTTCTTTGGTGCTTCGATTTCTTCTTTCTTTGCATCTTTAATATCTTCTATTTTATCTAATACATCTTGTTTGTAGAATTTATAAGTGGCGATTAGAATAATGGATACTGGTAAAGAAATAATAATTCCCACTACACCAAATAAGATTCCTCCCGCAAAAACAGACAGAATAACAATAATTGGATGGACAGAATTTGTTTTTCCATAAACAAATGGATTAATTAAATATCCGTCAATACTAGATAAAACAAAGAACGCGATGATTGTTCGAATAAATAAACTTGGACTTACAACAAATGCAGTAATTACGGCAATACAGTTGGTAATCATTCCTCCAAAATAAGGAATTAGTGTTGCAATAGCAGCTAAAAATCCAAGTAATACGGCATTAGGATGACCAATCACATAAAAGGCAAACGTATACTCAATCAATGTAATAAAAACAATTTTGATAAAACCTGTTAAATAGCGTTTCATTTCATCATCTAGTATTTTTGCATATTGATAAGTTCTTTTTGATTTTCGTCTTAAATATTTTCCTACTTTATGTCTAATTTCTTTCATGTCAATTAAGAAATAAATAGCGGCTGAAAAAGCAATCACAACAGTAGATAATACATTCATTGATACATCAATCATACTGATTGCCCCATCCGAAATTAATTTTCCAAGATTGGTAATAATTTCATTAAATGACTTAGAAAGAGAATCTTGCAATGGACCTACATTCCAATCATAATTCATAGACATTTCTTTTAAGAAAGAAATAATATTAGTAAATAAGCTTGATAATTGGTTAAATAAAAGTGGTGCTACTAAAATAGCAACAATAGAAATTGTTCCAATCACTAATAAAATAATTAAAAATACAGCAATTGATTTAGGAACTTTTTTTCTTTCAAGAAATTCTAACATAGGGTAAAAAGCATATGCAGCAGCAAATGCAAAGAAGAACGGTCCGAAAATTTTTAATACTTTGTCAGTAACGCCCATCCATAATAGTCCTGTTTTATATAATAAATAAATAATCAAAACAAGCAAAGCGGTATTAATTAATTTAAAATCTAATTTATTTTTTATCATACTTTTTTTCCAACAAGATAGTAGTCGGCCCATCATTGATAAGTGCTACTTTCATATCACTTCCAAAGATTCCCGTTTCTATCTTCACTCCTTTTTCTTTTATTTTTTGGTTAAACACATCATATAACTTTGTTGCAGCATCCCCATTTAATGCAGCAATATAACTAGGTCTTCTTCCTTTTCTTGTATCAGCATACAAAGTAAATTGTGAAATACTTAATATTTCTCCACCTACATCTAATAAAGAACGATTCATAACTCCATTTTCATCATTAAAGATTCGCAAATGTAATAATTTATCAATTAAATAATCAATTTCTGCTTCTGTGTCAGTATGAGTAAACCCTACTAAAACGACAAGACCAAAATCAATTTTACCATGAACTTTCCCATCAATCGTAACACTTGCTTCTTTACTCCTTTGAACAAGTAAGCGCATTACTGAATCATCCTTTCTACTTTTATAATATTCGGAATCATATCAATATCATTCATAAATTTCTTTAAAACATCTAAATGGGTTACGACAACCGTTATTTCATATAAGTCATTGTCACTACTTTTTAATGTTTTAATTCCTTCTACAACAATATCATGATTACTTGTTTTTGAAATAATATCTAATAATGTATTTTTTTCTTTTCTTGCTTCAACTAAGATACTTGTTGGATATTTTTTTAATATTTGATGATTCCAATGAACGGGAATAATTCGCTCATGTTCTTCAATTATATTAGGGCAAATCATTCGATGTACAGTAATTCCACTACCCTTAGTAATATAACCGATAATATCATCTCCGGGAACTGGCTTACAACAACTTGCCACATTGACTTTAATGTCACTAATTCCTTCTACAATTACATCAGTTTTAATCGTTGGCAATTTGATTTCTTTGTTTTGTGTTCGTTTTAAGATTAAATCCTCTTTTGTTTCCGTTTCAGAATAAATAATGTTCATTACAGAACCAACTGGAAATTTTCCATTTCCTACATTCATAAAAATTTCTTCTAATGTTTCACATTTTAATTCTGACAACAAAGTTTCTACATTCTCGCTTGAGAAAAATTCATTAAACCCAACTTTTCTTTTTCGTAATTCTTTATTTAAAATTTCTTCTCCTCTTTTTTGGTATTCTTGCTTATCA
Source organism: uncultured Bacilli bacterium (assembly GCA_944332435.1). Taxonomy (GTDB): domain Bacteria; phylum Bacillota_I; class Bacilli_A; order RF39; family UBA660; genus MGBC107952. The sequence goes on along the minus strand of CALVJW010000001.1, from coordinate 111,389 downwards.
ATTTTATTAAAGAAAGAACGAATTTTATTTTTTGCTTGTGTTGTAAACGCAATATTTAACCATTCTTTAGAAGGCCCAACAGAATTTTTATTCGTGTTAATTTTTACAATATCATTATTTTGTAATACATAATCTAATGGTACGATATTATCATTTACAATCGCTCCAACCATATGATCTCCAACGTTAGAGTGTACACGATAAGCAAAATCAATTGGCGTAGAACCAGAAGGAAGTTCAATGACATCTCCATTTGGTGTAAATACATAAACATTATTGTTCAATATTTCTTTTGTTACAGAATTAACAAATTCTTCATCATTTGTTAATTCATCTTTTAACTCAATAATGGATTTAAAAAATTGTAATTTTTGTTCCATTGCATTTTGTAAACTAGCTTTTACTCCACTACCTGATTCTTTATAAGACCAATGTGAAGCAATTCCATTTTCTGCAATTTCATCCATTTCGTAAGTACGGATCTGGATTTCAAATAAACGTTCATGAATCCCAAATACTGTTGTATGTAAAGATTGATACATATTTGTTTTAGGCATAGCAATATAATCTTTAAAACGTTTGGGCATTGGTCGATATTTTGAGTGAATAATTCCAAGTGCTTGATAACATTCTTCTTTTTTGTCGACATAAACACGAAGAGCATATAAATCGTAAATATTACTAAAAGTTTTCCCTTTATCTAGTTTTTTATAGATACTATAAATACTTTTTGCTCGCCCTTTAATTTCATGTTTAATTCCTTCTTTATTTAATAATTCTGAAACACTTTCTTTCATTTCATCAACAAAATGTTCTCGTTCATTTTTCGTTTGATTCAACTGTTCTACAATAGAAAAATAAACATCTGGTTTTAAATAACGAAGACATAAATCTTCTAATTCTCCTTTAATATGACTCATTCCAAGTCGATGAGCAATCGGTGTTAAAATGTCTAATGTTTCTTTGGCTTTTTCTTTTTGAACATGTTCTGGATGTACCCAAAGTGTTCGCATATTGTGCAAACGATCGGCCAATTTAATAAATATTACACGAACATCCTCTGATAAACCAACTAGGATTTTACGATGATTCGCAATCACAGATTGTTTGTCACCAGAAAAATTCAAACGATTAATCACTGTGATACCATCAATCAAATTAGTAATATCATCTCCAAATTTTTCTCTTAGTTCTTCTTTTGTATGATGTCCATCTTCTAATAAATCATGCATTAACCCCGCACAAATCGTATTACTATCAGCATTCATATCTGTTAAAATATACGCAACGTTTAAAGGGTGCCCAATATAAGGATCACCCGTTAAACGCTTTTCTCCTGCGTGAGAAAGAAGCGCATATTGATATGCCTCATCAATCTTTTTTAATTCCTTCTCGTCATGGATATAAGTTTTTATTTTATTTACTAAATCATCATATTTTAAATTCATATTTACTTTTGTCAAGAGAGATCAACTCCATTCATTTTTGTATCTCTTTAATGATTAATTCCTTTTACTGTAAGTTCTTCTTTCTCATGAAGTTCTTCTTCATACCATTTTTTCTTATTGGTACTTTTAACATCTTTTTTATTGAAATCATACCATAATCCAGATGCTGTAAAGATAGAAGAATATACTCCTACAATTAGTCCAAATAATAAAGCTAAGTTAAAAGTAATAATTTCATGAGAACCAAGTAGAATTAAACTTACAACTGGAATCAAAGTCGTAATCGTTGTAATAACACTACGAGCGATTGTTTGTCTCAAACTTAAATTAATTACATCAGCAAGTTGTTCTTTTGTTTTTATCTTATTTTTATATTTTACTTTCATATTTTCGCGAATACGATCAAATGTTACAATCGTATCATTAATAGAGTATCCAATAATTGATAGTACTGCTGCAATAAAAATACTTGATACTTCTAAATGGAAAATACTAAATAATGCGAATATTGCAAATACATCATGGAATAAAGCTAAAATACCAGCAAGTGCAAATTTAAAGGTAAATCGAAATGATACATAAAGTACAATTGCAATACTTGCGATAATAACGGAAATAATGGCATTTTTGATTAATTCATCTTTTACAACGTTTGATACAACCCCAATATCTGTTTTTGCATCATATTTCTTTTGGAAATAATTTTCCGTATTCATTACTTCTTCTTTTGTTAAAGAATCACTTAAATTAATAATAATGTTATGATCGGTTGCATAAGTAAATTCATATGCATCATATCCTAATGTTTTAAAATCTTGTTTTAGTTCTTTTTTACTAATTTCTTTTCCAGCATTCAATGTTACAGAAGTACCACCTTTAAAATCAATTCCTAAGTTTAATCCAGATGTTACTAATGATATAATTCCAATGATAAAAAATATCCCCGATATAATATAACTTGCTTTTCGACTCTTAACAAAGTCAAATTTTGAAAATGCTAATTTAGGTTCTACTTTTTTACTGTTGATATCAGGGATTTCCTCTTTTTTCACACCAATAAGGAAATTTAATTTATCATCAAAATATTTCGTTGCTACAAATTTTCCAAGTAAATAGCGGTTTAAGAATACCATAATACACATTGTAACAATGGTACTAATTACTAACATTGTTGCAAACCCTTTTACACTCGTTTCTCCAAAGATAAATAAGATAATTGCAACAATTAATGTTGTAAAGTTAGAATCAAAAATTGTCATAAAAGAACTTTTATTTCCTAACTTATAAGCCATTTGTAATTTTGTACCTTTTTTTAATTCATCTTTAATTCTAGAAAAACTAATAACGTTAGCATCTACTGCCATACCAATTCCAATCACAACCGCAGCAATTCCTGGTAAAGTTAACGTACCACCTACTACCCAGAATGTTGCGAAAACTGCTACTGTATAAATCATTAAAACAACACTAGATACAAATCCAGCAAAGTGATAGATAGCAATCATGAAAAGCATAATTAACGTAACTCCTACTACCCCAGCCACTAACGTTTTCTCTAATGAATGTGCTCCAAAAGAAGCTGCAACTGTCTTAGAAGAAACTTCTTCTAAACGTGTTGGTAAACTACCTGAGTTGATTAAATTAACAAGTTCTGTCACTTCCTCTTGTGTAAAATCACCTTGAATGATAACATCACTTGAAAATGCTTGTGATACTCCAGCTGCTGATAAACATCTAGAACTTTCTAAACTACCACAAGTTTCTTTTTCTGCTTCATAAGAATCAACACCTTCTTCAAAATCTAGCCAAATGACCATCATTCGTTTACTTTCGTCGGTATTAGAACTTACTTGTTTCGTAGCACGGTAAAATGCTTCATTGTCACGAATAGAAAGTGCAACTGCAGGTTTTCCATACTGATCTGTAGTTACTTTTGCTTTTCCAGCACGAAGAACATCACTCGTTAGTAAGAGATTGTCATCAACATCACGAAATGTTAAATTGGCTACCTTACTTAAACTCTCACGAGCTTTTTCAGCATTCGTTACACCAGCCAATTGTACACGGATTTTATTATCCCCTTCGACTGTAATAACTGGTTCAGATACACCAAATTCATCAATACGTTTTGCTAATGTTTTATACGTATTGGTAACCATATCCTTGGTTACATCTTTATCATCAATACTTTTTACTTCATATAATACTTCAAATCCGCCTTGAAGATCTAATCCATAGTTTAAACTATTAAAAATTGGAATTACTAATACTGCCATTAATATAAAAATTAAACTGACAAAAATCATTTCTTTTATTACTTTGAATTTCTTTTCTTTCACGTTATCACTCCTCGTCAAAATAAGCACTTCTTCTTGTTCTTCTTAATGTATTTTTTAAGTGATCATCAATTAGTTCTGCATCACTATTTAATATATCATTTACCATTTCAGCAAGTGATAAATCAGTTGAAGTTTTCCATTTCTGTTCTTTTAAATAATTCCAAATATCTTCTTTTTTTATATATGGATAACCAGAACGTAACATCTCCATTCGCTTTGCTTCTAAAGCTGGTTCAATTCTGGCATACAATTCACGTAATGAAGTAAATTCTATCTCCATAAGCATCCTCCCAATTCTACCTACAAATCCATTATATCTTAAATTCGTTTATTTTTAAAGTATTTCCGCTATTTTTCTAAGAAAAGAAGATGTTAAAAGAATATTTTATTTTTTTAGGACATACCTTAAATTAGGGTGCATATTCATGAAAAAAAGTAAGTTTATTCGTTCTACTATCATCTTAATTATTGGAGGCATGATTACAAAAATTCTTGGAATGATTATTCGTATCGTCATGACAAGATTACTTGGTACTGAAGGAATTGGCGTTTATATGTTAATCAATCCTACTTTTATGCTACTAATCGCACTTGCACAATTAGGTCTTCCCATTGCTATTTCTACTATGGTTGCCAAAGAAAAATATAACAATAAAAACTTAGTATTTTCCGTGATACCAATTTCATTATTTTTAAATGCCATTATTATGCTGATTGTAATTTTAACAGCAGGATATTTATCTACTACTTTACTTCATGAACCACGTAGTTATTATGCAATTATCGCAATTAGTCTGGTATTGCCATTTATTAGTATTTCTAGTATCTTACGTGGTTACTTTTTTGGAAAAGAGAAAATGATTCCCCATGTTATTTCTAATATTACAGAAGATTTTGTAAGACTCATAATTTTAGCAATTGGAATACCAATCTTTCTTACAAAAGGGTTAGAATTTGCGGTTGCATTTGTTGTATTATCTAATATTGCAAGTGAACTTACTTCTATTTTTGTATTATTCTTTTTCTTACCAAAGCACTTTACGATTACAAAAGAAGATTTAAAACCAAATAAAAAAAGTGTAAAAGAAGTGATGAAAATTGGAATTCCAGCTACTGGTAGTAGATTAATTGGAACGATTGGTAACTTTTTTGAACCGATTATTTTAACGTTTGTATTGCTACAAATTGGTTATGATAATTCCTTTATTATAAGAGAATATGGAATTCTAAATGGTTATGTTTTACCAATGCTTCTTATGCCTTCTTTCTTCTCTATGGCAATTAGTCAAGCTCTGATTCCAGTCGTAAGTAAAAGTTATGAAAATAAACACTATCTTTATACAAAAAATAAGATTAAACAAGCAATTGGTTTTTCTCTACTCATTGGTGTACCAATTACGATATTGTTTATAGCTGTACCTGATTTATTTTTAAAACTTATTTATAATACCAATGAAGGAATTACTTATTTAAAAGTATTAGCTCCCATCTTTTTATTCCACTATGTTCAAGCCCCGCTAACTAGTAGTTTGCAAGCGATGGGAAAGGCAAAAGAAGCTATGACGGGAACACTTGGTGGAATGATCATTCGTACTATTTTATTATTTCTTTGTAGTTACTTGCATATCGGATTATGGGGACTTGTAATTGCGATGACAAGTAATATTTTATATGTCACAATCCACCAATATCGTATTGTGAAAAAAAGTCTTGCCACATAAAAAGAAAGTGTTTTTCTATCACACTTTCTTTTCATTATGATCAAATGAACTTGAAATAATATCCTAATTTTCAACAAAATCAATCGTTGCTATTGCGACCTGTCCGGCATTTAATACATCAATTCTTTTAGAAGAACGATCAAACCAGACAGTATCAACAAATTCCCAGATAGCAAAAGTACCAATAATGGATAATACTTCTTTTAAAAATTGGATTCCATAGTCTCCGGTCATAAGAAAGGAGATACATAAAACGATAATTCCAGTAGTAAATAATGTAATCGCTTTTTTGGTATTATATCTTAATTCTACTTTTTTATCATAAGCAAGCATTCCAAAATAATCTTTAATACTTGCTGTAATCACCGCTTTTTCATCATTGGAAAATAATGCTCCATCAATTTCTAGCTCAATAGAATATTCATATGGAATATAATACGTAACATCTTCAATATAAGAAACCAATTCGGGATTTAACTCTACTTTATTTTTGCTATAAGAGCAGAATAAGTCATCAATACTTGTAACATGAATAGGAATCACTGCTTTTCCTTCTTTTACGTAGTGATGTAATAAATAAGATTTCGCATCAAAATGATAGTTAGAATATCGTTTAATTTTTTCTTTAATAATAGAATTCATTTACTCTTTCACCTCTTTTAAAGTACCATTTAAAATGGAATATAAATAAGTCTGTACTGGCTTTTGTAACTTCTTTTCAATATAGTGCTTATATCCTTGTAGTTGCTCTTGATATAAGGGATTATCAATATTTTTTAATTTATAATCAATAATTTTTACCTTATCAGAATAAACAAGTAATAGGTCAATAATTCCATGACTTTGTATTTCCCCTTCTTGGTAAATAAATTCATATTCTTTATAAATTTCTGCATCCATAATATCCGATAAAGCATCCTGATTTAAAAAAGTATAAATTCTTTCTTTCTCTTCTTCGCGAAGTGGTAAATTACTAAGATTTGGTTGTTTTAAATCAATTGTTTCAAATAAGAAATGAAGATAATTTCCAGCTTCTAATAATAAACTTTCTTCATATGTTTGTAATTCATGCTTTTTATGGCTATAAACAGTTTGTTCTACTTCCTCTTCTTTCATATGAAGTTCTGTTACAGTATAATGGTTTTCTGTAGTTTTATTAGTATACTCTTTTAACATATTCTTTTTATATTCTTTGGTAAGTGGTAAAGTTTCTAAAGAATATGGTGTGATATAGTGTGGAATATCATCTTTTACCGATAGCATAATATCTCTAAAAGAACGATATTTTAAACGATCTATGGTACGAATTACATCATTTTCTTTTGATATATTTACCTCTTTATTTAAATCACATAGGATAATCATTTTTTCTTTTGCTCTTGTAAGGGCAACATAAAAAACACGTAATTTTTCACTAATCTCTTCTTTTAAATATTGTTCTTTGATGAGTCTTGGATAAATGGTTTGTCTTACCCCGTCATAGTAATATGGTGTAATTATTCCAAAGTCATTACTATAAGAAAATCTCTCAGTTACTTCACGAATATTAAATTTATGACTCATTTCTGGAAAATAACAAACGTAAAATTCTAATCCCTTTGATTTATGAATTGTCATAATCTTAACTGCATCACTACTATCTTGTGTCATACTATATTTTATTTCAATTTTAGAATCAAACACTTCTTTTAAATGCTCAGTAAAGTTTTTAGGATCATAGCCCATATTCGTTAGATTACTTGCTAATTCCATTAAATAATCAATTCGTTTTATATTTTCATCAATATCACCAATCGTAATTAATTTTTCATAGATATGAAATTCTCTTAAGATATCTTCTAATAACATCTTACTTGTAATAAGATTGCGTTTTTGTTTTAAACGATTAATTTTTTCAATAATCACATCATCTTTGAAATCTTTATTCGTAACTCTTCTAAAAATTTCTTCATCGGAAAGTGTAATTAAAAAACTTCTAGCAACACTTGTATAACTAAATAAAAATTCGGTATCAATCGTATCTTTAAATACTAGATTTAAAATATGTTTTATCGTACTAATAAAGGTAGAAGAAGTAAGTGTTTCATCTTTATTAATTTCAAGTGGAATATTAAAATAAGTAAATATTTTTTTATATAATTCGAAGTTTTTCTTTTGATCTACTAAAATAGCAAAATCAGAATAACTTGCATCTCTTAAAATTCCTTCATCTTTATCAAATACTTGATAATGGCTTTCTACTTTTTCTTTTACATCTTTCGCAATCATAAAAGCTTCGATTTCTTCTTTTGTATAAGTACTATCTTTGGGATATTCATAGTTATAAATTTCTAAATCCATATTTTGCTTCGTTGAACCTTTTTCTACATAAGAAGTATTTCCAAATACAAGTTGATGTTCATTTTTATATTCGGCTCCTCCTACAATATTATCCATAATTTCATTAAATATTTCATTGATATTAGAAAGGACTGTATTGCGAGAGCGGAAATTTTTATTTAAATCAATTTTCATCCCACCAATGTGTTCTTTATACTGATCATATTTTTCTTTAAAAATCTTAGGGTTGGCATTACGAAAGCGATAAATAGATTGTTTAATATCTCCTACCATATAGACATTATTGTTACTAATTTCACCAATAAATAATTCTTGTAAATCAGAAGTATCTTGATATTCATCTACTAATATTTCATGAATATGGTTTTTTAATTCTTCTTTTACTTCCTTATTTTCTTTCACTACTTGAATTGCTAGTTTCGCAATATCCGTAAATTCATATAAATCATATTGATGTTTATATGCTTCTATCTTGTAATCTAATTTCTTTATAATTTCAATTATCGCTTCAACATAAGGTTTCGTACTCATAATAGATTGTTTTATTTCTTCTAAGGAAGAATAAGTAAAGAAAGTTTGAATTTCTTTTACTAAATTACTAATTTCTGTTTTGATTTGTTTTACTTCCTCTTCACTATTTCTTGGTAAACTAGGAAGTTTAAAATCTATATGAGATTTCATTTCATCATAAGTAGTACTAGACATCAGTGGATTTAATACTTCGATTACTTTATCGTAGTATTCACTACCACTTGCCAGTTCTAGTAATTTTAATTCTCGTTTTAATTCTTCGATTTTTTCTTTTATAAGAGCAACATAATAATTGATATCTTCTGTTACTTTTTCTTCCGTTAAATAATGTTCAAAATAGTGATTCAAATACGCTTTCTTTTCATAAAGTAAATCTAACTTATCATTTATTTTTAAGATTGTATCTGTTATTTGTTTATCATCTTTTAAGCAAAAATCAGTAATTAACTTTTGAAAAGATGGAGTTAATGCTGTATATTCACTTTCCATAATTTCTTCTAAAAATTCTTTTCTTTTTAAAGCCATTATAGATGCATCCGCTATACTTACATTTGGTGTAATATCTAACAAGTAATGATACTTTTTGACAATCGAAAGTGCATAGGAATCAAAGGTTGTAATATAAGAAGAATCAATTAAATCGAGAGCATCCGTTAAATTTTCCTTTTTTAAAGCACTGCGAACACGTTCTTTCATTTCGCCAGCGGCAGCATTCGTAAAAGTTAATACCAAAAGACAGTTAAGAGGAACACCTTGTTTTACTTTCGTAATAATACGTTCTGTTAATACAGCAGTTTTCCCACTTCCTGCTCCCGCACTTACGATAATGTTTTCACCACTACTTAAAATCGCATTTAATTGTTCGTCTGTCCATCTTCTTCCCATACTTCACCTCCTAAAAATTCTTTATAATCTTGTTCTTCTAAATGAAGATAATCATCATATGTTTTAAAGCAAATATCTTGATATGGGCAGAAATCACAACTCATATCTTTATCATTCAATCGTTTTGGATGAATACTAAACTCTCCATTTAAAATATCTGTAATTGCCTCTTTGACCATTTTTTCTACTAGGTTCACTAAGGCATCTATTTCTTCACTTGATAATACTTTCGTATGTGGTCCAAATCCTTTACTCGTTGTTTTCATACTTTTAATTACTTCACTTGCTCGGTAAGTAATATCAAATTGTTCTAAAATATTCTCATCTTTGTTACTATAGCCAATTAATTTCATTTTTTCTTTGGTTCTATCGTAAGATGTTTTATCATCTTTTACAAGCTCATCGGCTACTAAGATTGGAGATATATAAAAACCACTGATTACAGCATTTGAGAATCGATTACTGCGTTTTACTAAATAAGCATAAATAGGTAGTTGTAAATTAAAACCATGAATGACTCCGTTTAAATCAATTCCATATCCTCCAGTTTTATAATCAATCAAGCTAAGATACTCTTTATTATCTTTTTCTTGCAACATGATTTTATCAATAAAACCTTTCATCGTGATTTTAATTCCATCTTGTTCATATGGAATTTCAAATTTTTCTTCTAGTAAAAACTGATCATGATGACTAAAAGATTCTTGTTCTAAAATAATTTTCATAGCAAGTTTTAATTCTTCTATTAATTTTTTTAAAAGAAACGATTCTTTTTTAGAAAGAGAATGTTCGAAAAAGAACTTTTCCGTCTCTTTATCAAAATCAAAATTATCTTTTCTCATGCATTCTAATATTTTATGAAAATAACTTCCAATCAAAGCAGAAAATGACTGTTCATACTCGTCTAATTTTAATATCTGGTCTAAATAATAACGGAAATGACACTTCATAAAAGTATTTAAATGACTATATGATAGATTAAAGCCATCTTTTTTCTTGAAATAATCATGAATTTCTTCTTTTTTTAGTCCAGTAAACTTGTGCTCGTATGTTTTATATGGAAGATTCGCATAATTCGTATATAACGTTGTAAGGGATTTTGAAATCGTTCCATATTTCGTATATTGATCTAACATTCTCGATAGTTTCAACTTATCTTGTAAAACAGAATATGAGTGGTTAACATCTTCCTCTTCTTTTATCACATTTCTAACATTAATTTCGGAAAGTAAACTAGATGGGTACGCTTCTTTTGTACTACCTATCTTTTTATAACTAATCGTAAGATTTAAAATACTATCTATTTTTCGAATCGTATCTTGTTTTTTTAATTTATTCCATTCATAAGATTTACTAAATCCTAATTCTTCTTGCATCGCATCCGTAATAAAATCTTCATCTTTTTTTGAAACTGGCACAGTATCTGTATTAAAGCCGATAAAAAAGACAATATCATTTTCTTTTACTTCTTCTAGAGTGATACAAGAAACTGCTTTCGCTTTTTTAGAAGTAGGAATACTAGTTTGTTTTAAATCATAAATTAATAAATCTTTGATATCAGAAAAATCATAATCATACCAACTATATTGATTGATAATATCAACAATTTTTTCTAAAAGAATACTATTTTCTTTTGAAGGATCTTTTTCTTTCAATTCATCTAAAATATCACTAATTGGTTCTTTATCTAACTTATTTAAAAATAATGATGCTACAGTGGTTCCATAAAGACGATTCTTTTCTTTTAATTCAATTGGAATATGATAAAAAGAAAAGATTCTTTTTAAATATGGTAGATATTCATCTGATACATTAACAAGTTTAATACGATTGATATCGGTATCTAAATGGATGAGATTGGCTATTTTTCTAGCTGTTGCGTCAATTTCTGACTCGATACTTTCATATTCATAAACATCATGACAATAATGGCAAGTAGAAGGTGTTAATACTGTAACCGTTGTGATTTCTTTTAACTTTTCAATTACTTTTAAATAAAATTTATCAATTACACCTTCATCAATGACTACTTCATGATTCTTTAAAAAAGAAGAAAATAATGGATTTTTAATTAGTAAATTTTGTCTTTCTAATTGTTGTTTCATTTCTACTAATTGATTTAGCTTTTTACTGTTATATTCTTTTTCTTCTACATAAAAAAGATGATCTAAATACATAATCGCATTTTCAACTTTTTCATGATACTCTTTCATAATATAATAAATTGCTCTTTTATCATATTTAAAATATAAGTTTTCCAATAATTCTTCTTTGGTCATAAATTTGTATTCATGTAACAATTCATCATTCATTATTTTTTCTAATAGAATACGTTGTTTTGCTTTCGATGTTATATATAATTTCTGCATAGTATCACCTTTATTCATTATACCATTAACTTTGCTAATATCATGAAAAAAAATAAAAAGTAAACAAATATTATCTATATTGTTTACTTTTATTAACTTTTTTATTTATTACAATCTGTCGTACAATAATTTAATTTTATACTTTGAAACATTTTTGAAAACTTTTTCTTTAATCCATCTAAATCTTCATTTTCCCAATATTCTTTTGGTGATTTATATCCCTTTGTATCTAGTGATGTCTCATCATCAAAACCAACGATTTTTCCCTGTTTTACCGCGATTACTGCTGGTACATATAGTCTTTTTTTACCTTCTTCTGAAAAAGGAAGATAATCTTTTAAAATGGATACTATTTTTTGATATTCACGAGTATTATTTTCCCTATCCTCTTTAATATTATAATAATAGATTTTCTCTACTCCCTTATTTTTCGCTTCTGTATTTAAATAATCCACATAAGCTTGGCACCAGGGACATTCAGGAAAACCTAAATAAACAATTCCGGTACCATTTTCTAAAATAGAAATAATATCTTCAATTTCTCTATATACAAATACATTATCACTGGATACCTCAGTATATTCTTTTTTAAATTTTTCACTGTCAGTCATTTTGTTTTGCCTTTTCGTAATAGCTATTCCAAGTATACTAAAAATAATTACGACACTAACTATAAAAATAAAAATAAATGTTCTCTTTTTCATTCTTTCACCTCAAACTCATTTTAAATGATGAAAAAAATGAAAGCAATAACTTCTAAGTTGAATGAACTAAACCTGAAGTTGAGTTAGCTCTGACACTGATTGAAAGAAATAGGAATACGATAAGTAACTATTTTTTCTTCATTCAATTGTGCTTCGATTTGAATATATAATTCGTTCCCTTCAAATTTTTTACAAGAGGCTTCATAATCATCAACGACAAACTCAATATTTTTTAAATAATTATCTAATGTAATATTTTGATTTTTTTGTGCACTGCAATCACTAATTTTTTTCACTATATTTTGGTTTTTCTCATATAATGCACAATCAATTTTTTGATATGAAATATCTTTTTCTTTTCCACAATATTCAATATTCGATATATAAATAGAAGATTTTTTTTGATTATAAGATAAACTTCCAGAAATATTAAAATTATCACAGCTTGTTTTCATTGTTTTAAATTCAAAGTTATCTTTATGAAACAAAATATAAGAAAAGAAGCTAATAAGAATCATTAGGATGATTGCAATTAGAATAATCAAAACATGATTATTTTTTTTCTTCTTCGATTCTCCTTCTAGTAAAGCGTCAATATCAATGTCAAAATCTTTGGCAATTTGTTTTAATATCGATATATCTGGAATATTTTTTCCATTTTCCCATTTGGAAACAGCTTGATACGTAACACCATATTTGCTCGCGAAATCATTTTGGGTAAGATGGTGCTTCTTTCTTATCTCCTTGATTAATTTTCCAATTTTTTCTTGATCCATACTTCACTTCCAAACTAATAACAATCTTTCTTTTAACATTATACCATATATGAAATAATCTTACTTCCTTATTTTACTTATTTGTAAAAAATGTGTATAATAGCAAATTAGGTGAGATGTATGACAAAATATTATAATTTTAAAACAGAAATAAATAAAAGGGAATTACAAGAAGCAGCGACTTTTTTAAAAGAAGGAAAATTAGTTATTTTTCCAACTGAAACGGTTTATGGAATTGGGGCAAATGCGTTTAATCCAAAAGCAGTTGACGATATTTTTATCGCCAAAGGAAGAGCCAATGATAATCCACTGATTGTCCATATTGCTGATTTTGATGATTTAAAAGAAATCACGGAAGAGCCAAATGAAATGGAACAAGCTTTAATTGATGCTTTTATGCCTGGTCCTTTTACTTTGATTTTAAAAAAGAAAAACTGTATTCCAGATAATGTATCGGCTGGTCTTGATACAGTGGGAATTCGTATGCCAGAAGATAAGATTGCGCATGAATTAATTAAAGCTGCAAAGCTTCCAATCGCAGCTCCGAGTGCGAATTTATCGAGTCGCCCTAGTGGTACAAAAGTAAGCGATATCGTAGACGAATTTGACGGAAAAGTGAGTGCGATTATCGATGGTGGAGAAACGAAAATTGGAATTGAATCGACGGTTGTAAAAGTAATCGATGGAATTCCAACTATTTTAAGACCTGGAAAAATCACTCCAGAAGATATTAAAGAAGTCGTTGGAACAGTGAAAATCGATGAACATATTTTTAAAAAAGCTACAGGAAAAGTAGAAAGTCCAGGAATGAAATATAAACATTATGCACCTAATGCTGCATGCTTACTTGTTTATAGTGATAACGAAGAAGTACAAATTGACTTAGTAAATCAAAATATGAAAGATAATACCATTGTTATCGGTTTTAAAGAACATCAAAGTAAGATTCAATGTGACCAATTTTACGTACACGGTAGTATCCATAATTATGATGAAATCTCTCATAATATCTTTACCCTACTTCGTGAAGTAGATCGCATGCATCCTGATTTTATTATTATTGAAGGAGTAAAAAAGGAAGGGCTTGGTATTGCAATTATGAATCGCCTAATCCGTTCTACTAGTTATCATTATATAGAAAAATAAAAAGAAATCATTCGATTTCTTTTTCTAGTCCACTTTTTGTTTTTGATACCCAACATTGATATTCTTGGTTGATTCTAATTCTTTTGTTTTAATTACAACAACATCTCCATCTTCTAATACATAGTCTTTTCTAACTGCTACCCCGTTTACATATGCTTGGTTCATCCGTTCTGGTAAAGTAGATGCAATGCGTGCTGCAAAATCAGTAACAGTATTCCCAGGATCCATTAAAATTTTCTCTCCTGATAATGTCGTCACACAAATTTTTGTTGTTGCTAATTTTTTAAAACAGTTTAATATTTCAGCATCATTCGAACAGGCATCAATTAATTTTTGTAAACGGCTTACAAAATCAATTTTATTTTTCGTATCTTCATGATATAAATTACCATAACAATTTTTTAAATCCATTTGATTGGTTCTGATTTGATATTGAATTGGTAACCAAAGTTCATTTAAGATAAAATCAAGTGATTGATACATATTCTTTTTTGGATATTGAATATAGTCATAATAAGTATTTGGTAGTAATGAAAACGCATTTTGTTTTGATAAGTAATCACCGATTTCATAACAATCTTCTTTGGTATCAACAATGATTTTTAATTGTACTAATTCTGGAATCGTTTTATAGTTTTGATAAACATTTTTTAATACGGTCTCGTCTGTAAGCATTTCTTCTGTAATCTGTTTCTTTTGATCAGTATCTAGTGGTGGATATCCCGATTTATAAATGCCATAAACATCTTTTACTTTAGGATAATAATAAATTTGTTTTTCTAAAAAAACATGGTCTAATTCTTTCATTCTCTGATTTAAGTCCAATATTGCTGTTTCATAAATAACCGATTGAAATTGTTTTAATTTTTGATAAATATCTGGCGATAATATTTGAAAACATAAATCTTCTAATTCATATTTAATTTTATAAGCGCCTAAATATTTGGCCCAAGGAACAAATTGATTAAAAGTTTTTAAGGCAATTTTCTTTCTCTTTGCTTTATCTTTTTTAAATTGTAATGTTCGCATATTATGTAGTCGATCGGCTAATTTTATCATAATAATTCTTTCATCTTCTAATGTTGCCTTAATAATTTTCGTATCATAATTTTCTTGTTTAACTTTTGTTACTCCATCTACTAAATGAATAATATTTTGATAACGCTCATCCGAAAAAGAATAACCGTGCAAATATTGCAACTCTTTCAATAAAGATTCTTTCGTGTAATCGGTATCTTCAATCACATCGTGTAATAAGCCCGCACAAATTGTATCAGTATCTTGATGCATAGAAACTAGAATATGAGCAACTTCTAAAGGATGAGTAATATATGGTTCTCCACTTTCACGCCGTTGCTTTTGATGTGCTAAACTGGCAATTTGAAATGCCACTTTCACAAGTGACAATTCTTCTGCACTTGCGATATATCGCTCTAATTCTACTAATAATGTTGCAATATCCATACACGTCACCACCTAAATATTACCTACTATCATACTATAACTCGATTGGAATGTAAACACTATAAAAAAGAAATCAACATTGATTTCTTTAAATATTTTCTTCACGAATTGCTTCTAATATGTTTTCTCTTCGCATCTTTCTAGTTGAATAAATAGTGGTCATTAAAACAATCATAAATGAGAAAATAATTGCGATAAAAATCTCTTGCCATGGTATTAACATTTCATTAAAAGTCATTGCACTACCTAATACATAATCAATTAAAACTAAGATACCAAATGATACTGGTAAAGCATATAATAGTGCTTTTAGAACAAAGAATAGACTTTCAAACCAAAGTATTTTCTTAAATCCTTGTGGCGTAAGCCCAATACTACGAAGCATAGCAAATTCTTTTTTTCGTAACATCAAAAAAGTATTGATAGTATTAAAGACACTGGTAATTCCAATTAAGGTAACTAAACTAATAAATCCATATAATAGAATTTTTGCAACAAGCATAATATTACGTTGTACTTTTTGTCCTTCTATTACATTGTTTAATGCAAAAGTTTCAATTTTTTTATCCTCTTCCATTTTTTCTAATGCACGACCTAGTTTTTCAACATCTTTTGCTTTTAAAACAATTTCCTGACTATATTGTTCCGCATACCCTTCATCATTGGAAACTGCTAATTGTTTTAACTCGTGAAATAAAGTTTCATTTACAATCATGATTTTTTGTCCTTGACGAGCAAGACCTTTCAATCCAAATGGAACAGTCGTAGTAAAGGCAATATTATCAACTACCTTTGATTTATTTTCACTTTCATCACCAATTAATTTATAATAAAGTGGAAGCGATGTTATTTTATCTTCTTTAAAAATTGGTCCAGAATAAACTTTTTTGTTTCCTTTACGATCTACATATTCTGCTGTAGTATGATTAATTATAATTGGAATATCTTTTGTTTGACCAACTTCATTTTTCAACTCTTCATAACAATTTTCTGACACAGTATATAAAAGAATTTCATCATAATCAAGATTACCAGAATTATCACTAGTTAAATATTCAGAAAATACTTTATCATATGCTTCCTCATATACTTCTTTTTCTAATATTGGAGTTTCATATACAAATGATTGCATTACGTTACTTTCTTCTACCTCACTATGATGAATGATTTTATTTGTAATATCAGTTACTTTTTCTTTTGACTGATCCTGAAGAAAAATACTAATATCATAATCTACCATTTGTAAAATGCCTTCTGTACTTTTTACTCCATATTTTAATATTCCAGAAAAAGAAATAAATAACACTATACTAATAAATAAGGAAATAATCGTAATACGATATTTTTTCTTATTGCGTTTAATATTTTTTAAAGCAATCGTTCCTTCTACGCCAAATATTTTTTCTACGAACTTATTCGTTTTGATTTTCTTTCCCTTAATTTTAATATCATCGTTTTGTCTAATTGCTTGAATTGGTGTTATTTTACTGGCTCTTCTAGCTGGCAACCATGCGGATAAGAAAATAACAAGTACAATAAATACTAATGGGATGAAAACAAAGGTTGGATCCAGTGATAATTTAAGAGCTGGATTAAATTCTTCTGGTAAGAAATGGTTCACAAAGTGAATTACCACATCAATTCCTAAATAGGCACCAATGATACCGATTGGAATGGCAATGATTGCAATTAAAAATGCTTCATAAAAAACAGTGTATCGTAATTGTTTCGTTGTTGCTCCAATACTAGAAAATAAACCAAACTGTTTTTTTCGTTCCATTACTGATATTTGAAATGAATTATAAATAACAATAATACATGCGATTGATACAAGTGATAAAATAATAATAGCAATTTGAATCATCACTTTATTGTAATTACTATATTTACTTTGTCCATAAAGGCTTAATAAATCTTCATGATATAGAATTTTAGAATCATCTAATTTAGTATCAAGATGACTGATGACTGATTCAGTTTTCTCATGAATTTTTCTATTAGAACGATAAGTAATCCAAGTGGAAATATGATCTAGTTTACTTCCTTGATCTTTCGTAAAGCATGGCGAAAAAGTATTGATTCCATATTTTATGTCATTATAAAATCCTACAATTTTATATGTCTTTGTTTCAAGTGGCTTCCATGTCTCTTTCTCAAATAACACATCATCAAAAATTTCTTCTTCCTTTTGATAACGTTTGCCAAATTGAAATGTAATTTCATCACCAATTTGATATTTTTGGTCATAATAATCTTTTAAATAACTTGGTAGCAATATTTCCTTATCTGAATTAGGAAATTTTCCATCTTCTAAAGTGACTGTTTTTAAATACGAATCATTGGCCGTATTGATAGAAAAAAGATCATCATGTTGTACTTTTCCATTGAAAGATGGTTTTGCAAAACTAATTAGTTCTTTATAATCAACTGATTTTACATACACATTTTGTTTTATCGTAGCCAAATCTTCTTTGTGAATATCTTTTAACTGAACATGATATTTACCAGAATACATGATGATGGAATCTTCAATATTCTGATAAACACTCGAAAATAGTAAGCCAATTCCCATCATGAGGGCACATGATAAAATAACCCCAATAATAGTAACAATGGTTCTTCTTTTATTCATAAGAAGATGTTTTCTTGTTAATCGATTTAATAACTTCATATTATTTCACCACTTCATCACGAATAATTTTTCCATCATCAATGGTAATAATACGATCTGCCTGCATCGCAAGTTCATGATCATGAGTAATCATAATAATCGTCTGTTTATATTTTTGATTGGATAATTTCAATAAATTAATGATTTCTGCCCCTGATTTACTATCTAAATTTCCCGTTGGTTCATCACATAGTAGTAAACTTGGATGATTCATCAACGCTCTTCCAATGGATACCCTTTGTTGTTGCCCCCCTGATAATTCATTTGGTAAATGTTTTAAACGTGACCGTAATCCTAAAATATCAATAAGTTCATTTAAATACGTCTGATCAACTGTTTTATGATCTAATAAAATTGGTAGGCTCATATTTTCCTCAACGTTTAAAATTGGAATTAAATTATAAAATTGATAGATAAGGCCTACTTCTCTACGACGGAAGATAGCTAAAGCGTTTTCGTCTAATAATCCAATATTTTCTCCTCCAATGTAAACTGTTCCGCTTGTTGGTTTATCTACTGCTCCTAGTATATGAAGTAACGTTGACTTTCCACTTCCACTAGCACCAACAATGGCGACAAATTCACCTTTATTTACAGAAAAACTCACATCATCTAAAGCTTTCACTAAAGTGTTCCCTGTTCCATATGTTTTACATAGATGTTCTACTTTTAACAACTCCATATTGAACTCCTCTCTTTATTTCGGCGCATAACATAAAAATTCGCTTATGATTAATAATCCAATGATAAAAATAGAAATACTAATTGTAAAAATTGTTTCTAATGATAGTTGTTTCTTTTTTTTCATATTATCGCCTCACAATTTCATTATAATATAATTATATTACTTTTTCGTGACAAAAAGTGTGACAATTCCGTCACAAAAAAAGAGGCCCTTTTATCCCCAAGTAATATCTTTTGGTCTGGTCCTCTTTTTATTTTTTATTTCTTCAACAATCCTTCCACTATTCATTCGTAGTACCCGATCACCAATTTCTGCAATTCCTGGATTATGAGTAATGATAATCATCGTTGTCCCTAATTTTTCATTCGCTTCAATAATTGATTCTAATACAATTTTCCCTGTTTCTTCATCAAGTGCTCCTGTTGGCTCATCACAAAACATCACTTCTGGTTTTTTGGCAAGCGCTCTTGCAATACTAACCCGTTGTTGCTCTCCTCCCGATAATTCATGCATGTATTTATTTTTATGTGGTGTAAGTCCTACGGTATCAATAATTTCCTCAATATCAACTTTTTGTTTTCCTAATTTTGCCCCTACTAACACATTTTCATATACATTTAGATGTTCTAGTAAATTATAAGTTTGAAAGATAAAACCAAGATATTTCTTTCTAAAGTTCGTAATTTTTCGATCACTCATATGAGTAATATCTTTTCCTTCAAATAAAATGGTTCCTTTTGTTACAGTATCTAATCCAGATAGACAATTAAGCAAGGTTGTTTTTCCACTCCCACTCGCACCTAAAATGACAACAACTTCACCTTTTTTTATGGTTAGATCAATATTATTTAAGGCATGAGTAGGAACATCTCCCGCATGATAGGTTTTATATACATGTTTCATTTCAATTAAATTCATAATTCACCTACTCTCTTTTTAGCGCGACTGCAAGGGGCACTTTATTTAATACTCTTCTTGATAAGGCAATTGCAAGATAGTACGCAATTAATAACCCTAGTAAGCCAAGAAGTGCCATTGTTGGTGATAATGTAATTGGAATTACCATTTTTGTATCACCAATTAATAACGTAATAATCCATTTTAACAAGGCAATCATACATGGGATGGATAATAAATACGCTACAACAATAAATGGTGTATAAATATTTAATACAATGGAACTGATTTCTTTATTTTGATATCCCATAACTTTCATTAAAGAAATGGTCTTTTTATTTTCTTCGACTACGATATTCGCAATAACAGAAATAATAATTAATACCATAAATGATGCAAAGAAAATAACAATATAGATTACCGCATCCATACGGCTCATTTGTGTTTCAATATTTTTTCTTAAGTCATCAATACTAAATACACTAGAAATCGCATTTACTTCTTCACTATCCAATGATTTGATATTACTATAATTCTTATTTACCGTATATTTCATACTATAGGCATTGCCTTCGTATCCTAATGTTTTACTTAATAATTCACGACTAATATACGTTGTCGTTCCTAAATAGTCATCTTGAATTCCAACAATCTTAAACGATACATCATTTCCATTATTATCTAAAACAACCGTATCTCCTACTTCCACTTTCATATATTCTGCTACATTTTTATTAATAATAATTGAATGATCTTCTTCATATAAGAGTGGAATTAAATTCTTCTCTTCTTCATCTTTTACTTGAATATATTTCGTATAAGAATCAACACCTGTTAAGTTAATACTATATTCATCATCTTCTAATTTCTTTTCTTTTTTATTAGAATCTAATATTTTCTTGATATCCATTGTACTTGTTAAAATAAGATCATCTTCCGTCGTATCACTATATTGAATGGTCTTATAACTAACCATATATTTATAATCTAAATTTTCAAATGATTGATCAATTAAATGTTCAAACAAATTAGAACCGATTAAAATTAAGACGATTAATAGTCCTGTACAAAAAGATGTTAACGTTACAATTAAAAGTTTTCCTACAGAACGAGATGCTAATTTATAACGGAATTTAGATTCAAAAGAAAGTGGTTTTGTAAGATAGGTCACGATTTTACTTAATCGATTAATTTTTAAATTACTACCTTCTTTTAATAAAGCAAGTGGTTTTTTACGAAGCATAAAGTATGCGATAGCAAAACTTAGCGTAGAAAGTAACATCAGTGGAATCATAAGAGAATTGATAAAATATTTACTATTTAAACGGAAACCAGCAAGTGGTATTGTATAATAACTTAAAAATAATTCGGTTAATGGTTCATGAAGCAATACTCCTAAGAAATATCCAAGTATTCCACCTACAATCGAACCAAGAATTGGATATACTAAATAGCTTGCTGCAATTTGATAACGTTTATATCCAAGTGATTTTAACACTCCGATTTGTAATCGTTCATCATCAATTCTTTTTTTCGTGATTACTAAAATAATAAAAATAGATATCGTTAATAATAAATACAAGAAAGCTTCCGCAAACGTACGATTTCCTTTAAATTCCATTTGAATTGCATCAGTACGCAACAAACGTACCATTGTATTCATCCCAATTTGAACGTTTTCCTTTTCATTTTCTAGCATTGTCGAAATCAGTAGCATCGAATCTTTTGTATCTTGAGCTTTTTCTACCACTGCTTGAATTTCTTCATCACTAAGCGTTTTTTCTTGCTTTTCTTCTTCTAAAGAACGACTAAGTTCATTAGCAATTCTATTTTTACGATCATAATTGCCATTTAATAGAATACCATAAGTATCATTATTAATACCATCAAATAGTTCATAATCTGAAGATAGCATAAAAACGATATTATTATACTTTTCATCAAAAATCGGTTGATTCATAGAAAGCATTGGATAAATATAATCGCTCGCATATGCATATCCAACGATTTTATATTGCTTTCCATTTATTTTATAAGTATCACCAATTTCTAAATGATTCTTTTCAGCAAATTTTGGTAATACCGTAATTTCACCCGCTTTTTTAGGAAAATTCCCCTCAACTAAGTGTGGTAAATTCATTTTCTTATGTTCTTCATAAGGCATCACGTTAATCGTATAATTTTGGTCGGTTACTACCTTTGTTTTTTGTAACTCATAAGTAAAATCATACTTCTTAGCAAGAACATCTAATTTTTGATTTCCTAATTCTTCATAAACATCATATTTTCTAAATACTTGTTCTAAAGCAATATAAAATTCTTGATTACAAGCTTCATTTGGTTGCACTAAACACATCTGATATAAATTTAATAATGCATCCTCTTCAGCAGTAACTTCTTTTAATTTTGTACTTCTAAGTGAAGTAAGAAAAGAAGGACTAATATCTTTCGTATAATCAATCGTTGGTTCTAAACTGATATGTTCTACTTTATTCTGATCTAAATAATGATAATATCGTTCTTCCAATCGATCAATCGCACTATTCATCGTTGTATAGATTCCAGTTGATAATAAAACCATAACAACAATACCAAGCATTTGAATTTTTTTCTTTTTTAACCCTTTTATCGCATTTAAAATTAATAAATCCATTATGCCCACCTCAATTCTAAGGCATCTACAACATTTTTATTGTGTGTAATTTCCATGATATGACCACTATTCATTCGAATTACAGTATGAGCCATCAAAGCAATGCTTGGATTATGTGTTACAATAATCATTGTTGTATGAAATTTTTGGTTAATTTCTTGCAAAGATTTTAACACTTTTTTTCCTGTTTTTTCATCTAAAGCGCCCGTTGGTTCATCACAAAATAATACTTTCGGATTTTTCACAAGCGCTCTTGCAATACTTACTCTTTGCATTTGCCCACCAGAAAGCTGATAAGGATACTTATTTTTTTCTTTTTGTAATCCTACTACTGATAAAATTTCTGACATAGCAAGTGGCTCAGTACTTAAATTAGCGCCCATTTCAATATTTTCTAATACAGTAAGATTGGATACTAAATTATAACTTTGAAAAATAAAGCCTAATTCTTTTCTTCGATATAAAGTTAACTCTTTATCACTCATTTTTCCTAAATCAGTACCATGAAATAAAATTTCACCACTCGTTGGATGATCAATTCCTGATAATAGATTTAATAAAGTTGATTTCCCACTTCCACTAGGTCCCAAAATAACAATGATTTCTCCTTGTTTTAGTTCCAATGAGATATCATTTAATGCATGGAGTTTCGTTGCACTATTTTGATAAATTTTACTAACATGATTCATTTGATAAAGTGCTTTCATGTTCCACCACCATTCTAATTTTATTATACTATTTTTTTTCACAGAATAAAACTGTTCTTGTTTAATTTAGCATATGAAAAAGAAAAATACAAAATACTAATATCTTAAAAATGTGAAAAAGAAGAAGAAATTATTTCAAATGTTCTTCTTCTTTTTCCTTTTTAGTCTTTTCCTTTTTTGTTTTTTTATTTCCTTTTCCATCTAATAATTCTGTTTTATAAAACTTTAAAGTAAATGTCGTCCCAACATTTTTCTTACTTGTAACAGCAATCGTCCCATTTTGTTTTTCGACAATCATTTTTGCCATATTAAGTCCAATTCCGATACTATCCGATTTTTCATTCGTTTTATAAAATCGTTTAAAAATATGGGGTAAATCTTTTTTACTAATTCCTTCACCATTATCTTGAATCGTAATAACCGTATAAATTGGATTTTCTTTTACCCTAATTTGTATCATCCCATTTTCTTTTGTATGTTCATGGGCATTTTTTAATAAATTAATTAGTGCTTCCATTGTCCAATGGCGATCACAGAAAAAGGTATCAACATCACAGTCTACTTTTATCGTTTGATTTTTTAATTCAATTGGAATTAATAACGGAGCTAATGCATCATCAATTATTTTTTGTGCTGAGATAGAATCTCTCTTTAATTGAATAACACCACTATCTAATCGAGAGATTTTCAAAAGGGATGTTACTAACCATTCAATTCGTTCTAATTGTTTTTTATTTTTTAATAATAATTCTTTCTTTTTCTCAGGTTCAATATGATCATTCATCAGTAAATCATTTACCATATACATACTAGTCAGTGGCGTTTTTAATTGATGAGAAATATCAGATAACGTTTGTTCTAAAGCGATTTTATCTTGATGCATTGATTCATTATAATCTCGTAGCATAACGATCATTTTCTGTAAATCATTTTTTAAATTAGAAAGTTCTCCTTCTTCATAATCAGATAAAGAAATATAGAAGTCATCGTTGAGTACTTTTGATAATTCATCACGTATTTCACGCATTCTTTTCTTTTCATGATAAAAATAGAAAAGAAATGGCACACTAAGAAGTAGAAAAGCAATAATTAAGTATAACAGTTGTACATAAAACAATGTTTCTTTTACTTGTTTCATAAAGCTTAACTCATCTAAGGCATCGATATCATCTAAATCATATTTTTCCAATATTGGAAGCTTTTTGGTATTCGTTGGATCAGCAGTTATCATTGCTTCCACTAATTCATTTTCTAACTCTGGATGTTTTTCTAAAATCGTTCCTGCAATTACTTGATTATTATCTATCAGTAATCGTTTAAAATAACGAAACATCATCGTATGAAAGCAAATACCAAATAATAAAAGAACAAGAAAAATGATACTTTGTCTAATCAGTAACTTTTTCACTTTGATCACTCACTTTATAGCCAAGACCCCTTACTGTAAGAATAATTTTAGGGTGGTTAGGGTCATCTTCAATCTTTTCTCTAATTCTTTTAATATAAACGGTTAAGGTGTTGTCATTCACAAAAGCTTCATTCGTATCCCAAATATCTGCAAGAATTTGTTCTCTTGTAAATACTTTATTAGGATTTAACCCAAGGATTAAAAGAATTTTATACTCTAATGCGGTTAAAAAAACATCTTCATTATTTTTTCTTACCCTAGCACCATTTAAATCAATCGTTAAGTTATGAAGATGAATAATATTATCTTCCTGACTACGTTGGTATCTACGAAGTACATTATTAATTCGCGATAACAGTTCCCTTACTTTAAATGGCTTGGTAATATAGTCATCTGCTCCCATATCTAATCCTCGGACAATCGAAACTTCTTCATCTACTGCCGTTAAAAATATCGTTGGTATTTTCTTTTTTTCCATGATTTTTTGAAATAAAAGAAATCCATCACCATCTGGTAATCCTAAATCAAGCAATAATAGATTAATAGAATTAGAAACTTTTAAAAGCGCTTCTTTACATGTACTTGCTTCGATTACTTGAAAATTTTCCTTTTCTAAAAAATATTTTAGCCCAGTACGAATTGTTTCATCATCTTCAACAATTAAAATTGTTTTCATGTTATCACCTGCATCCATTATACTATAAAAATAGGATTTTGAAAGTGACTATTTTGTAAGAAAGTTATAGTTCGCTTTTCTTAATAATAAATGTCTTTTCCTTTGTATAAAATGCATAAAATACATCTGATAAAGGAATCTTTCGTTTCTTTAATAAAGTCATAAGCCATGCTTCATCTTTCCGTATTTCATGCAGTACATAAGTATCAATTACACCATCTAAGATAAGTGGCAATGGATAATCACTTCCCTGTTCAAAAATAGATAATTTACCATTGTTTTCTAATACCGCAAAATTTACTTCATCAATACTTTTAATCCCTTGTTCACGTAATTGACTAATTAAATCATCTAAACTATAACGTAACTTTGTCATTTCTTTAAACATTAATTTTCCATTTTTAATAATTACTTTTGGGGTGCCATCAATAAAACGTCGTACTTTCGTACTTTTTAAAGATACAATACTAAGTAATACTTGAATGACTAATAATGTTGTAATTGGAATAATAGAAATCCATAAAGAAGCATTAACATCTTCTAAAGCTAAAGCTGCAAGTTCAGCAATTAAAATGGATACAATTAAATCCATAATTCCAAGTTGTCCAACTTCTTTCTTTCCCATAATTCGATAGACAATTACAATAAAAAAATATAAAAAAATTGTTTTTAAAATTAAAATCATTAAAATCACCTACTTTATCATGATACCATTCATAAAAATTCATACACAATCATAAAGTATATTAAGGTGATTAGATGCAATATATAGAAGAATTAAAGAAATTAGGAATTGCTTTTGGATATTTTCTTGGTAGTTTACTTCTTTCCTTACTATTATTTACCGCATTATATTATTTTAATTGGATAGGAAATAAAACATGGACTATCATAGAACTTATCATTCCTTTTCTTGCTACATTCTTAGGGGGAATGCAAATGGGAAGACAAGCAAAGAAAAAAGGGTGGTTAGCAGGACTAAAATTAAGTGTCGTTATCGTGTTATTCTTTACCCTATTTTCTCTTGCTTTGGATCGTTCTTTTGTTCTTCAAACGTTCCTTTATTATATCATTATCGTTTGTGTTACATTATTCGGTAGTATGTTAGGGATTAATTTTAAAAAGAGTGAATCATGAAATTCACTCTTTTTCTTTCTTGAAATAATCAACAATTTGATCTAAATTCATCTTTCTAGATCCTTTTACCAAAATAGTACAGTCAGAAAACTCTGTTTTTCTTAAATCAGAAAGAGCTTCTTTTACGCTTAAATACCACTTACTATGACGTAAATATGATTTCATCGTTTTAGAATACTTTCCAATCAAAATAACATTTAAATCCGGTACTTTTCGTATCATTTTTGCTGCTTGTTTATGAATTTTTTTTGCATATTTTCCTAATTCTAAAAAATCTCCAAAAATTAAATATTTTTGATTTGATGCAAGAGATAGTAATGTAAGATTATTTTCTAACGATTCTAATGAAGCATTATATGTATCATTAATAACTGTTACTTGATTAGCACAATGCATCAATGTTCCACGACCTTCGGGTAAAGTATACTGTTCAATTACATTGATGATCGTATCAATTGGTATTTGAAATAGTAAGCCTACTTGAACTGCTAGTAATACATTTTCTAACATTCTTTTGCCTGGAGCAGGAATCATGAGTGAATATTTCTTCTTTTGATAGTGCAAAATCGCATATGTCTTTGTTTGAAATAACTGAACATTGGTAAAATATAAATCATAGTCTTTTTTAGGATTAATTACTTCAATCGTATTAGACTTTACTTTCTTTAAATACGGATCATAAGGATTCTGAATAAAATAGCCACTCTTCATTCCTTTTAATATTTCCAATTTAGCTTTTGCAATATTTTTCTTTCCATTTAGATATCCAATATGAGCAGTTCCAATATTGGTAATTAAACTAACATCCGGTTCACATAAATAAGATAATTCTTCTATTTCATGGGCATGGTTCATACCAAATTCTAATACCATAATTTGATATTGATCATTTAATTGAAATAATGTAAGTGGGATTCCAATGCGATTATTATAATTTTTCGGACTTTTTAAAACATGATATCTCGTTTTTAATATTTGAAAGATTAATTCCTTGGTTGTCGTTTTCCCAACACTACCAGTAACTGCAACAATTGGAATTGAATACTGTTTTCTTAAATAATGAGCAACTTGAAGCATTGCTCTTGTTGTATCTTCTACTTTCAAAATAGTAATATCTTCCTTCAACCATGCTTCATTCATTTCTGATACAATTACAACACTTGCTTTCTTTTTGATTACTTCTTCAATATAATCATGTCCATTTTTTTCTTTTCCAATAATAGCAAAAAATACATCACCCTTTCTTACTTTTCTACTATCGATTTGATAGTTTTTAATTTTCTTCTTTCTTCCCCTCTTGATTACTTGGGGCTTCAATACATCTATTAACACATCTAGCTTCATGGTACCTCCTTGTAGAATCAAAAAATGTTTGCCATAATTTTCTACTCACTTTATCATATTCAAACATTGATTCTGGGTGCCATTGTACTCCGATAAAAAAATCTTTT
This sequence comes from uncultured Bacilli bacterium, assembly GCA_944332435.1. GTDB lineage: Bacteria > Bacillota_I > Bacilli_A > RF39 > UBA660 > MGBC107952. The sequence continues at coordinate 83,381 of CALVJW010000001.1, read as the reverse complement.
TCCCAATTTTCTACTGCTTCTATTACCCCATCTGTACTATAGCTAGAACAATCTAGATTTGTCGAAAGGACCATATCATGATGCCTAGAATTTACTTTTATTTCTTCTACTTGTAAAATTTGAAATAATTTTGATGAACGCTTCACTTGATTAAAATGAACGTATTCTTTCGCTTTTTGTGCATGATTGATATAGTCCTCGGGTATTTTTCCTATTTTTCCTCCTGCATGCTCGGCCATAGCCTGCATTCCAAGACAAATTCCCAGTACTGGAATATTTTCTTGTTCGATATAGGTTATCATTTCATGATCATATGGATATATCTCACTTCCTCCTTGTAAGATGATTCCATCACACATACGAATTTGCTGATGCAACCGTTCTTTTTCTATGTTATTTAATGGCTCTTCATAATTACTAGGGCCAGTAATTAGAAGTGGTACTCCCTGATACTGAAAGATAACTTCTTTTAATTCATTGGATAGTTTATAAAAAAATCTACCATTCTCACTTTCTGTTGGTCTACCAACAACCCCTATTATCATTCCAACACCTCTATATAAAAAAACTATGAATTAGTCCATATACTTATTCATAGTTTTCATCATTTGATTAATTTGCTTTTGACTAGGTGTTCTACCCATTCCTGACATCATAGCTTTAATCATTTGTTCATTAATTGGTGGATTTTTCTTCATATATTTTTTCATATAATTTCTAGCTAAAAAGAATCCCGCAGCTAAACCTACGATTAATCCCCCAACAATTTGTAGTACATCTATAAAAAATGCTCCCCAGTTCATATATTTAGCCTCCTCGTATAATATTTTACTAAAATTACCAGTTTTAATCAAGTCATTTCATTTTATTCGAGAAAAAGCGAAAAAATTCTTTAAAATAATTGCTTTATTTTAGTGACACTATCTTATCTGATTATAATCATCACATAAGAAAAAATAATCATACATATCAAAGTCAACAACAAAAATTAAACGATTATAACATTTAAAATCGATAAAAAGATGTGGCATATTAACATTTGTTTTTAAAATGACCCGTGATGGCTTAATTAGCAAATAATTATTTTCATAATAAAAAATGTTCCCCTTTTTTTCTAAATGATACTTATCAATCATATATTGTTCTAAACGTTCTACATCAAATGTCTCACATAATTGATGATATAAAGAAAAACCATATTCAAAATCATCTTTTTCTAAATGATAAAGATTTTTTAACGTTCGAAACAATGATTCTGGTCTATGCTTATAAATTTCATATACTTCTTTTCTAATTACAAACAAATAATATTTTCTCATATCATCACCATGATTATCATAACAATTTTTATTGTCGAAAAAAAACGAAAAAGAACGACTATTTTAATCGTTCTTTGATTCTTTGAATTAAGGTGTCTTGATCAAAATGGGCATATGCTAATACTTCATCTTTTGTTCCACTCGTTCCAAACTGATCTAAGGTTAATAAATATGACTGATTATAGACAAATTGATGCCAGCCAAAAGAGCTTCCGGCTTCTATTACAAACGTACGAACACCAGTTGGGAGTAATGTTTTTCGATATTCTTCTGTTTGCTCTAAAAATAATTCCATACATGGCATACTAATAACACGAATATCTAATCCTTCTTTTTCTTTTAAAATGTGCGCTATTCGTATTGCGGTATGTACTTCTGTTCCCGTTGCAATAATGATGCCATGTAACTGTTTTTCCTCTTTTTTTACAATATAAGCTCCGAATCGAACCATTTCCGGACTTACGTTTAAAAGTGGTGCTTCACTTCTAGAAAGAGCAATTGTACTTGGGCGCTCTTTTAATTGTAAAATAAAATCCCAAGTTCCAATGATTTCATTCGCATCTGCTGGACGAAATACATACATGTTTGGCATTGCCCGTAACATAGCTAATTGTTCAATTGGTTGATGTGTTGGTCCATCACTTCCGATACTAATTGAATCATGAGTAAAAATGAAAGTTGGATTTAAATGCATTAAAGCACTCATTCGCATTGCTGGTTTCATATAATCGGCAAATGCTAAGAAAGTAGAACCAAAAGTCCTAAACTTTGTTAATGCTAATCCGTTCATAATTGCTCCCATCGCATGTTCCCGTACTCCATACCAAATATTACTTCCTGTAAAATCTTGTCTCGAAATATCTTTTTGTTCTTGTAAATGAACTTTCGTTGAAGATGCTAAATCAGCAGATCCTCCTACAAAATTTGGTAAATGTTGGGCAATAACACGCATTACCTCTGCATTGGTATTACGAAGTTCTTCTTTATAATCAGGTGCAAACATAAAATTACATTTTTTTAAATCAAACGGTATTTCACGATCAAAAAGATAATCAATATTCGTTGCAGAAAGACGCTTGATTTCTTGATATTCACTGGCCCATTCATCATATCGTTTGCGAGAATGTTCCGTTACTTTACGAATCATTTCATTTCGTAAAAAATCCGAATATGCAAATGGCTCTTTGGATAAATGTAATTTTTCCTTTAATTGATATAAATCTTCGTTGGTAAGTGGTTTTCCATGTACTTCGTTGGTACCTTCCAATAAGGAACCATCACCAAGTACTGTGTGAATTTCAATCAGTGTTGGTTTAGAAGATTTTTTAGCACTAATAATTGCTTTGTTAATTTCTGAAATACTATTTCCATCTTTTACATATTCTGTATGCCAACCAAGAGCGGCAAAACGCTCTCTCACATTTTCAGTAAACGTGTGGTCCGTTGTGCCATCTAAACTAACACGATTAGAGTCATATAACACGATTAAATTATTTAATTGATGAGCACCGGCAAAAGAAGAAGCTTCATAGCTTATTCCTTCCATTAAATCGCCATCACCACATAATACATAAACATAATGATCAAAAACTTTGACATTTTTATCAAAACGATTGCTTGGTTGTGTCAGATAACGATTTTCTAATATTTTTCCACCAAGAGCCATTCCAACTGCCGTTGCAATTCCTTGTCCAAGTGGTCCAGTAGAAACATCTACACCAGGAGTTACACCATATTCTGGATGCCCTGGTGTTTTAGATCCTGCTCTTCTAAACTGTTTTAAATCTTCAATCGTTAAATCATATCCAGCCATAAACATTGTCGCATACAGCAACGCTGAGCCATGTCCTGCTGACATGACAAAGCGGTCGCGATTTACCCATTTTGGATCATTTGTATTGATATTCAAATGATGTGCAAATAACGTATATAAAATAGGTGCAGCACTAAGTACAATACCCGGATGCCCACTTTTTGCTTCATGAATCATATCCAGTGCTAACCCTTTAATGTTACTAACAATATCTTGTTCTGATATTACATTTTTTTCTATATTTAGTTCCATATTCTAGTCCCCTTTATCTTATCAAAACTATTATATCAAACTTTTTATAACCATAAAAGACTTAATTCATATTCATTACAACAATTTCTTTCATTTCATTGGTCTGTTTTTCTTCCAATCGTTTTACTTTCATTGAATCTAGATAAGTAAATCCCAATACAAAGATAATAAATCCTACCATAATTTTGCTTTCCATAATTTCTTTCATATACATCCCTCTTTCTATTTACATCTTATCACGAACACTTGTTTGTGTCAATGATTTTATCAAACGATTGTTCGTGTTTACATCAAAATAAAAAATAGAGCTAAAACTCTATTTTATATGTATTAATGTTTGAACTAAAGATTCTTCGTTTGCTTGAATTTGCTCATACATTCTTCTTGCAATATCAAAATCTTCTTCTAAATTTGAAAAAGTATAAGTAGCTGAATTCAATTGCTTAAAAGTAGGAATTCTTCCACGTAGTAATAATTTTAAATCTTCGCTTGTTTTATACTGCATCATTTGTTCAATTTCATCTTGATGTTCAAAATAGAATTTCCACTTCATATATAGTTGTCTTTCCTCCATCAAAAGTTTCTTTTCGGTTTTAACTTTTTTTATTAATGCATTAGAACGTTCTGATGGTTCTAATTTATTAACTTTATTAATAGTTTGGTCTGACAATATATTTTCCTCAATTGTTTCAACAATCACTCTTCCGAATTCAATAATTTTTTCTTTTACTAATCGATAGTTTTTTCCTTCACGAGCTAATGCTTCAAATCTTCCATCAGCAAAATATATAAAAATTTTATTTGCTTTTCGGCTTTGTTTTATATCGGTAACAAGCCTACTTTTTGAAAAAACTCTCGCTTGTTGTGGTTTTTTCTTTTTTCCCACTTGTTTTTCTGCCACTAAACCATTTACATATCCATTAATAACAATTGCTAATGCTTCACCTGAAAACATGTATTGCTCTGCTACTTGGTCAATTCCATTATTTATACAAAGATTATATAATTCAGACATTTTATCTTCTGGAAATAATACCATAATATGATTAATTTCTCTATCAATATAATTTCTATATTCATGTCCTCTTGTAACACTTGCCATAGCACCACAACATAATCTTAAATTTTCAATATCTTTCATATTATAAACCCTCTTTCCTTTGACAAGGACATATATTAGCAGATAATTTGTGTGTTGTCAACACCTAAAAAAAGGAACATTTGTTTTTGCAAACATTCGTTTGACAAAAAGGTAACTTTCTGATATGATAATGACAGAGAAAGGGGTCATACGATGAAAGAACTTACCAAGCGACAACAAGAAATTTTAACTTATATTAAAGAATACATCGTAAAATACGGATATCCGCCAACTGTAAGAGAAATTGGAAAAGCTTTAGGAGTCTCTTCACCAGCTACCATTCATGCACATTTAAATAATTTGGAAAGTAAAGGATTTATTAAAAAAGAAGAAGCAAAAAATCGTGCCATTGAATTATTAGTTGAAAACGAATTTGCAAAACAAGATGAAGATGTGATTGATGTTCCATTACTTGGAAAAATTACAGCTGGGAGTCCAATTGAAGCAATTGAAAATCCTGATGAATACTTTTCTTTACCATCTTACTTAGTACCAAGTGATAAAGAAGTATTTACTTTAAAAGTAAGTGGTGAAAGTATGATAAATGCTGGAATATTAGATGGAGATATTATTATTATTGCTAAACAAAATGTAGCTCGTAATGGAGAGATTGTTGCAGCTATGACAGAAGAAAATGAAGTAACATTAAAACGTTTCTATAAAGAAACAGATCATATTCGCTTACAACCAGAAAATGATACTATGGCACCAATTTTATTACCTAACGTAACCATTTTAGGAAAAGCAATTGGATTATATCGAAAAATTTAAAAGTTCACGCAGTGGTGAACTTTTTCTTTAACCAATTTTTACCTTCTACTAATCTTGTTACCATCATAGCAGTTACACTATCCCCTGTTACGTTTAAACAAGTTGCTGGTGGATCAACTAAGAAACCAATTGTAGCGATAATTGGAAATGCTGCTGGTGGGAAACCATATAAATTTACAATTAACATCTCACCGATCAAACCACCACCTGGAATACCAGACATTACAACACCTGACAATACAGCAACTAAAATAGCTATGAAATAAGTATCAAGGCCAACAAATGGTTTATTAAAAATACCGAATAAAAAGACAATTTTTAAAATAGCTGCCATGGCACTACCTTCCATATGCATGGTAGCACCAATCGGAAGTACAACTTCTCTAACATCTTTTGGAACTTTCATTTCTGCTGTATTTTCTAAATTCGTGGGTAAACTAGCAAGTGAACTTTGGGTGGCAAGTGATGTAACGGCAATTGGCATAACACTTTGATAAAAGGTACGAATTCCTTTTTTTCCTCCCGCTAAATATGCATAAATGGTATAAAAAACAAAGAAATATACAATACATAATCCATAATATAACACCATACTCTTCGCATAACTGCCAATTAAATTTGGGCCAAACTCCCCAATTAATGATGCAAAATAAGCACATAAGCCAATTGGAGCATAGTACATAATAATTTTAACGATTTTCATCATGACTTGTGATAAAGCATCTAAACCTTTAGCAATTCCAGCTGCTTGTTTTCCTACTAAACTAACACCAATTCCAAATAAACAAGTAAAAATAATAAGTGGTAACATATTGCTTCTTGATAGTAAATTAGAAAAATCAGATACTGTAAGTGCACTTACAATTTGTTCTTTCACATCAATTTTTTCGATTGTCTCACCGACCTCAAGTGCAATATTGGTATTTCCGACTGGATCAATAAAGAACGTAAAAAGAAGCATTAATAATGCGGCAACAAAACTAGTCGCAAAGAAAACAAAAAATAAATACTTCAATATTCTTCCAAGACGTTTCATGTCAACCATGTTAGCAACGCTACTAGAAATGGTAAAAAAGACAAGTGGTACAACAATGGTATACATCATATTTAAGAAAATTTCTCCGAATGGTTTTAATATCACGGCATCACTTTTTAATATAACACCTAATATGCATCCAATGATAACACTAAAAAACAAAATTAACGGAAATCGGTATGCCTTCCATACTTTTGATTGAAATAATCTCATAAATTCCTCCTCATTTCATCCTATGACAAAAAAAAGAATTTATCACAGCCATTCTTTATTAAATAATAAAAATATGTTATACTAAAAACAGGTGAGAATATGATTATAAGAGACCCAAAACAAATGCAAGAACATCCAACGTTACCAGGGATGCAACAAACACCATTTGATTATATTAAACAACAAAATGAAATTAGAAAAATGATTGAAAAGAAAAACAAGGAACCAGAAAAATTAAATAAAATAGCGGAATTAAAACAATTTGATAATGAAAATTACTCAAGAAGATTTTCTAATCCCTTATCTGGTGTATTTAAAAAAGGAAAGTAATTATAAACTTTCCTTTTATTTTAGTTTTTGATATAAATTTTCAAATATTTGTAAATGAATTTTTTCATCTTCAATAATTCTTTCTAATAATTCTTGAATGAATCTATCTTGAATTACTTGTAAAGTATATTCATAATTTTTAATTGCTTCTTTTTCCGCATCCATATCTATTTTCAATATATCCCGTATATTTTGATTATAATTAACATTATTTCCATTCCAATAGACTACTTCTCTATTTTTATTGACACCAAAAATAGGGGTTCCGCCTAATAATGTAATTGTTTGTCCTAACAATTCTAAATGATGCATTTCAACAATTGAAATTTTTTCCAATATGTCAGAGATTTCTGCATAATCTTCCTCTAATATCAAATGTTGATAAAAATACAAATGGACTGCAGTATCTTCACTCACACTTCCAGCATAAGCTTCTGATAATAAATTTGCATAATATAAATTTTTACATTCTACCCTAGGTTCTGGATAAGATTGATTTCCTTTCACATTCATAAATTTCCTCCTATTAAATTTATGAATCAAGTTTCAAAATATGAAAAAAGTGGCTCACTACTTTTTATGTAACGCCACTAAAATACCACTTAATACAATTAATAACCCACTAAAAACAAGAATATTTTGAATCATTTCTTTTCTTCGCATTTGATTCATATTTACAGGATGAACCTCTTCTATAATATTTTCTTTTTCTTCTTGTGCATATTCACCAGATACTACTTTTTTTACCACATCTTGATATTCATTTGAATGATCCAAATAATAATCCATAATTGCTTTTAAGTCTTCTTTTCTTGCTTCATTAAACCCAGTTAAATAACGTTCTCCAATTACAAAAAAGGGAACTCCACGACTATCAGAACCTAGTACTTCTTTTACTTGTGATAATAATTGTTCATTGGCCGCATCATCAAATACTTCATACCCTACCACCTCGATATTTGGATAGTCAGGGGCAATTTCATTTAAGTATTCCCATGCTGCTTGACAATGAACACATGTGTTTCCATGGAAAAAATAAAGGGTTATTTTTTCTTTTGCCATTACACGAACTGGTAATAAACAAACCAATCCGATTACTATCATAACACTATAATATTTTATTTTCATACCTCATTACCTCAACATTAATTTTTCTAAACATAAATTTAACTTTTCAATAAAATAATCGATTTCTTTTTTTGTCGTAAGCGCACTAATACTAACTCGCAAACTATGGCTAGAACGCTCTTGGTCATGTGTAAGTGCAAATACGGCCTTACTTTCTTTACTATGGCTAGAACAAGCACTCTTTGTTGAAATATAAATTTCATATTGTTCTAAAGCGTGAAGTAATGTTTCTGGCTTTACTTTTGTCACACTAAAATTAACAATATAAGGAATAGAATAATCGGTACTATTTATTATAATATCTGGATTTTTTTTCAACTCAGAAATCAAATGCTGTTTTAACACTGTTACATATTCGATTTTCTGATTTAAATTGGTAAATGCTAAACGAAGAGCTTTTGCTAAGCTTACGATTAAAGGTAGTGCTGGTGTTCCACTACGATAAATAGAAGTACTTTCTCCACCATGAATTAGTGGTAGCAATTCAATCTTTTCTTTTTTTACTAAACATCCAATACCTTTTATCCCATAGAATTTATGGGCTGAAAAACTAGCTAAATCAACATAAGATAATGGGATTTCTATTTTTCCGATACTTTGTGTCATATCACTATGAAAAAAGCATTTTGGATATTTTTTTACAATCTCGGCAATTTCTTTGATTGGTTGTTCTATTCCTAATTCACTTGAAACAGAAGCAATCGTTACTAAAATCGTATCTTCCCGCATTAGTTTTTTTAAATGTTCTAAGTCCACTCTACCATCTTTTGTTACTGAGACATAATCAACAGTAAAACCTAACGTTTTTAAATATTCTAACGGTTCTAAAATGGAAGAATGTTCTAACTGTGTTGTAATAATATGTTTCCCACGATTTTGATACTTGAAACAAATTCCTTTGATTGCTAAATTATTTGCTTCACTGGAACCACTTGTATAAATCAGTTCATTTTCTTTTACTTGTAATAAACTAGCAATCTGTTTGGTTGCTCTATCAATCATTTTTTTACTTTTAATACCTAATGTATGTAATGAATTAGCATTTCCAATAAATGTTTTTGTTGCTTTACAAAAACTATCTAAAACTTCTTCATTTACTGGCGTTGTTGCTGAATAATCTAAGTACACCATATTTTCACTTCCCTTTACTTATTATAACATACAAAACTCTATTTGAAAAAAGAATCAAACTGATATTTGATTCCTTCTTCAATAAATATTACGATTCTTGTTGTTCTTGTCCTTCTACTTTAACTAAGACTTCTCTTGGCTTTGAACCTCTTGATGGTCCAATAATTCCTCTTTCTTCTAGTAAATCAATACATCTCGCTGCTCTATTATATCCTAAGTGAAATCTTCGTTGTAATAAAGAAGCACTAGCTTTCCCTTGTGTTACAACAAATTCTACAATATCATTATAAAGTGGTTCTTCATAATCATTACCACTGTTTTCATTTCCAACCATCGTTGTCGCATGCATTTCTTCTTCATCCATTGTTAGCGTACTATCGTAATGGGCTTTTTGTTGTTTAATCGTATAATCTACTACTTTTTTAATTTCATCTTCATCAATAAAAGTACCTTGAATACGAATTGGTGTATTTTCTCCTTGTGGTAAGAATAACATATCCCCCTTACCAAGTAATTTTTCTGCCCCTGTCATTCCTAAAATCGTACGTGAGTCAATACTACTTGCTACGGCAAAACTAATACGTGATGGAATATTGGCCTTTACAACTCCCGTAATAACATCGGTACTTGGTCTTTGTGTTGCGACAATCAAGTGAATTCCTGCAGCACGTGCCATTTGGGTAATACGCATAATAGAGTCTTCTACTTCTTTGGCTGCAACTAACATTAAGTCAGCTAATTCATCAAGAATCACCACAATATAAGGTAATTTCTTTTTACGATCTGCTTCCGGTAACATAGCATTTGTTTTCTCTATTTGCGCATTATATCCAGCAATATTTTTTGTTCCATTTTCACTAAATAACTCATAACGTCGTTCCATCTCCACAACAATTTTCTTTAATGCAATATTGGCTTTTTTAGGATCCGTCACTACTGGAGCTAATAAGTGTGGAACTCCATTATACATACTAAGTTCTACTTTTTTTGGGTCAACTAATACTAATTTTACCTCATCTGGTTTTGAGCGCATTAAAATAGAAATAATAATACTATTAATACATACCGATTTACCACTACCAGTTGAACCAGCTACTAAAAGGTGTGGTGTTTTATTAATTTCAAACCATTGTGGGCGATTCATAATATCACGGCCAAGTACTGCTAGTAACTTCGAATTTTGATATTGACTTGGTACTTGTTCTAATATTTCACGAACCATTACCATGGTTGTTACTTTATTTGGTAGTTCAATCCCTATTGTCTTTTTACCAGGAATTGGCGCTTGAATATGAACGTGTTTTGCGGCTAATGCAAGTGCAATTTCTTTATCAATACTAAGTATTTTACTTACCCTTGTACCTGATTTTAAATCCATTTCATATTGTGTAACATTCGGTCCAATATTCGCTGCTACTACATGTCCAGAAATTCCAAAATCACTACATACTTGTTCTAATATTTTTTTATTTTCATTAATTACTTTAGCATTTTCATTTCCTTTTGTTTTCTTTCTTGGAGATAAAATAGAAATTGGTGGTAATTGATAAGGTTTTTGTTTTTCCTCTTCAATAATTTCACCTGTATCCTCACGGTAAGCAATTTCTTCTTCCTCAGTTTCTTTCTCCACTGGTGCTTTTTTTCCAATTAATTCATCCATACTCGTAACAACAATTTTATCATCTTTTTCTTCTGGTTCTTCTGCTTCATTAATGACTAATTTTTCTTCTTCCTCTTCTTCTTCACGTAATTTTTGACGTCTTTCACGTGCTTTCTTTGACTTATCAATTACAGTATGGAACATATCCGCAATACTCATACCAGTAAACATGACAACTCCACAAATAAGCAGTGCCCAAGTTACAATTCTTGTCCCATTAATATCAAATAATTTTACAAACGCTAAAGAAAAGATTGCCCCAATAATTCCTCCACCTTGTACATTCATAATAGTCTTGGTAGAAGCCATAAAATTATTAATTGTTTCTTTAATCATTTCAAAATCTTTTAAATCATTATGAATAATATAATCTAAGTGAGAAAAGATAAGTAATCCAATAAAAAAGAGATAAAGTCCAAATAACTTAGACGTAAAAAAATCTGGTTTTTCTCGTTTTACCATCATATAAGTTCCAATAACAAAGATTGCTGCTAATAAAACGTTAAACCAAGTTCCTACTAAAAATACAGCAAATGCACTAATTAATTTTCCAACAATGCCAAAACGACCAAATCCAATAATGGCAATTAAAATTAGGCCTAACCCTTTTAATTCAACTTGATAATTACTTCCTTTTTTCTTGGTATCTTTTCTTTTTTTCTTCTTTGCCATACATACACCCCGCTACTATTTACAGTATATCACAAAACCAAAGTGATTTCTATTCTTTCTTAAAAAAAGACCTAATTCTCTTTTAAATGAATTAAGTCTTTGGCTACTTCTTCAAGCGCTCTTCCAATTGGTTTTGAAGATTTATACTCTTCTTCTTTTAATTGATAATGTCCCGTTTCTATCATTTCTTTTGCTCTTTTAGAAACAACATTTACAAGTAAATATTTAGAGCCTACATGATTTAGTAGCTTATCAATTGATGGATATAACATATTTCACTCTCCTACAATATAATCATATAATGATTTTTTACTATTTACAAGTGAATTACGCTCAATTGACAAAACTAGACACCTATTCAATCACTTCATAAATGAGCGTTTGATTTACTTTTGCATCATTAGCAATGACAAAACAGTCCAATACATCTTGCATCTTACAGTCAATTGTATCTAAGTAAACTTTTATTAATTCTTCTCCTTCCGTTACAAAGTCACCAGGTTTTTTATTAATTTTCACACCAACACCATAGTGAATCTCATCTTCTTTTTTAGTACGACCAGCCCCGATATCATGAACTAATTTTCCAATTTTTAAAGCATCAATCGTTTCAACAAAACCAGTCTTAACACTTTTTACAGAAAATACTTTTGGTGCTACCATTAACTTTGTAATATCTCCTTCTTGGGCTTTTATAAATTCTAAAAATTTATCATAAGCTTTTCCACTTGTTAATTGTTCAATTACTTGTACTTTTGCTTCTTGTAATGAAATTTCTTTTCCTAGCATTACCATATAACTTGCAAGTGTAATTACCAAATCCTTTAAATCTTTTGGACCTCCTCCTTGCAATATTTCAATACATTCTTGTACTTCTAAAGCATTCCCAATATTACATCCCAATGGTTCATCCATGTTTGTTAAAATACAAACTGTTTGTTTTTGATAGCGTTTTCCAATTTCTACCATAGTATGGGCTAGTGTTCTTGCATCTTCTATATTGTTTACGAGTGCCCCTTCTCCTACTTTCACATCAATTACAATCTTATCTGCTCCACTAGCTATTTTTTTACTCATAATACTACTCGCAATTAGCGGTATAGAAGAAACAGTCCCTGTTACATCTCGTAATGCATAGATTTTTTTATCAGCTGGAACCAAATCACCAGTTTGTCCTACTACACTAACACCAATTTCATTTACTTGTTTGATGAATTCTTTTTCTGTTTTTGTTACTTGAAACCCAGGAATCGATTCTAACTTATCAATAGTTCCACCAGTATATCCAAGCCCTCTTCCACTCATTTTAGCAACTGGTACTCCTAAACTTGCCACTAGGGGGGCTAAAATAATCGTTGTTTTATCCCCAACTCCACCAGTAGAATGCTTATCTACTTTAATACCGTGAATACTAGATAAATCAATTGTATCACCACTATGTAACATACAATCAGTTAAATAAAAAGTCTCTTCTTGTGATAACCCATTTAAACAGATAGCCATTAATAAACTTGACATTTGATAATCTTTTACTTCTCCAGTACAAAAACCAGTTACCGCAAATTCAATTTCTTCTTTCGTTAGTATTTGTTTTTCACGTTTTTTATTAATAATTTCTATAATATTCATAATAACTCTCCTTTAGTATCAATATTATTATATCACGTGTCTATCTAGATAAAAATAAGAAAACAACTACTTGACAATAAAAAAAGTGCTAACTAGCACTATTTATTTAATTTTCTTTGAATTAATTCTACGGTTCTTATTGGATCACGATATAGTTTTAAATATAAAGACTTTTCATTTTTCAATGCTTTTAGAATATCGATATCTTCTTTTGCAATACGATAAGTATATGGTTCTTCTTCTTCACTTACCGCTATCATATCTCTACCTAAGAAATAATCAGCTGTTACGTGGAATACATCTAATAACTCATTAAAGTTATTTAATAATGGAATTCGATTTCCATTTTCATATTCACTAATCGATACTTTTGATACTCCAATTAGATCTCCTAACTCTTGTTGAGATAAACCTTTTTCTAATCTGAGTTTCTTTAGCCTTTCTCCTAAAAACATATTATCACTTCCAATATTTATGTGTTCATTATAGCAATCAATGAATGTCAAATTTATGTAATTCACAACAGAGTAACTATTTTCTATTGCTATTATGTATAAAATTAGTTATAATATGCATGTAGAAGAACGGAGTGTACTATGGAAAAATTAAAACAATTAAGAATTGAAAATGGATATAATTTTAGAGAAATGGCCGAACTAGTAGGAATTAGTAAGCCATTTTATTGGCAATTAGAAAATAATCAACGTCGTGTTACTTATGAATTAGCAATTCAAATTGCTAAAGTATTTGATTTAAAACCAGATGATATTTTTTACGACGAATTAAAAGATCGTAAAGAATTCTTAAAAAAAGGAACAAATAGTAACAAGAAAAAAGAAAGCAAGAAAAAATAGAACAAATTTGTTCTATTTTTTTCTATCTTCGTCTATTTTTTTATTACTAGATAAAAACGTTACACGTTCGGCAACAACTTCTACTGAATTACGAGTTGTTTCATCATCTAATGAAATTTGTCTTGTTTGTAATCTTCCTTTAATCCCGATTAATGGCTTTTGGTGATACAAATTATTTTTTTATTTGACCTTTAATATAACCAAATTCTATATAATACTCTTCTAATGTTTTATTTTCACTTTCTAATTTTTTTGCCAACTCTTTACCTACATATCTAATATGCCAAGGTTCATACTGCATTCCTGTTATATTAGTCTTATTTTTAGGGAATCTTAAAACAAAACCAAAGTCGGATAAAATACTATGAATATATTTTGTTTCCTCATTTTCAGTTCCATCTTCTAATGGACAAATACCAGCCCAATCACCGTCTTTATAAAAATCACAATCAATAGCTAAACCAGTGTGATGTTCACTACATCCCGGCATAGGTATTCTATTTTTTGTTAATGCTTCTCCATTACGTTCAAGAAAAGAATTATATTTGTTTTTTTGATTTTCAAGCGATAAATATCCAGAACAAATATCAAACAAAATTCCTTGTTTATTTAAAAATTTTCTAAGTTCATAAAATGCAATCTTAGTTTGTTTTTCAAGAAAAATTTTTTTATCAGTAATTTTAAAGTCTTCAAATATATCATCATTATCTCTAAAAAATTGTACTTCTTCTAAATTTGGAATTATAACTTGATTTAAATATTCAACCTCAATTGGATTTTCTTTATTTACTAATATTTCATAATTCATATAACCACCTAAATATAATTATACCATAAAAAGCAGACTATTCATCTGCTTTCTTACTAGATAAAAACGTAACTTTTTCTGCTATGACTTCTACATATTTTTTATGAGTTTCATCTTCTAACTCTACATCTCTTGTTTGAATACGACCTTTGATTCCGATTAATGGTTTTTGGTGATACAAATAAAAAACCTTATATTATAAAGGTTTCTACTAACTAAATTATTTCCAAGTTAAAATATAATGTGCTTGTTACATTCTTATACTTACCAACAATAAACACTCTATATTTTCCTTTTTCAACAAGATAATCACTTATATCGTTTATAAATTTACCGTTGTAAGTAATTGTTTCTTCTCTATTAAGTCTTTTAATTCTTAAAGTATAAGTTGTATCATCTGTCTTTAATTTTTTATAACGATCTGTACCACCTACACAAGACAATTGTATATTATCATTCTTGGTATAGCATTCATACGAATCAACATTCAAAATAACTGAAGTTCCTTTTTCATACTTCATGCTTTTTTCATCTATATCACCAAAAAACATATGACTACTAAAATCACTAATATACATTACAAAAGGAATAATTGTTGTTTTTTTTGGTTTCTTCTACACCTACATCTATCAATGTATTATTTACACTAACATCATATTGTCTATTTCTGTGTTGTGAAGCAAGGTTTGGAATGGTTATATTTATTTCGCCAACAAAGATTTTAAATAACACAAAAGCAATAATTACTACACTCGATATAATAATAATTTTCTTCTTTTTTTCTTTTCTAAATTCATTATTAAGTTTATTCATTTCAAATAACATTTCTTTTCTTTGTTGTTCTAATTCTTCTTCAGTAGGCATATATTTTGATTTATTATTATCTTTCATACAATCACATCCATTTACTTGCAAAGTTACTATTTATTAAATTAATTATATCATATTTTTTGAATTTTTATAATCCCTAAGGAATCAGAGTTATCTCCATTTTGATCGATATAATCTTCTGTACTTGATATAAAGCATTCTAAAAGATTAACAACATTAAATATCCTGTGCGTTTCTATTATTTCTCCATCCGATAATTGACATCCATGTCCATCTCCAAATTGCCATTCACTATCTGACACACATAATTCAAATCGATCAAATTTTATTCCATTTGAATTATAACCATCTATTGTATTTCCTTGATGTAACAATTCATTTCTTAATGCATAGCAAACCTCTCCATCAAATTTTACCATTTCATCATAATCATGAAAATTTTCAAATTTCGACTTAGGTATTTCTACATATTTATAAATCCATTTATCAAACCATGCTATATATTTATCTCTATTATTCATGTTGCTAGTTTTGTAATATTCTATTTTTCCACATATATCAGGTATTGTTAACGCTAATGCCAATGCTGATAAATATGCTTTATTATCTTTAGCTCTTTTGATATCATCTACAAAATTTCTAATCATAAATTCTCCTCCTCAAAATTAAAATAACTTATCACCTTAATTTTTTTAGGATGGTTAGGAATTACTTTATATCTTTCATAATATCTATAAAAAATATCGTCAGGATATAATTTAAATATTGATGCAATCTTTACAGCCATTTTATAGTCTAACTTTCTATTTCCATTTTCAATTTGTGAATAATAGCTAGTACTTATTCCCAACATCTTCGCCATATTTTCACAAGTGTATTCTTTGTTTTTTCTAATTCTTATCAAATTAACATGCTTCATACCTACCACACCACCTAATAAATATTATAACATTTTTTACAAATAGTAAAATTGTAAAATACAAAAAAAATTCAAGTTTTATTGAATTAAATCAAGTTTTCAGAAAAAAATTGTATCTACAAAACTAATGACCAAGTAAATCACCTTTCTGAACATATTGCACGGTATTTTCGGCAATTCCTTGCCATAATGTACAATGAATAAAATCCGTTTCATACTCTCCTTCTTGGTTTTTAAAACTACGTGGTACGGCAAGCGTAATATTAGTAACTTTTTTCCCATTCTCTGTTTCCCTAAGTTCTGGTTCCCGAACCATTCTACCTACAATAATCGTTTGATTTAACATAACATTTCTCCTTTCACGTTCATCATAAAACAATAAAAAAAGAAATACAAATGAATGATTTGCTATTTCTTTTTTGTTTTTTATCAGATTAAGAAAAGAGGTTAATATTCATTATTTAAACGATAACTAGATTTATTTTATTGTTTTCCTCTTTTTTCATATTTATAAAATTTAACAATTTAGATTAATTTTAAAACTTTTTATTTTTTGATCCTTCACCGTAAAAATAATCTTTGTTGTATCTTCACACTGTTCTAATACAGTTAAATCATACTCTTGCTTTAATTGTTTTTTTGCTTCACGTAACTGTTTTAAAGAAACAGTATATTCATCTATATCATATTGTTTTCCATAACTTTGATAATACTCTTTTCCATATTGTTCCATCGCTTGCATGCGTTTTTCTTTTTTTCCAGTACAACCTGTTAATATGACGAAACTTAATCCTAATATCAGTACCTTTTTCATTCTTTCTTCTCCTAATTAAAAATAATGTTTTAATAATGCATTTAATTCTACTGCATATTCCATTGGTAATTCTTCACGGAAGCGATCAATAAATCCCATGATAATAAGTTCTTTGGCTTTTTCTTCATTTAATCCACGGCTCATTAAATAAAATAATTTATCTTGACTAATTTTAGCCACAGTAGCTTCATGATTAATATCCGAAGTTTGATTTTCAACAATATTAATTGGTATCGTATCGCTTTTTGATTGTTCATCTAAAATAATAGTATCACATTTTACAATGCTTTTTGAATACTCAGCATCTTTTTTTATTTTAACTGCTCCACGATAGCTAGCGTTTCCTCCATTTGCTGCAATTGATTTACTAATAATATTACTTGTAGTATGACGTCCTAAATGAATCATACGAGCTCCAGCATCTTGAATTTGATTTTTTGTCGCAACAGCAATACTAATACAATTTCCCTTTGCATAATCACCTTTTAAGATACAAGATGGATATTTCATATTAATTTTAGAACCAATATTACCATCAATCCATTCCATCAAGCCATCTTCTTCTACAATTGCTCGTTTTGTTACTAAATTATTAACGTTATTGGACCAATTTTGAATTGTTGTATAACGACATTTCGCATGTTTTCCAACAAAGATTTCTACAACGGCAGCATGAAGAGAATCTGTGGTATAAGTGGGAGCCGTACATCCTTCCATATAATGTAGTTCGCTTCCTTCATCAACAATAATTAACGTTCTTTCAAACTGTCCCATATCTTTGGTATTAATACGAAAATAACTTTGTAAAGGTCGATCTAATTTCGTATAGGGAGGAACATAAATAAAACTTCCACCACTCCAAACACAACCATTTAATGCAGTATACTTATTCTCATCATAAGAAACAAGGGTATTAAAATATTTCTGAAATAATTCAGGATACTGTTTTAAAGCCGTATCCGTATCACAGAAGATAATCCCCTTATCCGTTAATTCTTTTAACATATTATGGTAAATGGCTTCACTATCATATTGTGCCCCTAAGCCAGCTAAATACTTCTGCTCTGCTTCAGGAAGGCCAATTTTATTAAAAGTATCTTTTACGTCTTCTGGTACATCATCCCAGGTATGATTTACTTTATCATCACTTGTTTTATAGTATGTAATATCATCAAAATTAATATGTAAATCCGGACCAAAATTAGGATTTTTCATCTTTTTAAATGCTTGATAAGATTTTAAACGAAAATCTCGCATCCAATCTGGTTCTTTTTTTATCTTTGAAATGGTAAGTACGGTTTCTTCTGATAATCCTTTTTGTAATTCCATTTTTATCACCTAATATGTATTATACTAAAATTTATAACAAATAAAAAGAGGTTACCCTCTTCTTGTAATCCAAATTGTATGAAAAATGGTAATCAGTGTTACTCCAACGTCAGCAAATATTGCAAGCCAAATCGGAGCATAACCAAAGGCACCTAATAATAATACCAATAATTTGACGGAAATGGCAAAAATGATATTGGTCCATACAACGCGTTTTGTTTTCTTAGCAATTTCAATCGCCGTCACAATTTTGCTAAGATCGTCATTCATAATCACAATATCACTTGCCATCGTCGCAGCATCACTACCAATACCACCCATACTAATTCCTAAATCCGCTTCCGTTAATACTAAAGCATCATTCATACCATCTCCCACAAAAAATACTTTGTGTTTCTGCTTTAATTCTTTTACAATATTCGCTTTTTCTGTTGGTAACGTTTCTGCATAATACTTTTGAATTCCAATCCCATGACAAACACGTGATACAATTGGCTTGCTATCTCCTGATACAACAACAAAATGATGAATCCCTTGTTTTCTTAATCCATATAATGTTCGATCAATTTCATCTTTTACTTGATCTTCAATAATTAAATATCCCATATATTCTTTATTTCTTGCGACATAAACAATTGTACCAAACGCATTGGTAGTAGGAACTTCAATCTGTTCTTGCTCCATAAAAGCATAATTTCCAACCGTAATCACTTCATTCCGATATTCTACTTTTACTCCTTTACCAGCAACTTCCTGATAATTTTTTACTTCTTCTGAATTACAACTTTTACCATAGCGTTCTAAAATTGTTTTGGCAATTGGATGGTTAGAAAATTGTTCCGCAATTGCTGCATATTCTATAATCAAATTAGTGTTTTTATTTTTATCAGTTACAACACTAGTAATCGCAAACTTTCCTTTAGTAATCGTACCAGTTTTATCAAATACAGCAGTATCTATCTTAGGAAGCAATTCTAAAGCGTCACTTCCTTTTAATAAAATTCCTTGTTTAGATGCCGTTCCAATTCCAGAAAAGAATCCTAGTGGAATGGAAATTACTAATGCACATGGGCAAGAAATGACTAAAAAGACTAATGATCGATATGCCCAAGTTTCTATATTTCCTTGAAAAAATAAAACCGGAATCAAGCATAGTAATAGTGCACAAATAACAATCACTGGTGTATAAACTTTCGAAAATTTTGTGATAAAACGTTCTGTATTTGTTTTCTTACTTGCAGCATGTTCCATCATATCTAAAATAGAACTAGCAAGTGTTTCCGTTGCTATTTTTGTCACTTTTACTTTTAATAATCCAGATAAATTAATCGTACCACCATATACGATATCCTCTACTGTAACACTACGAGGCATTGACTCTCCAGTCAGCATCGAAGTATCTAATGTACTTTTTCCATCGATAACAACCCCATCAAGAGGTATTTTTTCACCTGGTTTTACAAGAATTTCATCACCGACTTTTACCATACTAGGATCTACTTTTTTAGTAATATGGTCAACAATTAAATTTGCATAATCACTTTTTAAATCTAATAGTTCTGTAATCGATTGTCTTGACTTACGAATTGCTTTTTCTTGAACATATTCACCGATTTGAAAAAATAGCATGACAGCAACTGCTTCTGTATATTCACCAATGATAAATGCACAAACAGTTGCAAGAGACATCAAAAAGAATTCATCAAAAAATTTCCCTTTGACTAAATTTTTTAAAGAAGTAAAAAGTATATCATATCCTATTATAAGATAAATAAACAGAAACAAAAATATATTTTTGAAAAAGACAAAACTTATGATAAGTAAAACCGTTGTAATGATAATACGAAGTAACATCATATCAATTTTTTTCTTTTCTGTAGTAAAAATAGATACGTTAGGTTCTACTTTTTGAATATCTTTTTCTATTTGTTGTGTTACCATTTCTTCTTCTAATGTTGTTTCTATGATTACTTTCGCTGTTGCAAAAGAAACACGAACAAACGAATAATCATCTTGTTTTTGCAAATATTCTTCTATTTCTTGTGCACATTTCGCACAATCTAATCCATATAGTGGAAATTCATATCGTTTCATTTCATTACCCCTCTTTCACAAATATGCTCATATCCTTTATCAAAAATATCGAAAATATGACGATCACTTAATTTATAATAAACTACTTTCCCTACTTTATCCGTTTTCACTAAATTCATCGTTCGTAAGGTTTTTAACTGATGAGAAATGGAAGATGGTGTCATCTTTAATTCTTCCGCAATATCTGAAACACACATCGAGTTTGTCCTTAATACTTGGATGATTCTAAGTCTTGTTACATCACCAAACACTTTAAAAAAGAACGCCAATGCTTCTAATTCTTGTTTTTTCATTTACTCGTCACCTTCTATTATATGAATGATTGTTCATATATTCATTATACGTTTTATTCCTATTTATGTCAACAAAAAAAGTTCATTACGAACTTATTTTTTTCTTGTTTTTTTATAATAATAGAAACAGATTCCACCAATACAAAGAATTACAAGTAATAATAAAATAATACGAGAATAAAGATCCATCCATTCTACAATCTTCATCCAATGATCTCCCATAATACTACCTAATACGACTAACACGGAATTCCAAATAATACTACCAACAGTTGTAAAAACTAAAAACTTTCCAAAGTGCATTTCACTCATTCCTGCTGGAATTGAAATTAAACTACGAACAACAGGAATAAAGCGACAGAAAAAAACGGTATAATATCCTTTTGTATCAAACCAATGATCTGCTTTTTCAATATCTTTTTTCTTAAGTCTAAGAACTTTCCCAATTTTTCCTTCAATAATACGTTCTAAGCGTTCTTTATTTAAAATACGCCCGAGATAATATAAAATGATAGCTCCAATTAGCGAACCTAAGGTAGCAAAAAAAATGACTCCTAAAACATTCATATCGGTATGGGTTGTCATAAAACCACCAAATGTTAAAATAAGTTCTGATGGAATGGGTGGGAAAATATTTTCCACGGCAATTAACAATAAAATTGCCCAATATCCAAATTGATTCATAAGTTCTATCATTATTTGTTGCATTTTATCACCTATCGATAGTATATCATAAATTGGTAGGAATATCATAGTAAAAAGAAAAAACAAGAAAAAAAATTTCGTAAATAATACGAAATTTAATTTTTAGAAACCAATCTACGCCAGAATTTTACGATTTCTACTATTACAAGTGGCGCGATTGACGCAATCAATACAAAGATCCAATTTTCCATACTTAAATTTGTAATAAAGAAGAATTCTTTGAAAAATGGTATAAAGATGATTGCACCTACAATTAACATTGATAATAACATAGCTCCATACAAATAGATATTTTTTGGATGTTTTTTTGAAAAAATAGAAATTGTATTGGAATGTTGATTTAATGAATGCACAATTTGTGAAAGTGATAACACTAAGAATGCCATTGTAACACCTGTTTGGTAATCTGTATGAAGTCCAACACGGAAAGCTAATAATGATAATGTTGCAATAAGTAATCCATAGAAAATAATTCTTCCTATAAGTCCTCGTTCAAATAAACTTCCACTCTTAACTGGTTTATGGTTCATAATATTACTACTTGCTGGATCAACTCCAAGTGCTAATGCTGGTAATGTATCTGTCACTAAATTAATGAGTAAAATGTGTACTGCTAAAATTGGTGTTTCCCAATTTAGAAGCATTGCTACAAAAATCGTCATTACTTCGGCAATGTTTCCAGCTAGTAAAAATTGAATTACTTTTTGGATATTACGATATACCCTTCTTCCTTCTCTAATTGCTGCTTCAATCGTTGTAAAGTTATCATCTAGTAATACCATATCAGCAGCACCTTTTGCTACATCAGTACCAGTAATTCCCATTGCTACTCCAATATCTGCAGTCTTAAGTGCTGGAGAGTCGTTTACACCATCTCCTGTCATGGCTACTACTTCTCCATTTTTTTGTAATGCTTTTACAATATGTAATTTATCTTGTGGAGTCACACGAGCAAATACTGTCGTATTTTTTACACGACAACATAATTCTTCCGGACTTAATTTTGCAAGTTCATCTCCAGTAATAACATCATTTCCTTCTTGATAAATTCCAAGTTCTTGAGCAATGGCAGTTGCCGTTATTTTATTATCTCCCGTAATCATAATTACTTTAATTCCAGCTTTATGACACGTTTGAATAGCTCCAATTACTTCTTTTCTAGGTGGATCTATCATTCCCGTTACACCTAGGAAAATTAAATTTTCTTCTAAATTCACATCATCTGTCTTTGGAACTTCTTCAATATTTTTTTTCGCAAATCCTAAAACACGAAGTGATTGTCTAGACATCTTTTCAACAGTATTTAAAATGTGTTTTCTCATGTCATCAGTAAGAGGAATTATTTCATTTTGATATTTCATATGGGTACAAAATGGTAATAATTCTTCTGTCGCACCTTTTGTATAAACAGTATACCCTTCTTCCATTTGATGTACTGTTGACATTCTTTTACGAATGGAATCAAATGGTTGCTCGAATAATTTTGGATGCTCTTTACTTATTATAACTGGATTTAAACTTTGTGTTTGTGCAAGAACTAATAAGCAACTTTCCGTTGGATCACCAATCACATTACTAGGATTCTCTACATCAACATAAGCATTATTACATAATATTCCAGCATATAATAAATCCTTATCAAAAATAACATTCTTTATATCTTCCGCACTTTCCTTAATAAATTCATCATAGAAGGCTATCTTTGTGACGGTCATTTTATTTTGTGTTAAAGTCCCAGTTTTATCACTACAAATAACACTTGCACTTCCAAGTGTTTCGACAGCAGGAAGTTTTTTTACTAACGCATTTTTCTTAGCCATACGTTGTACTCCTAGTGCCATAACGATTGTGGCTGTTGCAGGAAGCCCTTCTGGAATAACAGAAATGGCAAGAGAAATCGCAATCATTAAAAGAGAAATCACTGGTTTACCATAATAAAGTCCAATAATGAAAATAAGGATACTAATTAAAATACCCACAATACTTAATGTTTGACCAACCGCATTTAATTTTTTCTTAAGTGGTGTCTCTAAATCATCTTCTCCATCTAACATTTTGGCAATACTTCCAATTTCAGTGTGCATTCCTGTTGCTACAACAACTCCCATTGCCGTTCCATATGTTACAATTGTAGAAGAATAAACCATATTTTTACGTTCTGCTAAAACAGTATTTTCTGGTAAAATTAAAGTTTCTTCCTTCTCTACTGGTACACTTTCACCAGTAAGAGATGATTCATCAATTTTTAAATGATTACTGTCAATTAAACGAATATCTGCTGGTACAACACTTCCATCTTCTATATAGACAATATCGCCAACTACTAAATCTTTTGATGAAATTGATACCTTTTTTTGATCACGAAGCACCTGTGCATGTGGTGTGTTCATCTTTTTTAAAGATTCAATCGCATCAGCAGCTTTTTTTTCTTGCACAATACTAACAATTGCATTGATAGCAATAATTACAAGAATCACAACACCTTCCAATGTTTCTCCCAAAATAAACGAAATAAGGGAGGCAAGAAATAAAATGATAATCATTTTATCTTTCAACTGTTCTAATAACATTTCAAAAATTGTTGTCCTCGGTTTACTTGCTAACTCATTTTTTCCATTTTGTTCCAATCTTATTTTTGCTTCCGTGCTAGAAAGCCCCTCTTTTTTTGTTTGTAATACTTCATAAATTTCTTCTAACTTCATTGTATGCCAATGTTTCATATTCTCACCTTATAATAATATAACACAATTTTCAAAAAATAAAAAGGGCACATTGGTTTAATGCCACTTTTATTCCATCTATAAAATTCTTCCCTATTTCCTATTCAGTTTTTCTTTTAAAGATTGATAACTTAATTCTTTTAATATTTTTTCAAACTCATCAAGAGAAAGGCTCAGAATAGAAGCACCATCAGAGATACTACTGCTAACTTCTACAATGTCTAACTTTCCAAATCGATTAAAATCATGCATATATTTTAATAAAATACTTGCTTGAGCTCCTGTAACATCATAAATACTCTTTGGAATATATAATTCACCTGATGAACGATGTATTGAATCAGGATTTGTTTGATATTCATTCATTCTAATTAACCCATGATTTTCGAATATAATTGCCCCTTTCCCCAATAAATAATCTAAACATACATTTAAATCTTTTTTTAATAATTTTTTAAAATCGATTGATGTTGGATAATATGTTTCAATGATTTTTAATAAATTATCGTTATGAATTTCTTCATCAAATCGAATAAAATATGGACTTTCTTTTAAAATAACAAATCCGCGTTCTGGCAATATAATTGGTGAACTTATAAAGTCATTATTTTCAACGTTTGACGAATTTTCTTGAGCAAACTCTTTAATTTTAATTAAAAAATTTTTTATATTCATATAACCACCTCTTAGTTGTTATATTATACACTATTTCTTACAAAAAGAAAAATTTATAATTGACAGAACAAAAGCATTCATGATAAACTTAGATTGTCTTAATTAATGCCGATTTAGTTTAGTGGTAAAACAGATGCATGGTAAGCATCAGAGGGTTGTTCAATTCAACCATTCGGCACCATAGGGAAATTAGTCGAACTAATCGACTTATACATAGAGGTTAATTTCGGTTAACCTTTTTTTGTTTGCTCGAAAGGAGTTGATTAGTTATACAAATAACAAAGGAAAAATTAGAGATTGATGAAATTTTAAACAAAAGAATTAATAAATAACTTAAGTTTTTAAATATTAAATCAAAATTTATAAATGGAAATATTATTCATATATCAAAAACTAATCTTGTTTATATTGAACCACATAAATTAGTTATTAATGAAATAACTTATTTATTCTTTAATAATTGTGAAAATGTTTATATTAATACCCTTGAACAATCTATATCATTAAATGAATTAGAAAAATACATAAAAGTAAATAAAATTAATTAATATAGTTTTGAAATACTTTAAAAATGTTATTTAGTTTATTGTATTTAATACTAGATACGTTAAAATGTAGTAAAATGCAAAAATTATGAAAAGAGTTTTAAATATTTATGAAAAATGCAGCAATATATCGTAGAGTCTCGACTGAAGACCAGGTTCGTGAAGGTTATTCTTTAGGAGAACAATTAGAAAAATTAAAAAATTTATGTAAATTTAGAGATTATAATATTTATAACGTTTATGAAGATGCAAGTATCAGTGCAAAAGACATGACACATAGGCCGGCATTTCAAAGAATGTTAGAAGATGTAAAAAATAAAAAAGTAAATGTAATAGTATCTTATAAATTAGATAGATTGACACGAAGTGTGAGAGATTTTGAAACATTAATTAGTGAACTTGAAAAATACGATTGTAGTTTAGAATGTGCAATGGATGATATAAATACTTCAACAGCTAATGGTAGATTTTTCGTTAGAATGTTAACAGTTTTATCTTAACTTGAAATAGAAAGAGTATCTGAAAGAACTAAGTTTGGGATGGTAGGTGCAATAAAAGATGGACATATTCCTGTTCGTAAAACTTTAGGTTTTATGAGAGAGAATAAAAAATTAATTATTAATCCCAATGAATTCGATATAGTATTAAGAATATTTTATTAATATTTAAAAGGAAATAGTTATCAAAAAATTGCTAATATTTTTAATGAAGGAAAGATATTAAACAAAAAATGGTATGATACAACTATATTAAAAATTCTTTCTAATCCCTTATATAAAGGTGATTTTATAAGTGGTGGTAGAACTGGTGCTCCTGTCCTTTATGAAGGTTTTGTAGAGCCAATTATTAGTAAAAATTTGTGGGAAGGATGCCAAGTTCAAACAAGATAAAACTCCCGTAATTACACAAGAAGAAATGATTACATATTCTTTCAAAAAATAATATGTCCTAATTGCCATAAAATAATGGCTTGTAAAGCACCTGGAGGAAGTAAGAAAAAATATATTTATTATCAATGTAATGTTTGTAAAGCTTATATCAGAGAAGAAAAACTAATTAAATTATTAATTGATGAAATTGCATCTATTATGGAATACGATAATACTATTAAAAAGTTCTTTGCTCCGCTTTTAAAACATAAAATAGAAAATACAAACAATTATTAACTAAAGAAATAAATTCATTAAAAGATAAGATTATCAGATTAAAAGATGCTTATTTAAATAATATTATTAGTATTGAAGAATATAAAATTGAAAAATTAAGAAAACTATGTACATTTGGGGGGATTTTTACTATCAAAATTAGTCTAATTTGTTATACTTTTGTATGACGAATGGGCTTTTTTAGGTATATTTATTAAAAATATTGTATGACATAAGTCAGACAGTAATAAAATTGTCGGACAATAAAAAAGATTACAAGCCATTATAAATAGGTTTTACTCCCCACTTGGGAGTTGTTTTGTCAGACACACTTATCCTGTTTTTTTGTTCCTTGAGTATGTACACAAATTTTAAGAAAATTTAAAAAAATATGTACACAAAAATGTACATAAATTAAATATGTTTAGTCTTAACTGAATTATTTTTTACGTTTAATAATTTGTTTCTCATTTCTATTGATGTTAAAAACTTAACACTTTCATTGAAATATTATTAGTTCTTTTTAAGTATTTTACAAAAAGGTGTTTTATCACCATCTTTAGTTTTTTGAAGTATAACATTTGCATAATGGTTTGCCAAATCAATATAAGAGTCTAATCCAATATAGTCTATATCTCGAAAAGAAGGAAAATACATTTCATTGTAAGATCGGCCTAAGATTATTCCATTATCACTAGCTTTATTAAAAGCATAATTAAATCTTTCAACAACATCATCAAAAGTTTCTTCTAATTCAGATAATTTTATATATTCTCTACAAAATCTTTCTCTAAGAGTAGAAACAGATTTGAAACTACTATCAGTTTTATTTAAAACTGCTATTGTTGAAATAAGTAAATTATAAAAATCTAAACTATTACGATCTCCTGTTAAAACATAACTCGGTTCATATTTTGTTGATAATTTATTTACTCCACAAGATTTATACCAAACGCTTACAACAGATACGGTTGTATAAATAACTGAATCTTTTACGCCATTACTAGCAAGACGGATATCAGGAATTTGTTGACCGATTATTTTAGATATCTCATCATTAAGTATTTTATGCCCTTCTATATCAGTATCTTGACTAAAGGCATCTGAATGATTTTTAGGGATATATCTGTCTACATCTTTAGATATATATTTTATTAATTCTAAATATACTTTTCGCCAATCTATTTCGGTAAAACTATAGAAAATTTCTGCAAATTTAGCTTCATTTCTATCTCTAGCTCCACTAGTTGCTATTTCTCTCACTCTATATCTCATTAAATTAATCCACCAATAAGCAGTAGTTTCGATTGGAGATAACTCTATTTCTTCTTTTTTTGCCATATATAAAGCCTCCTTTTGTTTATAGCACTTATTATACTACAATTTTTTAAATTTTTTAACATGTTTTAATAAAATTATATTTATAGTAACATAAATAATATTATAGTCAGCAACAAAAGTTTTAATGAAAAAATTTTGAAAAATGTATTGAAATATAAATTATTTTTTTTAACTTGACCATAAATTGTTACATTTTATACTAATATTTATGTTAATAATCTTTTAATATATAACTAAATATGCTCTAATTACTTTAGAAATTAACCTTTATTGCGATTTCCAAACGTGGTTATCTCACGCACCAGATTGATAGGAAACTCGAGCTTTTATATTTTTGAGAGTAATAAATTACTAACAGAAATGTTAGTTTTTTTGTTATTTAAGAAAATTAGAGTAATTATATATGTTAACAATAGAAACTAAAGAATTAAAGATACGTGAAGAACTAAAAAGAAAGATTGAAACGGTATGCAGGTTTGCAAATGTTAAATTTACATTTAAAAATGAAACTATTAAAAGTATTAAAGAAACAAATATTTCTTATGTAAAGCCACATATATTAAAAATTAAAAATAATAATTATTCAATATTTGAAGAATGTGATATTTTTTTATTAATGTCTATAATAAAAAGATAAAATTCAAAGATTTAGAAAACAAAAAAAGAAATACTCAAGTTGAAGTTAAAAAGCAAGAATAACAAAATGAGAAATTACAAGAAGAAAATAGCAGACTTCATAACTTAATCCATAACATTTTACAAACTCTAAAACAATTTTTTCATAGATTACTTAAAATTGGAACTGAAAAAGATAAAGATGATGTTATATCAGATATAAAAAAATATTATGCATAAGATTTATATGATAATTTTGATTTGCATGATATAGCAAATGATACTTCTAAAGAACAAAAAATCAATGATTATTTGTATTCTAAAGATTATGATGATAGAGATATTGGTATATAGAAAAAATCGAGCAAATTTCAAGTGCTCGATTTTAAAGACTATAATTCCATTATAGTAATACACTACGCTATTGGTAAAGCCAATAACGGTGAGAAAAAAGAAAACTCACTTTTTAACTCCTTTTTGCAAAACATAATTTTATCAAGGTTTAGTACCAAACAAAATTATGTTTATATGAATTCAAAATTGTTTGTTGCTAATTAACATATAATAAATTAATTTTTTTCTTTATAATTGTTTAATATTTGTTTTCTAAAAAATCAGCATCAGTAAATATTTTAGCAAAATAATGTGTTGGTTCAGTACCATCAGCTAATATCAAATATCCCTCGCCGATATCAATATATCCAACATTATCTATATATTTTATTTTATATTTGTCTGTTTCAAGTTTAGAAATAACTTCTCTTAAATTTAAATTATTTATTTTTTGTAATTCATTTTCGTTCATTTGATGGTAAAAAAAATCTTTTAATTCATCTTGTGAATATTTAAATGATAAATTTAACCCTTTAACTTGCTCTATTATATTACCTAAATCCTCATCTTTAGTATAATTTAACATTTTAGTAAACTCATTAAAAGATTCTTTATCATCCATTAAATTTTCTATTTGTATAAGTCCTAAATCTTTATCGTCAAAATTTTCAAGAATAAATTTATCTATTCGCTGAAACCAATAAGGATCATTCCCACTTATTTTTTTTAGTCTTTCTTCATAAGACATAAATATCATCTCCTTTTACTAAATATATCATAAAAATATTCTTCAAAATAAGAACCACCCGACGAACAAAGTACACAATAATCATTTTTTGAAACTTTTTGTATGAATCTAATGATTTATAATTAACAATATATAACTTTTTAAATATTGAATAATCAATAGAAGTTAATTTGTTTTGTAAATTTTTAAAATTATTACCATCCTAATATATATCTATCAAGCCTTCAATATCCACTGAATATGAGCCATAATAAAATTGATATTTATATGATGTTACAAAATCATTGTTAATAAATTTTATTAAATCGTCTGTAATTAAATCATATTGATAATTGTCAATACCTTTTTCAGTTTGTTGTGCACCATCAATAATCACTTCAAACCATTTATTATTATATTTTGCATTAACAATAATTTCTTCATTACAACTGCTAAAACTATCAGAATTATCAAATGTACATTTAGTAGTTTCAATTTCTGGAGTAAAACCATATTTACTTTTAATATATTTAATTGTATTTTCTTTTGCTTAGGCAAAATATTCTTCTCTTTTTTGTTTTTCTTCTTTTGATATTGTACATCCTGTTAGTAATGCTAATACAAACAGCATGAATACGAAACTTAATATTGTTTTCTTTTTTATAATTACATTATTTCTAAATTAATTTTATAATTACGTATTTTTATTTGCTATTATTTACATCTTCAAAAAAAATTAAATCATTAAAATTGTTCTTTATCCATTCTTTATTATAAAATTTATTATTTTTTGAATATGTTTTTGAATATATGGTACAAGAAGTATCTCTCGAACATGTTTTAAAGTAAAATGCACAATAATGTAACATTAAATAAATAATTGGTAATTCTAAATATTTATAATCGTCTAAAATATATCCTTTTGTTTGAATTTCAATATTTTTAGCAGTATTAACTATTTCAGAGATTTGTTTATCGTTATCATACACCATGTAATGTGCAACAAATCCGTTGCCAACATCATACACATTATATATTTTATTTTCATATTCTAATGAAAAATATTTAAAAAATAATCCCTTTTTTACTTTTTTGATATTAATGTTATCAAAATTAAATTCTTGTCCTTGTTCATCATTTAAGGTAAATTTATTTAAGACTTGATGTCCTTTAATTTTTAGGCAGTCTAGATTTCCAGTAGCAATATACTTTTTTTGCTTATTAACATATACCTCAAAAGATAAATTGTTTTTATGTTTTAAATCAATAATCATACTTTACTCATTCCCTTCTATTATTGATTATATCATTTTTTTTTGCTAATTTAAAATAAAAAAATCAAATTAGCAAAAATAGTGTATACTAAATATAGTTAGTAGTTATTACTACCTATAAATTTATGCTTAGTGATTATTATACTTTCACCATAAGGGCACCAAATTAATTGATACTCTAACTTTTGTAGTTGGAGTTTTCATTTGCACAAAAAATAACCTCTTGCATTTTCTGTACAATAAAAACATCTTTATACATAAGTTTATGTGTAGAATAAACTATTCTTCTAACTAAAGGAATACCTACTATTCTATAGCAACTGCTATTATAAAACAATGGAAAGTAGTTTATAATACAGATAAACAGAGGTGAATTTTATATGAAAAATACGGAAAATTTAAACTTTGATTCATATTTTGAAAATACAAGTTATCAATACCATGATGCTAAATTTATGATAACAATTTTAGAAAGTATTTTTGATACTAAATTTGAAGATATTAAAAAGGCAATTGACAATACTCAAATTGTTGTTACTAAGGAACAAATAATAAAGTTTTTAGACAAGAAATTTGAAGAAGAAGATTCAGAATTAAAAAAGAGAGTCGAAACTCCAAAACCAAAAAGACCCCAGAATCTTATTAAATTAACTATTGAGGATATAGAAGCTCGCACAAAAGAATTTTGTGATGAATTAAGTGCTAGAAGATATTATTCTGAACCATATTCTTTAGAATATTTTATTACTCATTCAAATATTGTAAGAAATAAAATTCTTTTATTATTAAGTGTAATAGAGAAAATTGGAAATAAAGATACAAAATCAATACAAGACTTACTTACTGATCTTGATATTCAATTAGATGCAAATGGTAATATTTTAGAGGAAGATATTATTCGTTTAATAGCTCCTACTATATATAATATTGGAAAACTAAATGAAAAAGTAGCAAAAGCTAATGATTTATCAACTTACTTGACTTTTAAAATGTCAAAAGATGATTTATATAAAGATGGTTGGTTAGAAGGAGAAATATATCCTTCCACTTCTCTTCAAATGAAAGATTTATATTATTGTCACATGAAAGACTATGTACCATTATCTAGTTCTCAAAGAGTTAAATTAAGAGAAGAACAATGTAGAAATATAAACATTATGCTAAAGAGACTAATCAATTTGTAGATTTTATGCTATACCATAGTCAGCTAGTCAATTACTGCTGACTATTTTTTAGAATTATTATAATGAATTATTTATATTTATGGTAATAATAGTATATAGAAAAAATCGAGCAGATTTTAATTGCTCGATTTTAAATTTCATGATAGTGCTCACTCTGCTATTAGCTACACCAATACGGTTTACACAGAAAAAATTTTTGAAACTTTATATAGTATAACTTTAGTAAGACATAAGACGAAACAAAATTAAATTTTCTTTTTTTGTTTAATACTATCTTTTTGTCTAGTTAATTTAATTACAGAAAGCGCATTTTCTTCGTTTATCGCAGTATAAAGTTCTGACGGCATACGATAAAAAAACATTTCAGCTCTATCTAATTTTTCATAATCTGTTATTACAGCATAAAGTTCGCCATTTTCATCTCGAAAGATAGAATAAATTTTGCAATCTGAAAAAATTGCATAAAGTCTACACTGATAATCGGTTCCCTCTAAATTAGAATTAATAATTTCTTCATATTCTTCAATTGTTTTAAGTGAAACCATATCTGTTCCTGCGTATTTTTTTCTGAGTAATAAAGCAATTGTAATGACATCTTCTCTATATACTTTAAGTGTTTTCATTTTCCCCTCCATAAATCTAGTAAAAATATTATATCACTTACTCATGGGTTTTTGTCCATTTTTTATATATTTTTATTAAAAACTAATAATTGATAAACCTGTACATTCTTTCATCCTACTCTACTTTTATGACTAAAATATCTGACAAAGAAAGAGTTAAAATCATAGCCAGTTTAACAACGATTAATTTTAATTATCTTGATTATTTGCTTCTTTATTTTTCTTTCCATTTTGATGTTGACTACCTTGCCCATTTTTGTTTTGGTTACCTTGTACGTTTTGATGTTGGTTACCAATATTTAAACTTTCATATTCATCAATATACTTTGCTATTTCTCTAGCAGGTAGATATACTAAATCTTCAAATTTTAATTCAGGATTTTCTTCTATTGCCTTATTTACAAATAATATTTTTGCTTCTGAAACACCATACTCATTTGCTTTTTTTGCATCTTCTTCAGTTAATTCCATATCAATAATTAAAGCACCAATTCCATTACTATTTAAATTCTTGTTCAATTTTTCATGAAGTTTTTGTTGCAATTTATCTTGTTTCCTACTATTATCACAATAAGTAGATACTAATACAACATTATTATCTATCTCGTTATCGATATACCCTAATTCTGTAGCTTTACTAGTTATTTTTATAGTAGCGTCACTAACATCCATTCCATATAGATTCATACCTTCTATTACTTTTTTTGCATCAGAATTTAAAGAATCAACTTTAATTACTTTATCTAACTTATTTACTGTTAACATGATACTCGGGTTAATATCAATTGAAACATAACTAGAAGGGCTATTAAATAATACGATTCCTCCTACTATGACAACAAGTGCCATTACTGGAGCAAATATATGCTTGAATACTTTATTCATACTTTTTTTTCTTTCTTGTTTTTCCACTATTTTTAAATAATTTCTCTTTTTATTAAAATCATTGTCAATGGCTTTATTTAGATTCTCTTTATTAGTCATTTAAATCAGACTCCTTTCCAAAAATTGAGTTCAATTCTTTTAATGTCCTATAAATCGAATTTTTTACATATGATTCCCCTTTACCTAGTTCTTTCGATATATCTTTTATTGATAACTCTAATTTATAATATAAATAAAATATCTTTGGTATATTTTGATTTTTCTTAGTTTTAATATATTGCCAAATTTGATTCCACTCATCTTTTTTTATTATTAAATCTTCAATCGTTAAATCTAATGAAAAAGATTCAATTAATTCTTTATCATGTTCATCTTTTTGAAATAAAGAAATTGTATTTAATTTATAAAGTAAACTATGATGCTTCCGTATTTTGTTTAAAGCGATTCCAAACAAATAACTCTTTATATTTTTGTCATCCAATTTCTTTTTTTGTAAGATTTTCCAAAATTCTAAGTAAGTCTCTTTCAATATATCATTTACATCATCAATATTAGAACATTTAACTACTATAAATCTTATAACATCAGTATATGTTTCATCATATATTCTATTAAAATCATTTAGGCTTGATTGACCAATCATTTTCATCACCTACAATAGTATAATCCCAAATTATGAAAAAAAAGTTTCAAAAAATTCATTTTTTTACAATAGAAATTCTTATTCATTATTATTAAGTTTATACATAATTTCATCACTGTTTTCAAAATGATTATTTATTCATTCTTTGTACTCTTATTTTCTTTATATATCTTTTGATTGAATTAGATTTTTTTTGCTGTAAAAATTGTATTGCTTCTTCACTTAAATCAGGATTTTTTAATAAATAATATTCTGCAAGTTCATCCCAATCTCCAAGTTTTATTTTTTTATTTTCTAACATTTTAATTTGTGCTTCTTTTATTAAATGTGCGTGATTTTCACCAAAAAATATATAAAAATCATTTTCAATATCCCACCAAAAATCATCTTTTGTTTTAAAAATTTGATCATAATTACGAATCACATCGTTTAAAGTGCAATATTTTTTTAAACCATAGCTACTATTAGCAAGCCTATCTACAATATTAGCAATATGATTTATATACATTTTAGGCGCATAAACCATTAATGATTCTTCTTTTTCATTTACATAGTTAGGAAACGAAAAAAAATCATAAAAATCCATATTTACAAGCATTCTCTTAGTAGAATTAAAAAGTTCTCCTCCTTCAAATTCAGCTGAGCCCATATAATTTAATTCTATAATATCCTTTCTTCCTTCAATATCATGAATATTATTTTTAAAATGTCCTGATTGTATTAAATAACAAGGACAGCGTTTTAATAATTCCTGCTGCATACTAAACATCTCCTTTTTCAATCATAATTACATATTATAACCATTAACCTGTAAAAGTATAATACCATAATCAAGTCTGTAATTCTATAAATTTTAAGAACAATTGCTATTTTTATAAAAAAAAATCTAACTTTTACGTTAGACTTTTTCCTTATCCTTCAATTTGTACATATTTTTTTTCTGGAAGTTCTTTTTTCTCTTCTTTCTTAGGAATTTCTAATGTTAAAGTACCATTTTTAAAAGAAGCTTTAATGTCTTCTACTTCAATGTTATCTCCAACATAGAAACTTCTAGAGCATTCTCCAAAATAACGTTCTCTTCGAACAAACTTTCCTTTTTCTGTATCTTCATTTGAATTATCCATTGTAGCATGAACAGTTAAATACCCATCATCAATAGCTACTTTAATATTTTCTTTATCATAACCTGGTAAATCAACATCAATCGTATAACTGTTTTCATGTTCCTTAATATCTGTTTTCATCATCTTATTTTCATTTGTTCTAAAAAAAGGATCAAAGAACATATCTTCTAGTAAGTCAAAATCATTTCTTTTCGGTATCATCATCATAAATATCTACTTCCTTTCTTTTTACATGTTGCCAATTTGGTAGCACATAAATATAATCTTCATACCTGTAAGAATTCTTTCCTATCTCTTACACTTACATTGTAGCACAATTCATTAGCACTGTCAATAGATTAGTGCCAATATTATGATAATTCTAAAAGTTCACGTAGTTCTTCTTCATCTAATTTAGAAAGAACTAATTCACTGCGTTCTTTTCCCTCGATAACTTGTTCACTTAATCTTTTTTTCTTTTCTTGTAATTCTAATATTTTTTCTTCAATTGTCCCTTTGGTAATAAATTTCAATACTTCAACTACATTTTTTTGACCAATGCGATGAGTCCGATCAGTCGCTTGATTTTCTACTTGAGGGTTCCACCATGGATCAAAATGTATTACCACATCAGCACTTGTTAAATTAAGTCCTGTCCCACCAGCTTTTAAAGAAATTAAAAATACATTTGTTTCATCCTGATTAAATTTATCTACTAATTCCATCCTTGTTTTACTCTTAGTAGAACCATCTAAATAGTAATAGGTAATCTTTTCTTCATCAAAGGCTTCTTTTATAAATTGTAGTGCTGAGGGAAATTGGGAAAATAATAATACTTTATGACCATTTTCAATGATTTGTTTCAACATATCTAATAATGTAACAAGTTTAGCACTTTCCCCTTTATAGTTTTCCATAATTAATCTTGGCTCAATACAAATTTGTCGTAACTTCATAAGAAGTGATAAAATTAAAATTTGACTCTTTTCAAAATTACCATCTTTTACTACTTTTTCAATTTCTTCTTTTGTTGTCTCTAACCAAGCTAGATATAATTTCTTTTGTTCTTCTGTTAAATCAATATACACTGTATTTTCTATTTTCTCTGGTAAATCCTTTAAAACATCGCTTTTCTTTCTTCTTAAAATAAATGGACTAATTTGTTTTTTTAATTCGTCTAAACGTTCAGGATGTTCTTCAATTTTTTTTACGCTATACAATTCTTTAAATTGTTTACTATTTTTCAAAAATCCTGGCATGACAAAATCAAAAATACTCCATAACTCTAAAATCGAATTTTCAATTGGTGTTCCAGTAAGAGCAAATTTTGTAGTTGCGACAATCTTTTTCACCGCCTTGGCATTTTGGCTTGTTAGATTCTTAATGGCCTGTGCTTCATCAATAATGCAAGTATGGAATGATAAATTTTCATACAATTCAATATCTTGACGAAGAAGTCCGTACGTAGTAATGATGATTTGTACATTATCCAATTTGTGTAGGCGTTCTACTCTTTCATTCTTTTTATCGTTAACAATTAAATAGGATAATTCGGGCGCAAATTTTTTAATTTCATTCTCCCAATTATAAATTAATGAAGTCGGTACGACAATTAAAAATTTTGCGTCCCTATTTTTTTGTAACTGTAATTTCATATAAGTGATCGTTTGCAAGGATTTTCCAAGACCCATTTCGTCTGCTAAAATACCACCAAATCCACATTCTGCAAGCATCACAAAAAATTTGACTCCATCTTTTTGATATTCTCTTAAAATTTTTTCGCTTTCTTCATCCCAAATAATTTTTTGATTTTTATAATTGTGAAAACGATTTAACAAAGTTTGAACATCCATTCCATAAGTAACATACTCTTGTTCTAATACATCTTCTACTTTAGCTAATTGATATGGTTCTATAAAAACATTTCCTTTTTTCAGTTCTTCTTCTGTTAAATCAAAAGAATCAACCAAGTATGTAAACGTTTCTAAATCGGAATCACGTAAAGAAAGAATATCCCCATTTTTAAGTTGATAATATTTTTTATTTTCTTTGATAGAAACTAATAATTGATATAATTCTTCTTTTGGTACTTGGTTACAATCAAATTGATAAGATAATATATTATCTTTACCAATTTCAAAGGAACTTTTTACATAAACTGTTTTCATAATTCGTTTATTTTTTACCTCTTTAGAAACAAATACCTGATATTTATGACATAATGCATCTAATCCATACTCTAAAAATGTAGCAATATGGTCTACTTCTGTTAGTACAAATTCTTGTTCTTTTTGATTACAAGTAAATCCATAATCAATTAATGCATCAATGTAAGTCTGCTCTAATGAAGAATTTCTTACAATAAAGTGATCCCCTATCTTATTATTTTTTTCTAATAAGTTTATCTCCTTATCTTGATATGTCAACATGATTTTAGCACATATCGCTTGATCTTTCGCATTAATATAAAATTTAGGTATTAACGGTGTATCTAAAAATTGTTCTTTTATTTTATGATCTATTTTTACACCTTGATCCATCTTTTTAATCACAGGAAGTATCAATTTACCAAATTGTTCATATTCTTCTTTTTTAAATACAATATTTTTCCGTTTATTTGTTACTAAAATAGATAATAATTTTGCACTTTCTTCCTCTAATGCATAAATATGATTTTGATATTTTATATATGTGTAATCAGAAGTAAGGGCTTCGATATTTAAGTTTGGCAATACTAATTCAATCTCTTCATTTTCTTCTTTTAATTCACTTTCTAGTTTAAAATCAGTACGTATTTTAGAATAATGTTCTGTTAGTAAACCCGTTTGAATATAAAAATCATGTTGTTTCAGTAAAGGGAAAAACTGTTTAACTAACGATTCTGATAATAAAATTTTGTTATCGTAATAAGATTCATAAGGATTTTTAGTACTATAGTAAGCAGATAAAAAAGAAAGTATTTTTTCGTCATTTTCTTTAAAATAGTGAATTTTACTTTGATAAGTAAAATATTTACCAAACTCCCATTCAAATTCAGGATCATGATAATTTTGTAAAAAATAACGTAATTGCGAATTTAATTGATATAATTTTTCTTGCCCTATTTTTAACTGTAGTAAATAGGTGCCATTTTCTTGATGATAGTAGTATTCTTTTTTTAAAATAATCTCTAATGTAATCGGCTGCTTCTGATTTTTTTCTTTTATAAATTGGGAAAATAAATATTGATTAAAAGTATTATCTTGCTCTGTTTTTAAGCTATCAACGATTTCATTTATCATTTCTTTTTGTTCAAATAAAAATTTAATGACTAAGGCAATATGGGGACAATATTCTTGCTCATTAAAGTCATGGCAGCTACATTGAATAAATGTTAATTTTCGATTTTTTGAAATTGCAACTTTCTGTAAATAAACTTGTTCTTGTGAATATATATATTTAAAGTTTAAAACGGCTTGATTAGCATCATCTATAATATAACCGGTATATTTTAGTTGATGTTCAGGTAACTCTAATGATTTAATATAATTGGTCATTCCTACTACTTCAATGATATCTTCAATACGTGCTAAATTAGCCATATTTTTCACCTCGCTTAATATAATATTATATCATGATTTTAACTTGAATAGAAAAAAAAATAGAAATAACTTTTTTCTACTTCTATTTTTTTATAAATTATAATTTAATTATTATGATTATATTAAATATATAATTAAAGCAATTGTAAACATTAATAAAAAACCAATAATCATAAATCCTAATATTTTGGAATACCCCTTAGGAGTAATTTTATTCATTCTATCTAATTTTTTTATTATTGGATGTAATTTCCAAAAATAAGTAGCTATAGATAATATCATAGCAATAACTGCCCACATTTTTGTCACTTCTGTACCTGTAAAAAGAACTACCATTAAAAGAAATATAAAAATAAGTTTTACTCCAGCAACCCAATAAGCCATATAATGAGCAAATAAATCTAACGACTCATCTTTTTTTACATCTCTCCAACTATCAAATACAGCTACCCCATTTCCTAATTTAGAATCAGGCATAAAATATAAAATTAATACATTTCCTAATTCCATAACACAAAATATTATAATTGAAATAGATAATATATCCATTTTGTTCCTCCTATAAAAAACGATTTAGCCTTCCATTTATATTATAACACAACTATCCTATTTTTTATCATTTTGATTCATCATCATTTTTAAATATTTTTATGATATTATGTATGAAATGGCATGATATTAGGTGTCACATTTTTACATTCATCTACTACTTCTCTATATAAATTTAAACTATAATCTAAAAAGGAAGCATCAGTTATAAATTGACATTAAGATAAAAATATGTATAATATTCTTACAGTTTGAAAGGAGAGATTGCATGGATCTTACTTATCAAGAAAAGAAAAAAAGATTAGAAGTATTTTTAAAAAAATATGACTATGATGAAAAAATGAAAGATTTCATCTTAAATTCCTTATCTACCAATTGTATGTGTGATGTAGTTTCTCAAGCATATAGTGCTTGTGATATTTTAGAAGAAAATGATAATATGTATTTAGAATTTCTTGCAAATTTAGAAAAATACTTTACATTAGATCATAATATTATCGATGTTGGTGGTGGGGTTTACCCTGCACTTGCTACTTATATAAAAGAGAAACAAGTAAAATTGAAAACAGGAACAATCACTGTTTTTGATCCAAATTTAGTGGTCAACAAATTAAATGGTATTATTTTAAAAAAAGAAGCATTTACGGAAAAAACTAAGATTAAAAGTTGTGATTTAATCATTGGAACTTATACATGTGAAGCAACAATACCAATTATAAGAAATGCGCGAAAGAATCACATACCATTTTCTATTGCACTCTGTGGGTGTACTCATTTCGAAAGTCAAAAGTTAAAATCTATTCCATACCTTTCATACCATCAAATGCAATATTTATGGAATGAATATGTAATGAGTGAAGTAAACAAAGGGTTGCCAAATGATATGGAAATAAAAATAGATTACTTTAATAATATAAAACATCCGTATCCAATTATTACTAAAACATATAAAAAATGATAATTTACACATAAAATTATCATTTTTTTTAAATTTATATTCCATACTTTTATCTTTTTACTTACCATAAATCCATTACCATGTCTTTATGTATCAATCTATTTATTTTTCATTGATTCTGAAATTGCTACAGCAACAGCTACACTGGCTCCAACCATAGGATTATTCCCCATACCAATTAATCCCATCATTTCAACATGAGCAGGAACAGAGGAAGATCCAGCAAATTGTGCATCAGAATGCATTCTTCCCATTGTATCCGTCATACCATAAGAAGCTGGTCCAGCTGCCATATTATCGGGATGTAATGTCCGACCTGTTCCACCACCACTAGCAACTGAGAAATATTTTTTTCCCTGTTCGATACATTCTTTTTTATAAGTACCAGCAACAGGATGTTGGAAACGTGTTGGATTCGTTGAGTTTCCGGTAATTGAAACGTCAACACCTTCATAATGCATAATGGCAACTCCTTCACGAACATCATCTGCTCCATAACAATCGACTAAGGCTCTCTCTCCATTAGAATATGGCGTTTTAGAAATAACCGTCAATTTACCCGTGTAATAGTCAAACTTTGTTTCTACATACGTAAATCCATTGATTCTAGAAATAATTTTAGCCGCATCTTTTCCTAAGCCATTTAAAATAACACGTAATGGTTCTTTTCGTGCTTTATTAGCATTTCTGGCAATACCAATTGCCCCTTCGGCAGCTGCAAAACTTTCATGTCCTGCTAGAAAAGCAAAACATTTCGTGTCTTCACTTAAAAGCATAGCCGCTAAATTACCATGTCCTAAGCCAACTTTTCTATCATCAGCAACAGATCCTGGAATACAAAAAGATTGTAATCCCTCACCAATTGCCTTTGCAACTTCACAAGCTTCACTATTTCCTTTTTTAATTGCAATTGCTGCACCAACGATGTATGCCCAACAAGCATTTTCAAAGCAAATAGGCTGAATCCCTTTTACGATACTATAAACATCAACCCCCAAATCATCAACTATTTTTTTTGCTTCTTCAAGTGAAGAAATACCATATGTATTTAATACTTCATTAATTTTATCAATACGTCTTTCATAACTTTCAAATAATGCCATCTCTAATCCCCCCTATTCCTCTCTTGGATCGATATATTTCACTGCTTCTTGATATCGTCCATAAATTCCTTTCGCCTTCTCAAGTGCTTCCATAGGATTTTCACCTTTTTTTATCGCATCCATAAATAATCCCATATTTACATATTCATAGCCTATTATTTCATCATTTTCATCTAAGCCTAGCTTCATTACATATCCTTCAGCTAACTCCAAATAACGAGGCCCTTTTAATTTAGTAGAATAACAAGTTCCAACTTGTGAGCGAGTTCCTTTTCCTAAATCTTCTAAACCTGCCCCAATCGGTAGTCCACCTTCAGAAAAAGCTGATTGACTACGACCATAAACAATTTGTAAAAATAACTCTCGCATCGCAGTATTAATTGCATCACAAACTAAATCTGTATTTAAAGCTTCTAATAAAGTTTTACCAACCAATGCCTCTGATGCCATAGCTGCTGAATGAGTCATACCAGAACATCCTAACGTTTCAATTAATGCTTCTTCAATAATCCCTTCTTTAATATTTAATGTTAACTTACATGCTCCTTGTTGAGGTGCACACCACCCAATACCATGAGTAAGTCCACAAATATCTTTAATTTCTCTCGAATATACCCATTTTCCTTCTTCAGGAATTGGTGCACATCCATGACTAGCACCACATTTTACTGAGCACATATTTTCAACTTCTTTTGAATATTTCATATCATCTTCTCCTTATTTTACTAAGCATAAAATATCATTCTATACAGTTAATATTATATCATTTTTTTCTTTTCATCACAAAATGTAAGTAGTATTATTATTTTTTTTAATTTTATAATCACATTACAAAATTTCTAATCAATTATTAACCTTTTTCATTAAATTGAAAATTTTCCTATTTTTGTTTCTCACAACTATTTTAAGAATTTTTATTGTTCTTCCACAAAAAAGATTACATTCCAAGTGCAATCTTTAAAAAAGTATCTAACTAAGAGATTTTAACTATCATTTATATATTGATTTATGAAATAATCTGTATTAATAAGTCCAAATATACAATTACTGTTTTTTCATAACCTCATCGGTTTCCAATTATAATTTATGATTCAATCATAAACTCCGCAGCTATATTAAATAACTGATCATTATTTTTATCATTTTTATAATTTATGGATTTTATAATTCTATATGTTCCAGGAGATAATTTCCCATATCCATTTTCCCAGTTTAAATTAATCTCTTTTGTTTCACCTTTTTTAAGAATATAAATAGGTAAAATAAAATTTAATTCCACATTAATTTTATGCCAATCCCCATTTTTTTTAATTTCAATTTCGTATGGCTCCCCATATTCAAAATCCATAGTGCCATTATTTTTTAATATCAATGTTGCCCCTTTATTTGTTAAAGTTTCTTTTTTTATAGATAATAAAACATCATCATTTTTTACCACAATATCGGATTTATCACCAACTTCAAACTCATTCTT
The DNA here is from genome assembly GCA_944332435.1 of uncultured Bacilli bacterium. Taxonomy (GTDB): domain Bacteria; phylum Bacillota_I; class Bacilli_A; order RF39; family UBA660; genus MGBC107952. The sequence goes on along the minus strand of CALVJW010000001.1, from coordinate 40,161 downwards.
ATTTGTACTACAACCTGTAATGCCTAGAAACATGGCCTCACACAATAAAACAATTACTATTACTTTTTTCATAATTACTCCCCATTTAAATAAATTACTATTTTTTTCTTACTATAAATGTAAATATATACTTTACAATTTTCTTAAATTCAAAGTAGCACCAATGCTAATAATTATAACCATATTAGAAATATCACAAAAAGAAAAAACAACATTAGTATGATTAAATATTTTTTTATAAAGTTGTATTTTGTTCTGGCTCCATATGAATATTAATGTAATTTATATCATGATTATACTCTTTAATTTTCTCTTCTAATTCTTCTGTTATTTTATGTGCTTCTTTTAATGATAAATTTTCTTCCATTCTTAGTGTACAACTAAATTTATAATGTGGTCCAAATTTTATTAAGATAAAACTCATTACCCCATGAACTTTATTATGTTTTAATAATATACTCTCTATCTCACATTTCATTTCTTCATCATCTACTTGCTGACCAAGTATTAAACTAATATTTTCTTTTAAAATACTAATACCAACTATTACTATAAATATTCCTATTACAAACATAGAAACTTTATCACTATATTTTAGTACTGGTACTTGATTAGAAAATTGAATTAGAATTGATGAAATTAATACAACGATTGAACTTATTACATCCATATTACTTTCTTTAGCACTAGCAATTAAAATATGGTTATTATATTCTTTCCCTTTTTTCAAGATAAAACTTGCAAGTAAATATTTAGCAATAATTGTGAATATTGTTACTAATATGACTATTATACTCGGTATGACAGCTTTTCTTACAATTGCTTCATATATAATTGAAATACCTACAATAATTACTCCTATTGAAATTCCTATACTTGTTAAATACTCAATATTTCCATGACCATATGGATGATTTTCATCAGCTGGTTTATTAGAAAAGAAGGTTCCAGCTATCGCAAAAAAATCTGTTCCAAAATCACTTAACGAATGCACACCATCAGCAATTAAAGCTCCACTATTACCAAAAAATCCAACAATAATCTTTATAACCGATAAAGTCAAATTTACTACGATACTAAAACACATTACTTTTACTGATTTATTCATTTTTATCACCTTATTTATATTTTATACATTGTATCATATTTTGCTAGAAAAATTAATTTTTTATTTTGTATTTACTACTTGTTACCATATATATTATATCATGCTTGGTGCTAATTAGTAAATTAACGTATTATATTTTAATCGATACTGTACTGGTGACAAGTATCCTAATTTTTTATTTCTTTAGTTGCTTCTTTTTTAGTTAATTTATCAAATTGACATAACCATTCATGTTTTAATTGCATAAAACAGTTTTCTATTGGACAAATTTCTCAACAATGTCTGAGAACGAATTTCCATCAGAAAGACATAATAAATTATCTTTAGAATTAGTATATAAACTATAACTACATCATATAAACACAAAAAAACAAGCTAAAACTCTATTTAGCTTGTTTTATTAGAATTCTTTTTTTAAATATATTTTCTTAGATATATTATACGAAACTAATATCATTAAAATTACAATAATTGGTAATATTATAAACCAATAATCATTAAATGTTTGAATAACATTATTAGGAATTTTTATATTAAGATATTTAAATAAAAATCCTATTAATCCACTCATACCAAATACTCCCAAAAATATTCCAATTCTACCTTTTTCAACTCCATATTTGTACATTAAAGGGAACATTATAGATTGCAATAATACTATAGCAACCACAACTCCACTTATAATTTCCAACATTTCTTTTGCATCAAAGTTTTTGTTGATAGCTCCAATAATAAAACCTAAAATTAAAGTAATTAAAACAGCCATTAAAGTTAATAATAAACTTGCTAAATATTTAGCTTTAACAACACTTTTCTTTCCTTGAGGTAAAGTGCAAGCATAAGCATCCCATTTATTATAATCATCATAGCTAAATGTACTTATAAATAGCATTGTACTCAAAAATATTGGTACAAAATATAATAGTTCACTACTTTGCTCTGTGAAGCATACAAATACAACAATAAAGATAATGGCAAATTTAATATTATTTTTTATTATCAACAAATCTTTTTTTATTAAACCTAACATTATTTTTCCCCCTTAATCATTAATACCATAAGTTCTTCTAAGGTTATTTTATCAATAATAAAATCTTTATATTTTTTCTTTATTTTATTAATATCATTAATTAATATTTCATAGTCGTATTTATTTTTCTTATAAGCAATGATGTCATCTTTTGATATAGTATCAAACTTATCAACATCACATTTCAATATTCCATAATTATCTAACAAATCATCTCTACTTTGATCTAGAACAACCTTTCCTTGATTAATAAATATTATTTTATCGGCAATGTGTTCTAGGTCACTTGTAATATGAGTAGATAGTAAAATTGTATGCTCTTCATCTTGAATAAAATCTAAAAATATATCTAACACTTCATTTCTAACTACTGGATCAAGACCACTAGTAGGTTCATCTAAAATCAATAATTTTGGATGGTGAGATAACGCTGTTGCAATCTCTAGCTTCTTTCTCATCCCCTTTGACATTGATTTAATTGATTGATTATTTTTAAGTTTAAATTCACTTAAATATTTATGAAATAATTGTTCATCCCAATTCTTATAAATATCTTTCATAATAGAATTTATATCTTTAGGCATTAATAATTCTGGGAAAAACATATTATCTAGTACAACACCAATATTTTCTTTAATTTCACATTCATTTTTCTTAATATCTTTTTCAAATATTTTTATATTTCCTTTATCTGATCTAATAATATTTAGTATAGATTTAATAAGTGTTGTTTTACCTGCTCCATTTTCTCCAATAAGCCCTATAATTATTCCACTTGGAATATCTAAATTAATCTCTCCTAGAGTAAATTTATCACTATAACTCTTAACTAAATTTCTAATTTCAATAGCATTTTTCATTTATCATCACTCCCATATAACATGTCTATCAATTCAACTAAATTTTCTTTACGAATATTATATCTTTCTGCAATATCGATTGCTTTCATAAAATAACTTTCTATTTCTTTTTGTGCTTGTTCCTGTGCTAGTTCTTTATTTTTAGGAGCAACAAAAGTACCTTTTCCTTGAATTGAAACGATATAGCCTTCTTGTTCTAATTCATCATAAGCTTTCTTAATAGTCATAATACTTATTTTTATGTCCTGAGCTAAGGATCGAATAGATGGTAAAGCTTCATCAGTAGATAATTCATCATTCATGATTTGATTAATAATTGCATTTTTTATTTGTTCATAAATTGGTACTGAACTACTATTGCTAATAATGATTCTCATATTTTTCCTCCTTAACTGTTATATGTATTATATAACACTATATAACAATTGTCAATATAATAAAAAAAGACTATCATTACAATGATAATCCTATCGACTGTTTTATTATTATTGATTATTTTTCTTTTTTTTACTCCACCAAGTACCAGCTAATGAACAACTTCCACCAATACCAATAAAAACAATCATAATAATCCAAAACTCCATATAATCTCCTCCATTCATTAAAAGTTTTTAATTATAAAAATTACAATAAAATTTATAATAAGTGCTATTACACCGAATAAAAGCGCAAATAAAATTTTTTGATAAATTCTTTTTCCAAATTCTTGATCATATAATTCATTTTTATCACAAGAAAATTGAATTATATTATTTTCAGAATGTAAGACAGAAGCTACTTTTTCTAAAATCATATCCCATAAAATAGGTCTAACAATATCATGTCTCTTCCCATCAATAGCTTTTATGGTATAATGATTGATATTACCATAACTTTCAAAATATTCCTCGCAAATATTTTTCATAAATATTAAATTATCCTTTAATTGGGAAAATTGTTCTTTACTTAACACTAATGATTTATCATCTAACATAAATGTTTCTAACGATGGTTCTAAATACTACATATCTTTCTAAATACTACTTTATTTGCAAAATAAAATAATCATGCTGACTAACGTGTTCTGCTTATTATAATATTTTTCAAAGTTTAAAATTTTTATATTCAATTGTAACTATTTATTTTTATTATAGTTAAATTATTAATAATCTAACATATCACAAATATGTGAGTAGTCATAATTTAATTTATTTTTTTGTTTTTTTACAATTATGTACCCTACACACTGATCTTGATCTTTTGTCATTGGAATTTCTCCAAAATATATAGTATCTTTGCCATTTGTAATAGGATTCAATAAATCATTCATTTCAACAATTGCTATATTATCTTCATTAAAGTCAAATATAGTTGGATCAATTATATATATATCATCTAATGAAGAATCATAATATGAGAAATCATTTTCTAAATGTATATTATTCTGATAATCATTATAAAAAGTAATCACTAATTTATTTATTCCTATGAATAAAATTAATGCTAATATGTCATAAATAAAATACTTTTGCAAATGTAATTTTATATTATTCACGATTGCCACCTCCAACAACAACATTAAAACTAATATGAGTTTTTACGGAAGAAATGAAATTATTTTTTCTAGTTACAAAAACGTGAATAAAGTATCTTCCTTTTTCATTTATAACACTTGATAAATTTTTTATATATGGTCCTTCATATATTATCTTGTTCTTTCTTTTTATTTGCAATTTCATATCAGAATCATTAACCTTTTTATATCTGAAAGATTCATCTTTATACCATCCATCCGTAGTTGGCTTCCTATGTCCATTAGTATAATAAACCTCAAACTCTTCTATATTTAAAATCATATTCTCATTTAAATCAATCATATTAACACGATTTTCTACAGAGTTATAACCTGAACTTGTGGCATTAACTAAAATTCCATTTGTATATTTTTCAGTATAATAACAACTCATATCAATATTATTCATATTTATAACAAACAAATTTTTATCATAAGAACTATATAAAGTTGTAAAGAACGAAAATAAGATAACAAATTCAACTGTTGCAAAAATGAATATTATCTTAAATGGTTTAATTATTTGTACTAAAGTATTATCCATATTCTCACGTATAATCAATCTTAAGGAAATTAATCCAAATATCGATTGATTTTCCTTTCTACCAATATTTGAATTATTATATCACTAGTTATATAATAATTCGTGCACTGTGGATTTGTTTCTCATGTTTTACAGCCATTTTGGACTGGTTTAGGTGACTCAAACCACAGATTTTTAATTGAATTGTTAATTAGTTAGTTAACACGTTAGTTCTTACTAATCGATGTTTTATTAAATTACGTGATTACATGATTAGAAACCTTGTGGTTAAACATTCAGTGCAAAAAAACTAATTCTAAGGAGGTGCTTATCAATGATATATTATGTTGGAATCGATATATCAAAGTATAAACACGATTTCTGTATTATTTCAAATACAGGTGAAATAATTGTTGAAACTTCTTCTTTTGAAAACAACAAAAAAGGATTTCAATCATTTTTAGAACTATTGAAACCCTATAATAAATCCGAAGTCCAAATTGCTTTTGAAGCAACTGGACACTATTCTTTGAATTTGGAACTTTTCTTAATTGATCAAGGGTATTCATTTATGAAAATAAATCCTCTTGTCATTCACCAGTTTTTAAAAGCTCGTAGCTTACGTAGAACTAAGACTGATAAAGCTGATAGTTTAACTATCGCTAATTATTTTATGTCTGTTCCTTACAAACCAAATTCGAATTTATTATACAACATTTTTTCATTAAAGTCACTATGTAGAAGTAGAGAATTATTAATTAAAGAAAGAAGTAAATTTTATGTACTTTTAACAAATGAATTAGACCTTACATTTCCTGAGTTAAAACCTTTTTTTAACAATTCTTTTTCTGCTACATTATTATATATTTTAGAAAAATATATTAATACTGAACATATTTCTTTAATGAGAGATTTTGATTCTATTTCTAAAATTTCTCGTGGTAAGTTTTCTTATGCTAAATTTGCTAAATTAAAAGAACTTGCTAAAAACTCAGTTGGTTATCATGATGAAAATACTGATTTGCTTATTTCTACTTATATCTCTATTATCAAAAACTTTAATGATAAAATTGATTCAATAGACAAACAAATTTCAACAATTATCAAAGAACTAAATCCTAGAATGTTATCCATTCCTGGATTAGGTGAATTATCTGCAGCCGTAATACTTTCTGAATATGGTGATATTAGTAATTTTTCTTCTCCTAATAAGATGTTAGCTTTTGCTGGATTAGAACCTAGTGTTATACAATCTGGTACTATTCAAAATAATGGTAAGATGGTTAAACATGGTTCTAGTCATTTAAGATATTCCATTATGAACACTGCAATGATTATTTTAAGATATTCACCAACTTTTTATGATTATTACCTCAAGAAACGTTCTGAAGGTAAATGTCATCGTGTTGCTTTATCTCATGTTTGTAAAAAACTTATTAGAGTTATTTATTCATTAGAGAAAAACAACATAGATTTTGATCCGTCTTTATTGAAATAATATTTTATAAAACTATATTATTTACAGCCTTCAAAAATTTTAAAAAATATGATTTTGAAGTTTTTTGGCATGGGATAAATTCCAATTTATAACAAACTATTAAAAATAATTAAAAATGTATTGACTTCTAATAGTTAGTCACCTAAAATAATTATAGCATATTATCATAATGAAATAAAAAAACAGATAATACGGAAACATTCTAAATATTAAAAATTGCAAATTAACTTTTTTGTATTGCTACTTGATTTCATTAATTCATCTATTGTTTTTTTAATCATCGATAATTTTGCAAATTTATCTAACAGTTTTTTTACTATCATTTGTACTTCCAGATCTTTTATTTAGTTACTTTAAACGCTTTATATTCTTCTACATGATATTTTTTAGATTATTATAAATATGAATATCAATTTTATCCAAATTAATTTTTGCTGTTTCTTCTTGTAATTTTGCAAAATTTTTTTTAACACTATTCCACCTCACTATCATTATAATAATTATGACATCTTATCGCTCATAAAATAGCCATATATTAACGCAAATTAATGTTAAAATTCATTTAACTCATTGTTATAACAAAATTGAAAAAAATAGTTTCAATTTCTATCTCTTAAATAATAATTATCCATAACAGTGTAATTATTTTTTTAATCTTGAAAACAAACCTATATTTGTCCTTCATTCTTTCAAATTTATAAAATAAAAAAACTAATTTAAACCAAATTAAATTAGTTTTTTATACATAAATGGCGTCCCCGACAGGAATCGAACCTGCGACCTAGCGCTTAGGAGGCACTTGCTCTATCCTACTGAGCTACGGGGACATTACCCATTCATTATAGCACACATCGAATGATGAAACAATCAATAATAGTGTAATTTATAACTTCCTTTTTCTATGTTTAAATACTGATAATCTTGTTCTGATAAATTGGGATAATATTTTAAAAATCTTGCAATTCTTTCATAATTCCAATAAGATTTTTCTAGTAATTCTTTATAAATGTTTAAAATTTCAATTTTAGATAATTTCTTTACAATTTGAATATCGCTAGATGCATATAAATCATAATAACCATAATAATCATGAAACCCTTCTACAACGGTTCCAAATCCCACAACTTCACAAATATCTATAGGAGAATGATAGTTAGAAAAATAATGTAATGTATCTTCAAGCCTTTTACAAAAATGAAAACCACTTTGTCCAAATTCTACATTCTGATTCGTATGATAACTTTTACCAACTTCTAATATCATATTCTGCTCTAATGTTTTTAATCCTGGTAAAAATGCTTTAAATCCTTTTACTTCCATATCCATCATCCCACTTCATTATAGCATATTTTTGTATAAAATAATGATTCTAAAACATAATATTAAAAGTCAGGTGAGAGAATGAAAAAGAAAACAAAACAATTCTTAACCATTCTTGCGATTGTAATGATATTATTTTCTAGTATTGAAGTAATCAATCATATAAAAGATTCATTCGCTATCCGAAAAACTGAAAAATTATTAGAAAACTATAAACAAAAAATACCAAATGAAAAGTTAAGACAAGCAAAAGAAAAAAATAATGATGTGATTGGATGGATACGAATCAATGATACGAATATTGACTATCCCATTGTTCAAACTGATAATAACGATTATTATCTTACACATGATTTTTATAAAAATAAAAATCAAGCAGGATGGATTTATATGGATTTTCGAAATCAAATGAACTTTTCTAATCGCAATACTATTCTATATGGTCATGGAAGAATTGATGGTACTATGTTTGGAACTTTAAAACAATTATTGAAAAAAGATTGGTGGGAAACAGAAACACACTCCTATCTTACAACGGAAAGTATGAATAAAAGCATACAATGGGAAATTTTTAGTGTTTATACCATTAAAGCTGAAACTTATTATTTAAATACTTATTTTTCAAATCAAGATGGTTATAAAACTTTCTTAAAAACAATGAAAAAGAGAAGTTTATTTTCTTTCGATGTACCGCTTAATACGAAAGATCAAATTTTAACATTATCAACTTGTAAAAAGGATTATAATATTAGAATTGTTGTTCATGCGAAAAAAATAAAAGAAGAAAGTTTAATTTAAAACTTTCTTCTTTGTTGCATATCCAAGTAATAGTAGTCCAAATAAACCTACACCAATATAAAGGATACTAGAATCACTTGTATTTGGATTTTCTACTTTGTTTCCAATTTGTTCAATTTCATTTAGTGTTAAATGTATATCAGAAGATAAGACTTGCTCTACTCCATTTACTTCTAATACCGCATCTGTTGAATCCTCTGGTACCCAAATAGTTGGTTTATCTTTTGACTCTGTTGTATTAACAAGTACGGTATCAGAGCCTATTTCTAGATGGGCATTAGATTGAACGCCAGATCCTTGACCTAATTCAATTCCACCAAAACCATTACCAGAAACGTCGATTCTTCCTACTAGTTTTACTTTTCCACCATTAACAAGTAATCCACCGTTTCCACCAGTTAATGTAATATTTTTTATTACAGCTTCTGTTTTATAAACTTGTAATACATAAATACCACCCCAAACGGTATTATCATAACTTCCACCTTTTCCAAATGTTCCAACATATTTCATCGTTTTATGGTTCCCATCAATTGTTACAGGTCGTATAATATTAATTTTTTCTGTTGTATCGATATTTTTCCCTAGTATAATCGTATCAATACTGCTGTCATCTAATGCCTGTTTTAATTCAGTTTGATTATTAACGGTTGAACTCTTTGCTTCTACGTGAAACATTGGTACAAGTGCTAGTGTCATCAAAATACTTCCTATGATAAATTTATGATACTGTCTCATTTTTTTCACCTATCCTTTCACAGTTATAGTGTGATTAGAAAAAGCGAAAATATGTAAAAAAGGAAATAACAATTATTTCCTTTTAAAATAAATAACAGTATATAAAATGGTAATTAAGACCATACTAATTCTCAGTAATCTAAGAATTTGATAAGAAGTTGTTCCCGTATATCGTAATTCATAAGTTCCTTCTTTTTCTAATGTGACTTGTAAATAACCATCATTACTACGTTTTAATGAATAATGATTACCATCTTGATCAGTTAATTCATAACCATAATAAAATAGCTTTGGAAGTGTAAAAACGTCTTTCCCATGAATGGAAGAAACTTCAAATACAAGTTGATCTGCTGTATTTTTTTTAATTGTTGCAACACTACTACTACTTTCAATATCAGAAAGTAAATTTTCTTTATCAAAATACGCTGGCAAATATTCTTGCTGATGTCCAAGTCCATCATCAACTGAATAATCAGATAATAAATAAATACGATTTTTTAATTGAAATAATAAAGGAATCGTTGATATAACAAGGGCAATTAAGATAATAATACTTACTTTTTTTTGTTCTCTTTCTTTAAAACATAGAACCATAACTGGTGCGATGATTGAGATACTTAATAGGAAAAAACTTTCAAGTCGCCACGGAAATTGAATCATTAATAATAACTTTGGGACAAATTGCCAAGAAAAAAGTGGTGTCATTAAAATGATTGTTACAAATGCGATAATACTATAAAATAAAATTGGTTTTATTAAGTTCTTTTCTTTTTTTCTAAAAAATATAATCATACTCATTACCCATAACAAGATAATATATAATGGAATGTAATAAGCAATATCCCAATCTAAACTAGTATTACTGATAAGAAGTTGTTGCCAAGTTAATCGCTCACTATTTACTAATCCTAGCGATGTCATTACATTATCTAAAAATACCGTGTAATTACCATCTAGTTGATGAATTAATAATAATATAACATCTGGTAATACCCAAATTGATACAACAGCAATTGCAATAAAAAGTCTTTTTAAATTTGTTTTAGTTAATAATTCATTACGATAAATAAGGGTAAAGATAAAGAATATACCTGTTGCAAATATTGTAAGGGTTAAATGAGAAGAAATCATGCCAATATAACCTAAGATAAAGAGAAAATAAAACGATTTCTTTTTCTCCTCTATTAAATAAAATAAACTGAGTAATACCATAAGAAAGAAGAAAATACACATAATCTCATTGAGGGCAAAACGAATAAAAAAGTTACTTAAAAAGTATGGCATGGTAGTATAAATGATGGCTGATAGAAGTGCAACTAAATCACTTTTATGAATCTTTTTTGCAAGCATGTAAACAAGAATACTAGAACCATATGAAATAGCAAAAAAAACGGTATAAACAGCATATAAAGTTGAGATTTGAAACCAATGATAAACCCACGCAACAATGGCACATATCAGATGTGGCAGAATCGGATAAAAGATGCCAATTCCATATCCTAAATTACCAATCATATCTGGCATAATATGAAAGCCTTGCTTCCACATATCAAAATTGAGATATTGTGACAATAACTCTATATTTGAAAGATGAAATGTCATATCATGACCTAGTTTTGCTGGTCCCACCATCATTGGCAATAAAATTATAAGTTGAAATAAACCTAGTCCTATTAAAATTTTTGTCTGTTTTTTCATATTTCCTCCACCTATCAAAAAAGATTATATTACGAAAATATAATCTTTTATTTTAATGAATTTAATAATAAGATAAGATATAAATTCATTACATAATTTAATTTATATCCAAATTTTTTAGAAAATTCATAACTACCTACTACTTTATCAACAAGATTTACAACCCAACTTTCCGCATATTTAGGAACTGCTAAATTAACCGGAAACATATGAGTTCGAATAATATCTGCTTCTTTTTCATTAATCCCAAATACTCTGTCCGCATTTTTTACCGCTTTCTTAGGATGAACAAATGTTGATAAAAATCGTTCTTTTTGTGTTCTTTCTTCATCACTTAAAAAGAAATCATGTAAAAGTCCGGCTCTTGCTACTTGATCATAATCTAAATGAAGTGCTTTCGCAATTTTATAAGAGTAATAAGATACTTTTAAAGAGTGATCAAATCTCGATACACCATGATGTTCAATTTTCTTTATTTTATTAAATTCTTCATTTTCTAAAATGTGATTTACAATATTAGTATACTCTTGATCTTGATCCATTTGATTCATAATCCACCTCAGTCACTAGTACATTATATCACATTTTAAAATAATTTATAATTATTTTCGCGTATTTTTCTACTTTTTTATTCTGTTATTGTTAATTCTTGAGATATTGGCTGAATTTGAATAGCTGTATTCCCATCATTTACTTGAATTTCTTCACCTGTTACTTTTTTATAAATCGTTTTACTAGATCTGCTTGTTTTTTCAAAAGTAATTGGAATAGCATAGCCATTTGTAATATAATATCCATCCCCACTACCAATATTTTCTAAATCCTGTCTTCCATAATCATCAAATGAGTAATTATCTACTTTTATGACAATAATATTTTTAACATGATACTGTTCTTTCGTTTGATAATCAGTATGTGGTGAACCATTCATACTACGATAATATTCTTTTGTATCAGGATTATATTGATAATCTGTTTCATGATAATAAGAATATGGAATTGTAATATGATTTGCTACTAATTTATTTTCTTCTTGTTCTAAACTGACATTTTTTACTGAATACGGAAGTAATAAACCTTGTTCTGTTTGTAATTCATAATCTTTTTCTGCTGCCGTATCCAATATATCTTTGGTACTTGTATAAACATTATGTGGCGCATAAAAAGCATCATCACGCCAATATGTATTTTGTGCATTCGTAATTCCGTTTAAGTTATCAATTCCTAATGACTCAATATCACTTCTTGCACGATCACTCCAACCATAATGAGCATATATTGCATCATTTTCCATAGTATAATCTAAGAAATAATGACGAGAACTGCGTACTGGACCAATCAAATCGACATCTTTATCTTTATAAAGTGCCATGATTCTACTAATACCACCTTCTGTAATAATTTCATAAGTAATAAAAGCATCTTGTAAGCCTGCATGATGATCTCTAGCAGCATCACTATTATCAATCATTACTGCAATTGGTCTTTCTTTACTATTTTCATCTACTATTTTTAAACTTGGTTCTATTTTAGCTACCTTTTTTACTTGTTCTTTCACTTCTTTTGGGAACAAAAAGTACCAACTAAAAACTAAGATTGCTAACAATAATAATATAGTGACTAATAATTTTCCCTTTATTGATTTTTTCTTATGACGTGCACGTGCCATATCATCACCTCTATATAAATATTATAACAATCTAAAAATTTAATTACAAAAAAAGATGATAGTGCTCTGTCTAAAAATGTAAAGAAAAAAGATACGATTGTACCTTTTTCTCATTTTATGTTTTAGATTCTATATTGTAAATGTTGTCCATAAATATAATATAGAATAAAAACAGATCAAAGTCTTCCTATCGTTAAAGAAATTTTTAACTTTTACCTCATTAAATGGTACAGAGAATATAGTATATCTGAAGCCTAAATAATCAGTTACTAAATAACTAATATCAATAAACATTGATACCTTACTTTTTTAAACATTTTGTAATTGTTTTGTTAACTTTTGTATTCTTTTTTTCCAACTTTTCAGTTAATATTTCTTCTACCACCATTTTAAGAACCAAAAACATAGGACTACATTCTTCTACAGTTAGCCTATCACCATATTTCCTACAATTATAGTTACTATAACAAAACTACTTTTTTTTGCTTATTGAAAAATTTGCGAATGAAGAAATTAAATCATCTGTTGGTTCTCTCATTAACATTTTATCTTTTACTTCTTGAATAAATAATAAATTCTTTAACATTTCTTTATCTTCTTTTAATGGTGGAATATATCCTAGGCTTTCAACCTCAATAATAGCATTATAAACAATATCATAATCAATATAATTTATTTTCTTGCAATATTTATCTCTAAAAGAATTTATTAAATCTAATGAATTTTTATTATTATCTTCTATAAAATTATTATTTGTCTTTAAAAAAGAAATATATTTAAAGAATAAATTAATATCGACCATATCTTTTGGATAAGATAATTGTATATTACTATTTAAAAATTTTTCAAAATCATTATTTACTGTAATTCTGTTTATCATATTATGATATTTAGATTCTAAATTATCATCACATTTAGTATCATTAGTTGGATCAGTACTAAAATAACCGTCGATTCCATATTTATCATCTTTGACATAGAAATAGCATATAACATGTTCATTTTCTTCATCTGCTAGCATTACAATATTGAATCCGACTTGTCTACACAATATACATAAAAATTGGCAAATTCCAACACAATTTATATAATCGTCATTTAAAAATAAATATGGACTTCTTCCTATATCAAAATAATTATTATCTCCCGATTTATACGATTTATAGTTTGTCACAAATGAATATATCGATATAAATTTTTCGAAAGGACTAAGTGTACTATTTTTTATGTTATTAATCATATTTTAAAATTTTGTATTTTCTCTTAATATATCATTTGGTTTATATCTATGACCATCCCTAGATTCAAATTCAATCGCGTCTAAATCAACAATTCTTTCAAATATACTTGAATCAAAATATGAAACAGAAAGATCAATAATAAGCTTTTTATCTTTATTGTGTTCAATATTATAATTTATTGAATTTATATTAGATTCTATATTAGAAGTAGAATCCCAAAAATACCCTAAGTTCAATCTTATTTCATTCATAGTATTTGATCAAATCGTTGAAAGCAAATTCTTTCAAAGAATTGTTGCTCTATGTTCTGATAAACAACTTAAAGCATCATTTTTTAGAGGAATCGATGAGGTTAAATTATTCTATAATATTATAAATGATGATGAAATATTTAATACTAAAAATTCAAGAAAAAAAAACATAATCACAATATTTAATAATGTCAGTAATCATGTTTTATTGTCAGATGATTATGATAAAATTGTAAATCCAGAAGAATTTATCAAAAATAAAAGCTGGCGTTTAGCTAATAGCGAAAAAGTTATTGTAGATAAAAGAACTTTATCTCTAATGACCACTAACATGATTCAAGAACTTTTAAAATTTAAAAATGTAGATACAAATTTTATTAAAGAATTTTTAGAAAAAGATATTCCTGAATCTCTTAAAAAGAATCATTATGATTTTAACAAGATATTTTTGCATTTGGTAGCGAATAGATATCCAAATTTTAATGATATTGATTTTATATACTTTAAAGTAATCATGGATGAATGTGAGAAAAATGAAAAAATAAAAAAACTTTTTATTGATTTTGTATATAAAATTTTATGTAATACACAAGAATTAGATGAAAATGAAATTAATATCGTAAAAAACGCATTATATAGTAAAATGAAAATGAATCATATTTCAAAAGAAGATTATCAAAAACTATTCTATTCACCTAGTGTATTAAAAACTATATTCTATTTAAGAATTGGTAAAACATCAAATAGAATGGATTATTTAAATGGAATATCACCCAAACAAATAATGCTATTAAATATAAAACATATAAATCAAATATTAAAATTATTATTATTATATATTGATAATGAAGATGAAATGTCAAATATTTATGGTTATGCTATTAAATTATATTTAACTTTTGGATTAGAACGAACTTTGCAAATATTAAATGGTGATTATGGTATATTAGATAGAACAAATAGAGTATTTTTTGATAATGTAAGTTCTTTAAAAGTAGATAAAGTTCAGTTTGTAAAAGATGGAAGTAAATATTTACCACAAATATCTAACAAGTTTATTAACTTCATGTTTGCAAATCAAAAAAATAACCACTTTATAGATATGCTCAATAATCCAACTAGTCTATTAAGTAAGTATTGGAGTTATTTATATAATAATTTTGACGAATTAAAAGAAAAATGTCATAATGTTATGACATTAAAAAAATTAAATATTATATTTGAACAATATTCACCATCACGAGATATTAGCAATGTTTCTCCAGATAATTATAAATTAAAAGAAAATGACATTTTAAATGATATATGTCTCGGAAACAAAACAATGGAAACTAATGAGGAAATTTATAAATCAGTATTAGATATTTATGAACAAATGAAAAAAAGAAATGAATCTAGCATTCCTTATGTTAAAGGATATTGCTCCAATGGTTATTCTTACGAAATGATGAAATTAAATGATCCAATTGCATTTACATTAGGATACAAAGGAAATTGTTGTATTAGAACACATGACATAGCACATAATCACTTACTACACGCAACCTTATGTAGAAATGGTAGAATCTTAATTATTTATAATGACAATAACCAAATCGCTGGATTTGTGCCTTTAAAAAGAAATGGCGAAGTATTAATTGCTAATAGTATAGAATGTACCCATAAAGTTAAAAATGAAAAAGTTATTACAGCTTTTTCTGAAGCTGTTAAAAGCATTGTTAATGTATCTCAAAATAATAGGGATGAGAGTACTCCTATAAATTTAGTATGTATAGGAACTGAGGCATATGCTAAACCTAATGGAACTCCATTTCCTACTAAAATTAAAACTCCAACTATTTATGAAAAGGATGACGAAACATATAAAAACACTGATTGTTATCATAGACATTTAACAATAATATATAAAAATCCTGCATTAGATTTAACTAATATAAAATATGGAAATCCTAAATGTAGTTATCGAGATCCAAGGCCTTTAATTTCTTCTTGTTATTTTATGGAGTCTACTAATAATGAGCAAGAAAAAGCATTAAAAAATATTAATGCCGTTAGATATGCAAATTATGATTTAGAAGAATTAGAGGACTTTAGATTATGTACAAAATACAAAATAGCTTATTGTATATATAATGATGATTGGTATATTGTTGAAACATATGATGGGAATATTTATGGAGAATATTTAAAACATGATGAAAGGGCTATTACGGAATATAATGTTGCATTAGAAGAAGTTCAAAAACAATTTGGCAAGGAACATCAGCAAAACGAAATAAAATTTGTTAAAAGATTACGCTAAAAGATGACTTATTTTTCAAAGTCATCTTTTTAATTTCATAAAAGTAATACTTATTTATCATTTACTTTATTTTCAATATATTCCAAATTATTAAATGATTTGGTTTTTTAGTAATTCCTTTTGTTTTCTTTTTATATTATTTAATCTAAGGAATCTTTCACTTTGTGGTATTTTCATTTCTATTAATTCTAATTCTTTTTCATATTTTTCTTTTAGATTATATATTTTAATATTAAAACTGATAAAAAGAACTCATTAACAACATTATCGTATTCTAAAATATCGGATAGCAATACTGAACAAAATATTCAATAATTTCTTAAGCACAAAAAAACTAATTCATTTCTGAACTAGTTATTTGTAAACTGGTACAGAGGACGAGACTTGAACTCGCACAGGATTACTCCCACAACCCCCTCAAAGTTGCGTGTCTACCATTCCACCACCTCTGCATAATTTTATTCTACCACAGATCAAAAAGAAAAGATACGTTCTTATTTTAAAAACGTAAACTTTTTTCTTTCACAACCGATTTATCAGGAATAATTTTTTCTTTTCCTATATTGATTTGTTTTTGATAATATTCTTTTACAATGCTAGGGATCCTTATTTGATACTTTGTTTCTATATGCTGAAGTATAAACATGGGATTTAGTTGATATAATTTATTTAAGTAACATGTAATTGTTGGGTAACTCTCTTTTAATATTTGATAATCGGTAAATGGAATAGATAATATAGGGTCATCAATCGAACAATTGCAAAATGCATATTCAAAATCATAAATAGTCGCTAATTGATAATTATCTTGCTCTTTTTCAATAATAACATTTCCAAATCGATCTTGTTGATACATATAAATATCAATGGCAAATAATTTTAGTAACTGTTCTTTTAATTGTTCTATACTTTGTAAAGGAATATCTAATGTTTCTAGCGTTTCTAAATAAGAAATACTATCATAGCAAAGAAACATGGGTAAAAAAACATTTCGCAATGCTTCATTAGTATCTGTATACTCACAATTTTCTTTTTTTACGTTATGACTCATAATATAATAACTATGATTAATATAAGAAAACCATTCATAACAGCTTTTACCAAATACCTTAGTAGAATTACCAAGTCCTAAAAAAACAGCCAATTCATCACCAATCAGCTCATTTAATAATTCTAAGATAGATCCTATTTCTTTTATATAATGAAGTTGTTGGTTAACTTCTCTTGTGATATCCATACTATAAGGAATTTCTATTACTTTGGTATTTGGTTGCAATAAATCCGTCACTGAAAGATTCATGATGTCAACCAAAGAAACTTGAACATTTTTTCCCATAACCCACCTCTTTTTCCTATTCTACACTAAATTTTGATTTATGAAAAGAAAAAAGAGACTTTTTAGTCTCTTAATGCTTTAAACATTTTCTTCCATAATCCTTTCGAAGAATAATTTAAAATTCCTACTTTATAAATTTTTAATCCATATTTTACAAGAACAATATTGGTGATAATTACAAGTATAATTGCAATTAAAATATCAATAATTCCGATTTGGCCTAGCATCAACAAAGATGGTGCTAAAATTGCTGAAATTAAGGGTACGTAGGCAAAAATACGAATAAATAAAGAACCACTAAATGACGTTGACATCATCGCTAAATAATATCCAACTAATGAAATAATAATAATTGGTGTTTGTAATTGTTGGAAATCTTCAATATTGGTTGTCATACTTGCTAAAATACCAGCTAGTAATGAATAAGCAATAAATGTTAAAAGCATCAAAATAAGCGTTAAAGGAATAATATAAATTAATTTATCTCCAATACCACCTTTTAATACATCTCCTACCATAGAACCAATTTCTGAAGTTACACCCCCAAGTTTGTCTCCACCAAGTAATATACGAAGGAATAATCCTAAGCCACTATATAAGAATAATAGAGCTCCTTGAATTAAAACAAATAAGTTACCAGCTAAAACTTTAGAGAAAAAATGCGTTTTTGGTGAAACATTAGAAATAATAATTTCCATTCCACGAGTTGTTTTCTCATCATTTACTTCAGCACCAATCATTTGAACTAAAAATAATGTTAGCATAAAAAATGGTAAAATAATAACTGGAAAAATAAATCCCATAATATGTTCATTATTTTCGCCTTTTTCACTTTTATCTTTATCTAAAAATTCTCGTTTAATTTTAATTGGCTCCGATAATTTTGCAAGTTCTTCAGAAGAAATATTAGACTGTTCTAGTGCTAAAATACTTTTCGTATTATTAAGTGCTGTATTTAATAATTGATAATTAGAAGTTGAAATATAATCTTTGGTAATTAAATTTGCTTCTAAAATCGAAGAATCTGTTTGATGAAATATTAAGAGAATTGCATCTTCTTTCTTTTCTAATTCTTTTCTTGCTTCTTTTTCTGATTTCTTATATTTTTTAATTTGAAATTTAGACTCTGTTGTCTCTGTTGTTTCTTGTTTATCTGCTAATTGAGAATTTTTATTAGCACTTTCCATACTACTTTTAAATAAATCATATGCTACATTGGTATTATCAATCACGTATAATTCTGTTTTCTTATTAAAATCTCCACCGAATGCTTTGATGATAGTATCAATATTCAGTCCAGCAATAATAACGGCAGCAATTAATAAATTAGCTAAAACAAACCATTTCGTCTTAATTTTTCTTTTTAAAGAAATACCAGTTAAAAAACTTAATTTACTTGTCATATGATTCACCTACTTTCGAGATAAATATTTCATTGAGGGATGGTTCTTCTACTGCAAATTTCATAATATGTTTATGTTTGCACACTTCTTTAAATACATCTTCTGCTACTTCGATACTATCTATTTTTACTTCATATTCAGAAGCATGCTCAACTACTTCTAAAACACCTTTTATTTTTAATAACTCCTCTTTCGTAATATCCCCTTTTACGAAAATATTCTTTTTACGAAATTGTTCTTTTATATCATTTAAATTACCACCTAATACAGTTTTTCCATGCATAATAATTACTAATTTCTTACAGAATAATTCAACGTGTTCCATACGATGTGATGAAAAAATAATCATACTTCCTTCTTTTGACATTTCTGTAATTTCTTGTTTAAATAGTTCTACATTAAATGGATCTAATCCACTAAACGGTTCATCTAATATTAGTAATTTTGGTTTATTAAGAATAGCTGTAATAAACTGAATTTTTTGTTGATTTCCTTTTGATAATTCTTTAATCTTTTTTTCTTTATATTCTTGAATACCAAATTTTTCTAATAATTCATCTAATCTTTTTAAGATTTGGCTCTCAGTCATTCCTTTTAAACGCCCATAAAAAATAGCTTGTTCTTTTACTGTTAATTTTGTAAGTAAACTACGTTCTTCTGTTAAAAAGCCAATTTGATCAGTTACCGAATAATCGATTGGCTTCCCATCTAAGGTAATACTCCCCTTTGTTACATCTAATAACCCCATAATCATACGGAATGTTGTCGTTTTC
This sequence comes from uncultured Bacilli bacterium, assembly GCA_944332435.1. Lineage (GTDB taxonomy): Bacteria > Bacillota_I > Bacilli_A > RF39 > UBA660 > MGBC107952. Next base: position 20,061 of record CALVJW010000001.1, on the reverse strand, counting down.
CCTGCTCCATTCACTCCAAGTAATCCAAAAATTTCTCCTGGCGCAACCGAAAATGATAAATCATCTACGGCTAAAAAATCACCATAATATTTTGTCACATGTTTTACTTCTAACATATTCTCACTCTTTCTATAAATTCATTATACATGAAATTATGATAATTGTATAGAAAAAAAAGAAGCTACCTTCTTTTTACTAAGTAAGGCTCTCCTTCTTCTTTCATATATAAAGCATCCTTTTTAAAATATTGATATTCATTATATTCATTTTCTAAAATATTATTTGTAGTAACCATATCAAAAGAAAAGTTACCATCTAAATTCGGTTCCAACCGATAAATAAGATATTGATACGTAATATCACGTGCTCTACCCGTTAAATTTGAATGTGTACTATCTTGTGTCCAACTTAACTTATTTCCTTGCTGTGATACGTATTCATATTCTGTATATGGTTGTAATTCCTCCATTAATTTAGTAAGTGGTTCTCGATTAATTGCAATCGGAGATAGTTGATTCTCTTCTATCATCTGTATTTTATCACTTACTTTTACAATGATATCGCGCTTCTCGTATTCGCCTATTTGCTCTTTTTCACTAGCAAAATAAGTTTTGAAGCCATAATCATTTTCATATACATGTGCATGTTCATATGAAATAGAACAATGATTTTGCTGAATAGAACAACCAGTGCTCATGTAAGCTGAACCTAAGATAATAGATGCTCCCATATATATTTTTAATGTATTTTTTCTCATACTACCACCATATTTATAACCATTTACTTTTTTCAGTAGGAATTTGTATTTCTTGAAAAATTTGATATAACTGATTCATATTTTCAATAATTGAGTTACCCCAATCTGTTTGATTATGATAATACATTTGTACCATTTTGTAAAATTTATGATTTTCTAGATAAAGATTTAATACTTGATCATACTGAAAAAGATTTTTTACTTCATCCATATTATCTAAATGAATTGTTTCCATAGAATCACGGTAACAATCAATTAACATCTTTGTCATAATATCTTGTTCATCATAATGATAATTAACAATCTTATCATAATTCTTACAAATATTCATCATACTATTTTTTCTTATCATAACCCGTTGCATATAAGTCTCCTATCTAAATAATCTTGTAATATCATTCCATGTAATAACAATCATCAACAACATTAATAGAATAAAACCTACTGCATGTATCATATTTTCTGTTTCTGGTTTTAATGGTTTTTTCGTTATTTTTTCTATTACTAAAAATAATAATCTTCCACCATCAAATGCTGGAATTGGAAGTAAATTAATAAAACCAACATTAACACTTAAAAAACCAATTAAGTAAATAACATTAATTAATCCTGCTTTTGCACTTTCACTTACCACATTGAATATACCAATTGGTCCTGCAAGGGAATCAATCCCGATTGCTCCAGTACATAAGTAGAAAATAATTAAAATCATTTGATGAAATAAACTAATAATCTTAGTAAAACCATAGCTAATTGCAGTCCAAAAATTTCTTTTTGTGCTATTATCTAAAGAAAATCCATATTGATAAGTTTCCACATCATCGACTACTTTTTTTTCTGGTTTTATTTTGATACTTTCTTTGGTACCATTTTCATGTTCTACCAAAAGATTCATTTCTTTTCCATTTCTTACTTGAAATTCCACTAAGAAATGATCTAAAGAATAAATCTTTGTTGAGTCAATCTTTAATATTTGATCACCTTTTTGTAAATGAGTATCATAAGCTGGACTATCTTTTAACGTCTCATAGATAACTGGTTTTGTCTGCGGTGTTCCAGCAATCCAAGCAACAATGACAAAAATAAGAAAGGCAAGAATAAAATTAAATAATACTCCCGCAATAATGGTCCAAAACTTTTGCCACCATGTTTTTGCTTGCATTCTTTTTTCTTCTGGAATATCTTTATCTAATTCTACCTCTTCCCCTGCCATTCTAACATATCCACCAATCGGAAAAAGTCGAATACTGTAAGTTGTTTCATCCTCTTTTCGGTGCCACTGAAATAATTTAGGTCCCATACCAATTGAAAACTCATAAACATAAATTCCAGCTTTTTTGGCAAAGAGAAAATGTCCAAATTCATGAACACATACTACTACTCCAAGTACAAATACAAAATAAATAAATGTCATAAATCCCTCCTAAATGATTGTAATAAAAAACATAAAGCCAAGGACTACAAAAATAATACTATCAAAACGATCTAAAACTCCTCCATGCCCAGGAATCAAATTAGAAAAATCTTTCTTTCCAAAATAACGTTTAATGGAAGAAAACACTAAATCGCCAAATTGTCCCAATATTGATAAAAATAATGTAATTAAAACAAGAATGGAAAGTGCTAAAGTTGGCTCAACCATGATGTGATAATAAGTTACCCCAAAAATAGTTCCAAATATTGTTCCAATAACCATACCTTCAATTGTTTTCTTTGGTGATACTGATTCTAATAATTTATTTTTTCCAATTAACATACCACCAAAGTAAGCATAAGTATCAGTCATAATTGTAATCACAAATAAATAAATGATATATTCTAATCCCCAATCCCGAAGAACTGTTAATAAATTAAATGAAACACCTAAGAAAAAAATACTACCGATTAGATAAAAAGCATCATTGACACTATAAGTTTCTCTGTTATGATATAACGTTACTGGTAACAATAAACTAATAAACAGTCCCGTAATTAAACGAAAATCCATACTAATTACAAATTCACTTTCAACCATACTAATCAGTACTAATAAGGTAAATAAGATATAAGAAATAATTTTTATAAAAACAGGGATTGGCTTTTTTGTTGCTTTTATATCCAAAAATTCCTTTAATCCTAATAAACCAATGAACCAAATAGCAATATCATAAATAGTACCACCCATAATAAAAATTGGTAATAGAATTGCAATCATAATTGCGGCACTAATGATTCTTGTTTTCATTTTGTTCCTCCAAATCTACGATCACGATTTTGATAAGCTAAAATTGCCTTATCAAATTCTTTAGCATCAAAGTCAGGAAAATAAGTATCTGTAAAGTAAAATTCTGCATATGATGCTTGATACATCATAAAATTACTAAGTCGATACTCACCACTTGTACGAATTAACAGATCAATTGGTGGTAAATCTTGATACAAATAATGTTGAAATTCTTCTGGTGTTAAATTGGTAACATCAATATTATTCTCAACAATTTTCTTTACGGCATCAACAACTTCATATTGTCCACCATAATTTAAACAAACATTAAAAATACCTGCCGTATTATCTTTCGTAGCCTCAGTAATCTTTTGCATCGCATTCCATACATCATCACTGAGTGGTTCTTTTCTACCAGAAAACACTACTTTAACATTTTTTTCCTGAAATTCAATTAATTCCTCTTCAAATTTAGAAACAAATAAATTCATTAAATAATCAACTTCTTGTTGTTCTCGTTTAAAATTTTCCGTTGAAAAGGCATAGACACTTAATACTTCTACCCCACAGTCATAAATATATTGACACAGTGTTCTAAGATTCTCAGATCCTGCTTTATGTCCCATACTTCTAGGAAGAAAACGTTTTTTTGCCCATCTTCCATTTCCATCCATAATAATTCCAACATGTTTTGGCATCATTTCTTTCATACTTCATTACCTCGCTATCACTACTTTATATTATAGTATAAATCCGCATATTATACAATAAAAAGTATTTATCTTTATCAAAACAGATAAAATAAAAAAAGAAAATTAGAGAACTAATCTTCTTTTTATTTAAGAACAGATTTAGAGATAGTAATGACTGGACGTACTCCATATTCATTCATAGAATAAGCATAAAAAGTATTTACTACACCGGCAGATTCAACATTCCAAGCATTTCCTGGTGAAGACATGGAAGGGGTACTTGTCCAATAGCCTACTATTACTCTTATAATTGCCCTTGACTCATAAGCATCATCTGTCGCTTCAAACTCACATCCATATTGTCTACAACCATATGTATAATCAAATAACCACTTATATTTGGCTTCTCCTGGCTGTGGCAAATCAGGAATGTTTCCAGATCCTATATCAAATGTTGGATCCTCCATCCAAAATACATTATCTTTTCCTGATACTGTCGCATCAAACTCAGTATTGCCAGTAATCTGGGCAATCTCATTGGCTTCAATCAAGCGTGCTGTTTTTTTAATATCATCATGCCAATTACTAACATCGCTTTCTAATGCAGCTTTTACTTCTTTCATTTCAGTAGGAACTTCTTCACTCGCATTCCATGCTACTTGATAAGTTGTATTATGATCTAATATTGCATTTACCGTATCACTTTCTTCTGTATCATTAAATGTGTACCACTTCATACATCCACTCTTATTTTCTTTTAAACTATTTTCTACTGTATAGTCACTGGCACTACATTTTTGATTTGTCTCTGGATTAAAGTAAATGGCTTCTCCATTTTCATATTTTTTCGTAATACTACTTCCACCATTAACACATTCGCTTTCCGTTTTTTTACTTTCGTCTATCGAAGGTGTTTTATCAGAAAATTCTTTTGTTACACAAAAACCATTAATCCATGCTTGAAGTTGGCTATCCATATTTTCATTCAATATCAAATTAAATTTTGTTGGTTTCTTACCATTTAATGTAAGTCCACTACTTTCATCATAATGATATGGTGGCGAACTTACTTTAATATCTTCTGCTGTTGCCTTTTGTTTTGCCGCATCAATAATAGAAATTCCTGTATTAGTTGCCGCCTGCTTTTTAGAAGTAACAATGACTCTCATTGCTAATGGCGTTGTAATTAATGCAACGATTGCTAAGATAATGATAACACCTAACAATTCCATCAAAGTAAAGGCTTGCGTTTTTTTCTTTTTCTTTTTTTTCATATTTCCTTTCTCCCTTTCTATCTCAAGTATACTATTTTTTTACTATCCAATCAATATTTTTCTAAATCACACTACTTTTTTACAATACCTTTACATAAAAATATAATATAAAAACACCTACAGTAGGTGTTATAATTGTTCTTTTAGTGCATCATATACTTTATCACTAATTGTTAAAATGCTAAGAAGTTCTCCTTCTTCCACACATTCAATGGTTGTCCATTTATATACGCTTGCTAGTTCTAAATAAGCATTTTCAGCTTGTTTTAAGTGCTCATCATTACTTTCTAATTGATCTAGTTCCTCTTTTCGATTCTCTTTTAATTTGCATGAATACTCCCAAGGAACATGAAGAAAAATTGCGATATCTGGTTTTGGCAATTCTAATAGTTTAAATTCCAAAATATCAAGCCAAGCATACATATTCATTCGTTCATTGGTATCTAAGATTTTACCACCTTGATGAGCCATATTAGAATACACATAACGATCTAAGATGACATGAATACCAGAATCTAGTAATTCATTAATGCGTTTTAAATTATATCTACGGTCAGCAGCATAATAAAGAGCCGCAACCTTTGGTTCTACCTCGCTAGCACCTTCAGGAAACCACCCTTCTCCATATTGCTCTTTTCCAAGATATGGTCCGCCAATAATTCTTCCAGTTGGTGTATCATACATTGGAAAAGCCATTTTTTCTACTTTGATTCCTTTCTCTTTTAATCGAGCCATCAATAATTTTGCTTGTGTCTCTTTTCCCGAACAATCGGTTCCTTCTATTACGATTAATTTTCCTCGCATTCTATCACCTCTTTTTAATGTATCCTGATATCTTTTCTAACGAATTTCTTCATTTTGATTTTCTAATAATAAAGTTTAATTCCCATGTTTTCTGAATATATGGAAACAACAATTGGCATATTTTTGTTTTACCTATATTCATTTTATAACAAACGTTTGTTTGTGTCAATCGATAATTTCATTTCCATTGAATTTTACTTCAATAAATTTTTTACTAGCAAGAAAGTCACACATGTGAACAAATTTTTGATACTTATTAACAGGAATTGGTAATACTTCATTCCCATTAAAATCTTTATTCCAAATTCCCATGTGACTTTCAATCATATTTGTTAGCGCAAGAATTTCATTGTCAGTTAATGAAAGTTTTTCTTTATTATCTTTAATATAATTGCTTACTAATAATGGATGATCTACTTGTGTATACTTTTGTTTTATTAATCCAGATTTTAAACCATCATGCATAATTAAAGCCATTAAAATCAAATCTTTTTCATCACTTGTAAATTTACCACCCGTAATTGGATTTTCTAATAATTCATGAGCAATTCTAACGGCTACTTTCACATGTCTTACAAGTCCTCCATCACCAAGTGCATAACTAGGATGATATTTTCCCGTTGAACTTGCTGGAATTTCAAAAAAGTAATCCGGTAATAATTCAACTAGTATTTTTATATTTTCTTGATAACGGAGATTTTTAATATATCCTATCTCTGTTTTAAATTGTTCTGTTTTTATCATACATCACCTATAAAATGAATCAGTACCTCATTGGATAAATAAATCTTATTTTCTGGTATTCTTATATATCCCTCTTGTACTTCTAATAATCCTTTCTTTACTAAAGAAGCAATATCAAACACTTCCTCTACTTGTTTCTGATATTTTTGATAAAAGTTTGTAGTAGAAACCCCTTGTAATTTTCGAAGCCCTAAAATCAATTCATTTTCCATCTCGACTTGTTGAGTTAATTCTTCTTTCTGATAATCATAGTCTAAAGATAAATAATGATTGATACTTCTCGTATTGGTATATCGAACATGATTGATATAACCACTTGCTCCCATACCAAATCCATAATAATGTTCATTATTCCAATAGGTTAAATTATGTTTTGATTGATATTCTGGTTTACAGAAATTACTTACTTCATAATGAAGAAAACCATGTTGTTTTAGTGTATGACAAATTATTTCATACATAGTAGCATCTAATGTGTCATCAATATATTGTTCTTTAATTCCTAGCACTGTATGTGGCTCTATGATTAAAGAATACGTAGAAATATGAGGAATATCTAATTGTAAAAATAATTCGATATCTTCTTTTACTTCTTCGACGGTTTCTTTTTGAAAAGCATACATCAAGTCAACATTAATATTTGGAATATAGTGTTTCGTTAATTCAATTTTTGCTAAAACTTCATCTTTCGTATGATGACGATTTAAATACTTTAAATACTTTGTATGAAAGGTTTGTACACCATAACTAATACGATTAATTCCTGCTTTTTTAAATAAACGTAATTTTTCTTCTGTGATATGTTCAATATTACACTCAATGGTAAATTCAAGTTGTTTTGATTTGTGAAACTGATTCGTAATTTCAAATAATTTTGCTAATTGTTCTAGTGTTAAAGAACTAGGAGTTCCCCCACCAATATAAATGGTATCAATTATTTCTTGTTGATAACGCGCTTTTATTTCCTTGTCTAACGCTTCTAAATACTGATCTACCCATTTACTTTGATATAATACTTTACAAAAGTCACAATAAGAACAAATCGTTTCACAAAAAGGAATATGAATGTAAATGGACTTTGTCTTCATAATATCGCTCCTAATGCTATTGTACCATATTCTAAGAATTTTCTTAATATTTCTTTTTAATTTTATTATCAATTAAAGAAGCTTTACCAATTGCTGACACCCCAAATTTTTCTTTAATCGAATCAACTACTTGTTCTAACTGGTTTTCCTTTTTTCGCACTTCAAAATCTTCAAATAAAGAGACTTGATGATTCACTTCTTCTGTTAATTGATCCAATCTGATTCCCACAAGTCTTATTGGTTTTCCATCCCACATTTCCTTTAATAATTCTGTACTAATTTGATAAATTTCATGAGTAATATTAGTAGGGTTTTTTAATTTTCTCTGATGCGTATAACTTTTAAAATATTTATCTTTTAATTGAACAGCAATAACAGATGCATACTTTTTATCTTTTCGTAAGCTAATTCCAACATTTTCAGAAATTGCATGTAATACTTGTTGAATTTCTGGAATAGACGTTAAATCTTTCGATAGTGTTGTAGAATTACTAATTCCTTTCCGCTCTTCACGATTTACTTCAACTATAGAATGATCAATTCCGTTTGCACTCTCAATCATTTTTATCGCTTGATTTTTAAAATATCGTGTCAGATGTTCAGGATTAGCTTGTGCTAAATCACCAATCGTATCAATATGTAACGCTATTAATTTTTCTCTTGTTCTTTTACCAATTCCAAATAAATCACCAATTGGAAGGGGCCACATCTTCTCTTTTACTTCATGTAAGTATAAAGTATGAACCTTATCAGGTTTTGAAAAATCACTAGCCATTTTCGCACATAATTTATTATTTCCAATTCCAATATTAACTGTAAACCCTAGTGTTTTTTTTATTTCTTCTTTTAATTTATATGCAAATTCCAGTTCATCACCATATAAATTCTTTACTTTTCCATAATCTAGGTAACACTCATCAATAGACGCTATTTCAATATCCGGTGAATATTTGCTTAATAATCTAAATAAGGCTTGTGATTGTTTTTGATACCATTGATAATTGGGAGGATAGGTTCGAAGAGCTGGACACTTTTTCCTTGCTTCATATAAACTCTCTCCTGTTTTTACGCCCATTTTTTTTGCCGGCATCGATTTAGCAAGAACAATTCCATGCCTTCTTTCTTCATCGCCACCAATCACCGCATAAGAAGAACGAATATCATATTTACTTCCCTCTTTTAAAAGGAGTGTCGCTGTCCATGATAAGAAAGCATTGTTTACATCAATATGAAAAATAAGATTCATGTTATCACCTATTACTATCATACCATAATTACAAACAAATGTACTTGTTTTTAGATTAGATTCAAAAACTTTTACCCTTATTTAAGATAATTATAATAACTACCTATACAAAAAAAGCACCTAATACATATTGTATACTAGGTGATCATTATGCATAATAATTGGTGGCGTTGTCGTGGTGGATGGTGGATTTGCTGTCTTGGATGTTTTATTCTAATTTTTTATCAAGCTATATTAACACTTTTTATCTTAACAAGATTTAATTTAATCCTATTGTTCTTTTTTCTATTTTTCTTTTTATTTAGTATTTTCCGCATAATATGGTGAAATAATCATTTCTGATTTATATAATTCATCAATGAGTCTACTAATCACCATACAATTATCATATTCATTCTCATAAAATTCAATCTTAGAAGGCATTGCCATTAGAATAAACAGTAGTTTTCTTTCTTCTTCTAACAATGGGTAATGCTGTTCATATCGTTTTAAAATTTCTCCAAATTCAAATTCGATACTATGTTTTTTATATAATTTATAAAAATCAAAGATAGGAATCCCAATATCAGCTTTTTCCCAACTGATAAAATAGGGATTTTTATTTTTTATAAAATGACTCATATCTAAATGATTATGTAATACAACTAAACGTTGTTTTCTTTTTTCTTTTACGAGATCATACCAATGCTCTAGTTCTTGCTTTGCAAAGTTTAAAGATGTAAATAGTTTTGTTGTATTTCTTGCCAGTAAATATTCACTAGGGCTCATGAAAACATGGGAGTTCGCTATCGCTAAAAAATCTTCATAATAACTAGTCAAATACACAATATTATTACTAATGTCTTCATATAATTTTTTATAATCATCTAAATCTACTTCTTTATAATGAGTCGTTTTGTTGTGCAATAATGCCATTAAGTCAATCATATCCATCATTTTTTGATCTAAAGGCATTTCTACTTCTTGAATTGCTTCTGATACAACATATTCACCATCATCTTCGATAATTTTTGGATAATAATTAAAATTTCTTGAATCTAAGTATTTTAAAATATTTGTATTTTCTTTTCTTGTTTTCTCTTTAATTGCAAACCGACCATCTTCTGTTTCCAGTAACACTGTTTTTCCTTTGCGAATATACTTTTTTGGTTCTAATCGATACTTTTCAACAATTTCATTGATTTTTGACATAATATTCAGGAATAATTAATTTGTCACCAATTTTTACTTCTGTTAAATCATTATATTTTTCTAACACTTCTTTGGTAACACCATATTTTTGTAATACCATTTCAATCGTATCACCTTCTCTTACAATATAAATTTTATAAGTAGAATAGGTATCACTTACTGTCATCGTATCCGGGAAAATAGAGGTAATTTTTTCCGTTACAGATGTTGGAGCTGATGCAGATACGGGAATACTTTCTTCTCTTAGTTCTTCTAATTTCGTATCTTCCACTTTTTTAGGAGTTGCTTCCACTTCTTCTTCCATCACTTCCTTTTCTGCGCGTACAGGTTCTTCTACTACTTCTTTTACTTCTTGATCCTCTACTACTACTTTTTCTTTTGGTTCTTCTAAAATATCAGTCACTTCTCTTTTTGCTTCTTCCAATAAAGTTTTCTCTTTTAAATGATTGACACTCACTTCGATATTTACCAATAATACTTTATCATTGACAATTTCATAATAAAAATCATAAATATCCACTTTGCACTCACTTAAATCATAGTGTTCATCCATATGAATATCAAAAGGCAAATTAAAATGGAACACTTCTGTATTCGTACTAGTATCCGATATTTTATATTCTCCACTTATCATAAATTCACCAGTAATGAGATTATCCTCTTCGATTTGTAAATTATGTTCTAATGAGATACTCGTTACTTCCGCAATATTTGTTTTAAAGATTATATCTTTTTTAAAAGGTATTATTTTTTTCATCATCATTTTCCTTTCTCTATCCTACTATATGAAAAAAAGAAGTCATTTATAACTTCTTTTTTGTTTTCTGTTCTAATTTAGATAATTCGTTTTGAATTATATTTTCTAAAAGATTGGAAAAATTGAGATCAACAAATTGTTGAATGAGTTTTACTTCTTCCGTGTTAAATGAAGCAATAGGACAATTTTGTGTACTTTCCTTTAAAGTATAACATTGATTATTTTTTAGTTCCATCAAAGATAACGTTTTTCTTGCTTCCTCGATTGTTAAAAAGAACATTAGCTCATCTCTACTAAATTTTCCTTGATACATTTGTAATAAATAATAAATACAGCTTTCAATTTTTGGTTCTACTATAAATTGTTTTAACAACGCAGCACTAGCAACACCATCAGTTCTTAAATAATCCATTAAATAGAATTCTAATTCTGACATTGCTTCTGTTTGAGAACATATATATTCATAGTTTACATCGATAAGTCCTTCTTGCTCAAAAACATATCCATGATTTTTATAAGCATTAATCTTGTGCAAAATACTCAGAGTACTATATGCATGATTGAATCCTTCAATCATCCTATTACACTAATTTTTCATTTCATCTGCTGTTTCTTTTGATGAAAACGGATAATCAAAACGATATAATCCTAATATATCAAATAAATTATTTTTTTCATCGGGAATATAGATTTGATGCTTTAAATTCTCTTTTTCGATTGACTCAATAATTTCTTGAATCGTAGATATATTCTCTAATTCTAGTATATAAGGATGATCATAGCGAATTCTTCCATAAATAATTGCTTTTATTAATAATTCTAATACCATTTTATCTTTCATAATTTTCCTTCTTTCGCTTTAAAAATAATAGATTATAAACATCTGAATAATCGTTCACAAAATGATAGTGTAATCGTTTTCGAATTTCAATTGGTACGTCCGCCAAGTCTCGTTTGTTATCAGATGGAATAATCACATCCGTAACCCCACTGCGAACGGCTCCAATACTTTTTTCTTTTAAGCCACCAATCGGAAGAACTTGCCCTCGCAATGTAATTTCACCCGTTAAAGCAACTGTGCTAGGAACTAATGTGCCTGTAAACATACTAATTAAAGCCGTAGTAAGGGCTATTCCAGCACTTGGCCCGTCTTTTTTTATTGCTCCTTCTGGTACATGAATATGAATATCATTTTTACTCAGTGCTGTCTCCAAAATACCATATTGTTTCACATTTGCTTTTAAATAAGATAACGCAATCATAGCACTTTCTTTCATGACATCACCTAAAGACCCTGTTAATACAAGTTTTCCAGTCCCTTTATAATAATTTACTTCAATCGCAAGTGTATCTCCCCCATAAGAAGTATAAGCCAGACCATTTACGACACCAATTCGACTTGGCAACATTGTCGTTTTAGGATATTTCTCTTTTCCTAAATAATCGATTAATACTTTTTTTGTAATATGATACACTTCTGCTTCTTTCTTTTTTAATACCATCTCTGTTACAATCTTTCGAATTAACGTTTCTAATTGTCTTTTTAACTCTCTTACTCCTGCTTCACGGGTATATTCTTGAATTAAAAATTTGATAGTATCATCAGAAATTATAAATTGATTGCGTGCTAAATTATGACTTTGACACAGAGTAGGAATCAAATGTTTTTTTGCTATATTTAATTTTTCTAATTCTGTATATCCCGATAGTTCAATAATTTCTAAACGATCTTTTAATGCTTCGGGAATTGTTTCTATACGATTGGCTGTCACTAAAAACATCACTTGTGATAAATCATATTCTTCTTCAATATAGTGATCACTAAAATATTGATTTTGTGTTGGATCTAGTACTTCTAGTAAACTGCTTGCCGGATCACCATGTATTCCCACTTGTAGTTTATCAATTTCATCAATTAAAAATACTGGATTCAGTGTTTTTGCTTTCTTCATCGAACTAATAATTCTTCCAGGCTTCGCTCCTAAGTAAGTTCTTCTATGACCCATAATTTCTGAATCATCATGCATACCACCAACAGAAATTTTGACAAAATTTCGCCCAGTCGCTTCTGCAATGGAATACGCGAGTGTTGTTTTTCCTACTCCTGGTGGTCCAACAAAGCATAAGATTGGACTATTTTGGGCATTCGTTTTTTTTCGAACAGCTAAAAACTCTATAATACGATTTTTTACTTGTTCTAACCCCGCATGATTCCGGTTTAATATTTCTCTTGCACTCGCAATATCTAAATTATCTTCTGTTGTAGTAGACCACGGTAACGCAAGTAACCATTCAATATAAGTTTTGATAACACTTGCTTCTGGTGACATCATAGATAATTCTTGATAATGTTTATATTCTAATAAAAGGCGTTTCTTTATTTTTTCTGGTGCTTCTAATGACTGTATTTTTTCTTTTAAATCGTCCTCTTCTTCCCCTAATTCTTCTTTAATAAGACGTATTTTTTCTTTCAAAAAATAATTCTTTTGTGTCTCATTTAACTCATTCATTACTTTACTGTCAATTTCTTTTTCAATCTCAAATATTTGTCTAGATTCATAAATATCTTCCAATAACATAGAAACTCTATTTTTACTATTACTTTCTAAATAATATGCATATAATCGGTCAAATTTTAATGACAAATATGGAGCAACAATATCCGTAATATCGGCAATTTGATTGGCATTTTGAATGATGGATAATACGCTATTGCTAGTGTAAGAAATCTGCTTTACATATTTTTCTAATTCGCGATAGATTTTATCTTTTAAAATCGATTCTACTTTTTCTTCAAAAGTGATATTTGGTATATCCTCAATAATAGATTCTAAAGTTTCTTGAGGTTCTTCAAAATTTAAATATTCTAACACAGCAACTCGTTTTATCCCTTTTACAACGACACGTATTGCTCCATTTGGTAATTCTATTTTATTTATAACTTTTGCTACTACACCAATGGATGGTAATTGTTCTTTCATGATTCGTTCTTCTAAATGGTTTTTTATACAAACAATTAATAATTTATTATTGTGAAACATCTCTGAAATATCTAATAAATTTTTTGATTCTTGTGTGTCAAACTCTAATTTTACTTCATTATGAGGAAGTACTACAATTTGTTTTAAAAGAATCACTGGCAAATTTGACTTCATGAGATGACACCTCCATTAAATTGCTTTTTATTATAGTATAAAAAAATGAAAAAGTCTATTCTTTTTCATCTTTATTTTCGTGTCTTATATACCATTTAAGATTACCTAAATAGCTTGTTTTTGATATCCGAATAAGAATCTAACGGGCATAGCATCCAACGTAAGCTATGAATCCCCATTTGATAATAAGCTTCGTAATCATTCCATATTCTTCTTTTATCATGGTATAAGACCATATAACCATCTTCAATATTTACAAAATAATAGTTGCCAAAACGATCTTTTAAATAAAGTTCTCCCTCTACTTGATATTTTTTTGGAAGAAGAAATTTAGAAGTCATCATTTCTTCCTTTGCAAAAACAATCAATTCAAGATTTGGTCTAGCATGATAACGCTTTTGATAAGCCGTTAATAGTTGCTCAATCTGATTTTGATTTAATTCATATGATAGTGTTACCCTTTTTACTCCTAGGGCATGCAATAAAGCAACAGAATAAGAATTCGTTACATTTAGTGAATAATCAGTTACTTGGCCTGGATACATAAGAACACTACCTAATTCAGAGATTAATAATTTTTCTGGTTCCTCTAAAAAACGGGTCATTACTCTTGGTAACCGTTTCACTACCCTATCCTTTTCTTCTACTTGCTCATATAAATTAGAGCTTACATAAATTTCATCAAATAACTCTTTTTCTAACTCTTCATATTGTTCTTTCGTTGTAACAAAAATTCTTTTTTCTTTTCTTGCTTGATAATTAGGCACTTCTCTATGATAGTGATTTTTAAAATATTCCCTTTTCTTTGTTCTCGCTAAATTCATTTCTTCGATCATCATTCTTCTTAGTTCATTGATTTCTTTCATTGGAAAGAAACAACCATCTTCTAAATCAACCTTCATCTTGTTACAACAATAAACTGTATTTCCTAGTTTCAACATTTTTTCTTCAATTTCCGATTTTGTAACTGGTTTATTTTGTGCTGGAACTACAATAAAGTTTCCACTTTTTTGAATAACATGTATACCATCACTTGCTTTTAATTCAATTGGACTTCCAACTTTTACTGATACATGAATTGTAAGTGATACCTTTCTTTTTTGTTCTTCTATGATTCTTGTAATTCTATCCAGTTGTCTTTGGTCTGTTGTTTTTACAACTGTACTACCAATTTCTACTTGCTCTGGTAATTTTAATGTAACTACATCTCCACTTTTTGCTTCTTTTACAATCTCTTTTCCCATTTTAAAAACATTTAATACCGTTCCAATATCTTTCTTTCCTAAAATACGAATGCCATCATGAATACGAATACAATCAGTTAACGCAATCGTTGTCCATAGTCCATCTGTTTTGATTACTTTTCCAATCTCTACCCCCATATGATTTGGTCTATAATCATTGGTAATATGAAAACTATCTTCATGAAATAAAAAGCCTTTCGTAGAACCACGATGAAAAATCTTTTGTAATTCTTTTTGGTCCTCTTTAGTAATACAAATCGTTTTTCCCGCTTCATATTGTTCTACTGCTTTTCGGTAAAGAGAAACTACTTGATATACATAACTAGGTCGTTTCATTCTTCCTTCTATTTTTAAACTATCTACTCCAGCATCTAATAATTCTTGAATGTGCTCTAACGTATTTAAATCTTTCATACTAAGTAAGTAGGAATCTGAAAGAATTGTTTTATATTGACCATGTTCCTTTTTTACCAGTGTATATGGTAAGCGACAAGTTCCAGCACATGTACCACGGTTTCCACTTCTTCCACCAATTAAACTACTCATAAGACATTGCCCTGAATAACTAACACATAAAGCTCCATGAACAAAAATCTCTAATTCTAATGACGTTTTACTTCGAATCTTACGAATCAAGTCAATATCTGTTTCTCTTGCAAGTACAACACGTTTACATCCTAATTTTTCAGCAATCTCGACTCCTTTTTCGTTATGAATATGCATTTGTGTTGAAGCATGTAACTCTAACTCTGGATAAGTTTGATGAATAAGATCCAACATACCAATATCTTGAATAATTAAAGCATCCACATTCATACGAACAAGTTCATCAATATAATTCATAAACATTTCTACTTCTTCTTCATAAATTAGTGTATTTACAGTAACATACACTTTGACTCCGTATAAATGTGCTTCAGCAATTACTTTTTCCAATTCTTCATTACTAAAATTACCTGCATAACTTCTAGCACCAAATAAATAACCACCTAAGTATACTGCATCACAACCTGCCTCAATTGCGGCATAAAAACATTCCATATTTCCTACTGGAGCTAAAATTTCTACTTTTTTCATACTAATCCCTCGCACTTATTATAATAAAAATTATTATTTTTGTCTATTCAAAGAGGCAATTAAAAACCTGATAATCAGCTTCAATCATCAGGTATCTATTTTTATAAAAGATTTATTTTTCCTTCTCATTATCTATAGATTGTATGATACTTTCTACTACATTTTCTTATATTACTCCATAATATGTTTTTGTAAATTCTCTAATTCATACCCTCTTGATTCAATATAACGAATCATAGTTGATAATTGTTGCTCTGTTGTTTCACTTACTTCAAGTGCGATAAGACTACCTGAGGATAACTGTTCTTGTATTTCACTTAGTGGATCTTCTTTTACAACGATATTAGGCACAATCGTAATATCTTGATATAAATGACAAATATCTGTCACTTTAGTATCTTTTGTTTCACTATAACAAAAGCTTTGACTTTGTTTTCCAATCTTTTTAATAATTGTATCAATCCATACAAAAGAGCTATCTTGGTAATCTCGATGATAACTTAAATTTCCAATTGTATGGTGTTCCTCAATTAATCGATCTAATACTTCAACATGCTTTTCTAACCAATTACCATCGATAAAAAAAGTTGCCCTTGTTTGATACTGATGTAATATTGATAAAATTTTATCAATATTATCTTTTTCTTCTACTAAAAAAATAAGACTAACCATCCGTTTTTCTTTATTACCTCTAATTACAAACTTTGATGTATTTTTTTGTAATGTTTCTTTGGGTAATGTTTTTTCATATACGAATAGATTTTCGTTAAATTTGCCATACTCTTTCATCTTAACATAACTTTTATTGATATCCACTCTTTTTCCAGCTAACCCTGGTACAATGGTATCTTTTACAATATTGGCTTCTTTTGCTTTTACCTCATATAATGTACTTTTTGATTTTAATTCAATCATCAAGTCATCCATTTCTTGAACGACAACTTTTGTCTTTTCTGTATAAATAAAACTAAATACAAACAAAGTAATGAGTCCTAATATACTAAAAAAGTTCTTCATCTCATTCACCTATCTAATGATATGAAGAACTTTATCTGTTTATACTATTTTAAATGATAATTTAGTGGTTTTAATTCTTCTAGTGTGAAAATACCATCTTTTCGAATTAATTGGTCATCAAAATAAATTTCGCCACCACCATATTCTTTTCTCATCACTAAAACCATATCCCAATGGATTGCAGAAGTATTACCATTAAACGCTTCTTTATATGCCCGCCCTGGTGTAAAATGAATACTTCCTAATATTTTTTCATCATATAAAATATCTCCCATTGGATCTAAAATTTGAGGATTTACTCCTATAGAAAACTCTCCAACGTATCTTGAACCCTCATCAGTATCAAAAATTGTTTTTAATGCTTCATTATCCTCATTACAATGACATTCTACTAATTTTCCATTTTCATAAGTAAGTGATACTCCTGTATAGATATTTCCTTGGTATGGACAAGGTGTATTAAAAGTAATCGTTCCGTTAATTGATTCTTTTACGGGAGCGGTAAAGATTTCTCCATCAGGAATATTATTTTCTCCACAACATGGCACAACTGGAATATCTTTTATAGAAAAAGTAATATCCGTATTTGGAGCAACAAGTCTTACCTTATCTGTTTTTTCCATCAATTTTTTTAATGGAACCATCGCATCGTGCATTTTTTTATAATCAACAGTCATAACATCAAGCGCATAATTCGTAAACTCCTCTGTACTTTTCTGGGCCTTATAAGCATCGATTTCGGATGGATAATTTAATAATACCCATCTTCTTTCATTAATACGAATATCATCCTCTTCTACAGTCGCTTCTCCTATTTGTTTTCTAATATTAGCAGGTACGTCTTTTCCTTCATATTCATTTTTTGTGTAGCGAATATGAATAAAACAATCATATGTATCAACATCATAACGTTTCTGTTTCTTAATCATAGGAATTTTAACTTCTGATGTATTTTTTAATAATAAGGCTTCTAATTCACTATCATAAAGATCAACAAAAGCATGCGCTTTTTTTAAAGCAATATCTGCTAATAACTGCTTTACTAACGGCTTACATTCTATCGAACAACTAATTAATACTTTATCGTTTTCCTTGACAGCAATTGAATAATCAACAATTGTTTTACTTAATTTTTTAATTCTTTCATCCATAATCTCACTCTTTTCTATTCTTTACATATTATACCATGAGAGGAGGATTTTATGTATACAAGTTATTCAAATCAAAGGATTCCTATGTCAACAAACCGTTATCAATCTTTTCCAACCCAATCACAGCCATCACAAGATCGTATTGGAGGATTTTTATTTCCGTTTGTACTAGGTGGTATTACTGGAGGATTACTATCACCAGCATTTAGACCTAATTATTATCCTGCCCCATACCCATATCCTTATTATCAACCATATCCTTATTATAATAATTACTATTATTACAGATAAAATAGCTAATTGCTATTTTTTTATAAAAAAGCCACATTATAAAAATGTGGTCTTTCTTTTTTCATATTAGATTAAAACATTCTAAGTTTGGATATAACACATGTTTTTTACTTATTGAAACCGTTATCAACTTATTTTGTATACACTTTGCTTGTTGCTTTTTCCATATTTAAAATGCTCGTCCATCCTAAGCGATATGGATTAGCCCCGTCCATTACTTTTTGATCAATTGGACCTAAATGAAACATAATCTGATAATTTTTAATATTGTGTTCATTGGCATATTCAATCGCTTCCCAAATTTTAAATCCTTTCTCATAAGAAACAAATTGAACTTGTTTATTTTCATCAACAATCGCAACTGCTGTAATTTCATTATAATCAGATTGACTTACATAATCATTGTAAACGAAAGTTTCTCCGCTTTCCATACTTGCTTCTTTATAATAAGCGCTTCCTTCTCTTAAGGTAATTGCATTCCCTATTTGAATTGGTTCATCTAATGTTGTTGCAGGTGTATCTTTTTTTATTTCACTTGAAACAAAAGTTGATGAAGTAATCGCTTCTTTTTGTTGTGGAATTTCAGCTTCTTTTACATAATTCATTGCCTCTTCATTACCCGCTAAAGTAAAGGTAGTCCCCATTGCTAATAATGTCGTAAAAGAAGAAGCAAAGCAAAGTTTTTTCACATAACCAATCTTGTTTTTATTGCTTGCCTTTTTACAAGTATTCCATAACTCTGAAGAATTATCAACAAATTGTTGTTTTACTTTATTTTTAAGAAAGGCAAATTTTGGTAAATGAAGTTCTACTTTTGTTCGAACTCCTTTTTTTAAATCTTTTTCACTAATATAAATTCCTGGCTTAATCGATGTACTCATTCCATTTTCAAAAACACGATAGGCACTACCATCTACTTGTTGATTTGTATCATAATGTTTTACTGAAACGGCATTTGGCATTACTAACATATCAGTTTTTTTAATCTCTAATGTAGATATTGCAATATCTTCTTTTCTTTCTTTTTTCAAAGAAAAGAACCCATAATTCTTAGATTTTAATAATTCTGCTAAACGTTTTTCCTTTTCACTTTCCAAAATATAAGTTCCACTCGTAAGTTTTTGATATTGGCTACGATTAATTTTTAACCCACCTACAAGTTTTCCTTGAATTAAAATACCAAACTTTTTGGCAAAAAAGCCTTGGTCTTGCTTCTTATTTCTTTTCATGATATTGGGATTTGGCTTTTTAGTCTTTATTCTACTCAGTGTAAAATACTCTATTTCTTTCTGTTTCATTTTATCACGTATAATCTAATTATGTGAATTTTTCACATATATTAGAAACTCCTTTCTTTATAATTTTTGTAC